>NZ_AZEU01000224.1 GCF_001435035.1 Lacticaseibacillus manihotivorans DSM 13343 = JCM 12514
GGAAGATCTCCATGATTGGAGGTCTTTTTGTTATCTTAAGCAGCTAATTGATAGATGCGATTGAAGAAGTTGGTTTGATTTTTGAAACCAAAGCAGGAACGTTTGAGAGATTTGATCATCCGGTTGATGCCTTCGATTGGACCGTTGGATCTTGGACTGGCCGTCGCTGCTAGAACGCCTCGACGATTTTGCTTGAGTGTGGCAATTGCGGTATCCATAGCTGTTCCACTTGGTTGATAAGTATCAATGAGTTGCCAGAGCTTCCGTGTATTGTGATTCATCAGTGCCTCGTGTAACGCTAGGTACAGGTCGTATACCTGTTTGAATTGAGGATATTCATCAAGTGCGATATCGATGGCGTTTTGTTCGGTCATATATTCGTTCAGGCCGAAGAAGTACCGGACACGTTGAGCGTTTGGTTCAGCCTTATGAAAGAGTCGCCACTGAGACTTGAGCACCTTATAGGTGCGCAAATGATGATCTTTGATTTGCTTGAGTGTTGTGATACGTTCCTGATCTAAGGCGCGTCCAAGGAGCTGAACGATATGAAAACGATCAATGATGATTTGAGCGTTTGGAAACACTTCTTTGATGAAGAGTTGGTAGGCGGCGTTCATATCCATTGTAATTGTGCGCACGGCGCTACGCTCCTCTAAACTATAGTGCGAGATAAAGAAGTCTTTGATGGTCTTATTTAAACGGTCGCCAAGTAGACTTACCAACTTATGAGTATCACCATCAATACAAATGAAGGACATCATATTACCCGTCGATCTGAACTCATCAAAGGAGAGGTTGATCGGTAATGTTCTGGCTGCGTGGTATTTGATTTTGGCATTAAGCGTACGTTGAACTGTCGTCGGTGAAATACCAATGATGGATGCGATTGTCTTCTTAGGAAGACGTAGGCGTGCGAGCTCGACAATGCGCATTTGAACACCCTTAGCGATTGAATGGTTAGGTTCTACAAGTGGTGTGGTCGCCATCGTTGAGTGGTGACAGTTAGCACATAGCCATCGTTGTTTATCCAAATCGATGACTGTTGGAATATCTGTAGCACCTTGCACGTGGATGTGAGTTGCCTTAAAGCCATAAGGACGCAAAGCGTCCATTCCACACAGAGGACAACGCGTGAGTGTATACGTTAATTTCGCAACGATGATATGTTCTTTGCGCTGACGAGTGCCTTTACCGCGGTATTCATCGCGTACATCCGAAACATGAATATTTGTATCTGGAATTCCAAGAACAGACAGAGTAGGATTGAACTGGGACATCATAGATTACCTCGTTAGCTTTTGGTTTGGTCGCTTAGAGCATAGCATGGGTAGCCTCGTGGTGCCCTTTTTATTTTGTC
>NZ_AZEU01000225.1 GCF_001435035.1 Lacticaseibacillus manihotivorans DSM 13343 = JCM 12514
GAACCAGGAACCAGGAACCAGGAACCAGGAACCAGGAACCAGGAACCAGGAACCAGCTGATTGTTTCGTCATCAGCTTATTTGTCAAGTCTTTTTTTAAGAGTTCACCAACTAATAACGCTGATGGGCTCTTTTTCGTTGTCACCGGAAAGGTGGCGGCATAATGGTTAAAGCAATCGAGACTGCTGTAAAGCAATGGGCAGATGATCAAATACGCGACCTGGGTTGGAAGATGATTGCGTCTGAAGAGGAACAAATAGATGATAGCATTCGGGATTCTTTGAAAAATAACCCTTCAAAATCTGGCGGTAATGGTACTGCACGTACCGATTATAAGCTCATGCTTGATAATGGTGAAAAATTATTACCGCAAATTGCAAGAACAAGTTAGCCACCCCATGGCACGACACCGTGAGATGAAC
>NZ_AZEU01000226.1 GCF_001435035.1 Lacticaseibacillus manihotivorans DSM 13343 = JCM 12514
ACCATAAGAAAACCCCCAGATTTGGATTATTGTCCAAACCTGGGGGTTCACATCAAAGTAATCAGTACTTTATTAACTTTTTTTGTTGCCATTTATACGGCCTCCACTGGACAAGACTATGTATAGTCATTATGCTTTGGCTGCACTAGAGTAGTCGGCCTGCTTCTGACCGCAAGCTGTAAGTGTGAATAACACCGATAGCACTGCAAAGATTGATAATACGAATTTTTTCATGAGTCCCCCTAAAACCAACCCCAAGCTTTTTACGTCGATCCGCGTCTGGATGATTGATTATTCTGCTGGTAGAAGTCGCTTGGCAGCGCGCCAAACGTTTTCTTCGTAACCCATCGGAATCATAAACTCATTAACAAAGTCGGCGACGTTAAACATTGACTGGGGCGTATCGTTTGGTACATAACACTCAACCAAAATATCAATCGCCCCACGAGTGGCTGCAGCTTCCTCGGGGTCTGTTGGTGTGCGCGTGTATTGCACGTTATCTGTACCATCTGCGAGTACGTGGCTAAATTCATGCGCAAACTGCAATGGAATTTCTTGCTTTCGAGCCCATCCAAGGTTCATGAAAACTAGTCTTTGTGACGGAATAGCCAATGGAATCCAATCAGGTGCGTGAGTGCCAGCATCGACGTTTATGTGATGGTCGAAGGCAAAGGACAGCAAAGGGTCAAGACTTACAGTCATCTATTTACCCCCATCCAAGATACGCCGAATCATTTCCATTTCTTCGGGTGGGATAGGCCGGCCATTCCACGACATTATCGTGTCTGGATCCTCAGAAGCCGCTTTGAGGTCAATTTTAGTTGGTTCATTCTCCTGCTTTTCTCCGGTCAATTCTTCATATGTTGTTCCCAGCGTGTTAGCAACAAGCATAACGGTGGCCATAGCTGGTTTATGATTTTTCCATCCGTAAATGGCATTTTCACTAAGCCCAGATTTTGTAGCAACCTCTTTCAGGTTCATGCCGCGAATCCGTGCGTATTTTTTTACTTCGTCTATCAGTGTCATGGTTGAGTTCTCCAATTTACTGATGTTTTTTAATAATTAAGTTCGTAAAAATGCTTGACTAAAATTACGAACATCGTTATAGTTTAGACATCAGCTAAGTTATTCAGTTACACAAGCGAACAAATAGAACCTATAAAACCGTTGGCAGACGGGGATTTTAAGTAGTTCTTTGCTTCTTTAACTATGCCTTGATATTACGACATTCGTAATTAAAGGTCAACAACTTTATAGCTGAAATCTTCAATTAAAAAAAGGAAGTAGGTGAACCTAGGAATGACGCTGATTGAGAAACGTTTCAAGAAGCGGCTCATTGACAAAGAAATGAGCCAAAAAGAAGTAGCTGACCACTTCGGATGGTCAAGCCAGTATCTTCGTCAATTGTTAAAAGGGATGACTGCTGGCCCGGCCGCAGATACGAACTTGGAAAAGGTCAAGGATTACATGGGATTGAAGTAAGGAGGCATAGCAATGAACGAACTACAACTATTTCAGTTCGAGGATAACCAAGTTCGGACTGTCAGCTCCAATGGCATTATCTGGTTTGCCGCTGTCGATGTGACAGATGCTTTAGGAATTAAGAACCCGTCTGATGCTATCAAACCTTTAGACGACGACGAACGGACTAGATTTAATCTAGGTCGTCAGGGTAGCGCAAATTTCATTAGCGAACCGGGGCTATACAAGCTGATTGGTGCTAGTCGAAAACCAGCGGCCAAACGTTTCAACCGTTGGGTCACTCATGAAGTCCTTCCATCGATCCGTAAGCATGGTGCTTACATGACGCCTGAGACGATTGAGAAGACGCTGACCAATCCAGACTTCATTATCCGGCTAGCAACACAGCTCAAGGACGAGCAGGCCAAGACAGCGGCACTCACGGCTGATAACAAGGCGATGAAACCGAAAGTACTATTTGCAGACGCGGTGTCAGCGAGCACCACAAGTATTCTGATCGGATCACTTGCCAAAATCTTGCGACAAAACGGCATCATCATTGGCCAGAATCGTTTGTTTGCTTGGTTACGTAATCACGGCTATCTGATTGCACGCAAAGGTAGCGACTGGAACACGCCAACACAGAAGTCGATGGATGCCGGTTGGTTCGAGATTAAGGAATCGACACATCTTGACGGAAACGGCGTGAACGTCACTACCAAGACGACGAAAGTCACTGGCGACGGCCAACAACACTTCATTAATGGTTTCCTAACCGGTGAAATGGAGGTATCCAAATGAAAGAAAGAGTGAATGATAACAAGGACGAAAAAAAACCGTTTGATCGGGCGGATCCAATCAAACGGTCAGAAATAAAAACCCACGTTGAAATCAAACACAAGACTTTATTTCTCAGAGTCAAGCAATTCATGCAACGTCTTTTGAACCAATAGCACAGCAAAGCTCTTGGCATCCTCGTTAGATTTACCAATCGCTTCACTAATATCAGTAGCGCTAATCGTTACATTCAGTTCAGCATAAAGCGAGTCTACAGCCTTTTGAACGGCAGCATCAATTTTGTCTGGATTCATATTATCACCTCCTTCCGGGCTTCATTATCCGCCGAGGGGAGGCCAAAAGAAAGAAGGTGATTGGGATGGCGGAATCGCTACTAGCTAAAGCTCTTGGAAAAATTATCCGTTCGATCATACAAGATGAGCTAGTGATTATGTCGGCTGAATGGCTCGACAAAGAGCACGCCATCCAGTATTTGCAAGGCACCAAGTCAACACTAGAAATTTTGCGTAAGCACGGACTTCCGTGTAAGCGCGTTGGTAAGAAACTCTATTTTCGCAAAGCAGACATCAATCACTTAATTGCAATCAGCAAATGAGGCTCTCACACATCGTTATGTTTGCTAAAGGAGTTAGTTATGTTAATGGTTTTAGAGATTATTGGCGCTATCTGGTTTTTAGCAGTTGCGGCAAGCGTTATGGGCGGGTTGAAGAATTGCTTTGAGGTTGAATAATGACTGCAAAAACGTTCTCCACGCTTAGAGCCACAATCTTTCAAGACCCGCGCGCAATTGCATCACAAGCTTATGCCGATGGAATGTTGCTTGCTTATAACGAAGCAGAAGCTCATCCGCGTCGAATTAACCGGTTGATTGCGTGGGCGAAACGTCACGGCGAAGTAATTACCGATAATTCGAATTATACCAAACGTGATCGTAATTTAAACGCTGGCAAAATCACCGGCTATCAAAACGCTAAGGAGGCTATCAATGAACACAGTTTATAAACATTTTGCTAATTACTTTCAAACACGCGCGTGTCTCGATGAACGTCAAGACGAAATTCGCATGTTGGCTTTGCTTGACCAGCATAACCGCATTGCGTTAGCCATCATTCGCGATGGTAAACGTTTCGGATTAGATCACTTGTCACGCGTTAACCGTCGCCGTCGCTTAGAGCTGCGAGAGGAGGCGAGCAAATGAGTTTAAACGATGAAGGCTTAACACTTGAACAGCTGGACAAGAACGTCAAACAACGGCTGGCACAGGACCACTTCCACAATATCATCGAAGCAATTCAATGGGCATCTTATAACGGCCGCCGCGAAATCACGGTACATGATTGGACGCCAGACGAATGCCAAATGCTAGTGGAAATTGGGCTAGATGTCGACGACGTTGGCGACGGGCTTTGGATTCACTGGCCAGAACAACAAAAATAAGCCACTGGGGGCAACCAGTGACTGGGTAAAACTCATTCAACAAGGAGAGTATAGCACATGTTAGACATTAAACCGATTTATCAACCGGCTAAGCTCGAAATCAGCAATTTCGATGACCTGGCTAAGTCAGTGACCGTGCTTGCTGATAAGTATAAAGGCATGGTCGTCACTGATGACACCACGACTGAGGCTCGCAAGTCACAGGCCGAATTAAACGCCGCTATCAAGCAAATTGAGGACTTTCGCAAGGCTATCAAGAAAGAGTACAACGAGCCGTACAACGCGTTCAAGGCGTCCACAGACAAGCTCAAGGCGTCGCTGGAAGCTGCTAAGCAGCCTATCAAGGATGCACTCGATCAGTATGCCGAAGAAGCTAAGCGTGAGCGCCGTGTAATGGCTAAGAAAGACCTCAACGATATTTTGGAAGCTCGCAACCTCAAGCCTGATGACGTCGAAATGCAAGACGCTTGGTTTGGCACACAACTGTCCAAAATTGAGCGTTTGAAGCAGATGGCGGCCGCAGCAGATGGTGTGATTGCTGAACGCAAGCGTATCGCCACTGAACGCGAACTCGTTGGAATGTATGCCAAGGTCAACAACATCGACCCTAGTGGCTGGCTTGTGCAAGTCGATGAGGGTGTATCAATTGACCGCATCAAAGATGGCATCGCCAAAGCGGCTGATGAGCGTGATCTCAAGGCCGAGCAAGAAGCCAAACGTAAGGAAGCTGAGGAAGCCATCGCCAAGGCAAAACAGCAACAGGTAGGCGATAAGACTATTGATGCTGAAACGGGTGAGGTTGTCACCGAAACGCCTAAGAGCGCGGCTGATGTAGTTACCGACTATCACTTCGGTATGAATGGCACATTTGCCCAAGCTCAAGACGTTGCCAACTACATGCGGCTCAAGGGCTATGACTTTTGGTCAGAGGGTGGTCACGAATGAAGTATTATCCATCGGGAAAGTTACCAATTACGCCGCACATGTATTTCATCTATGGCGATGGCGGCACTGGTAAGACGTCACTGTTTCGCAAGTTTCCAGGTCACAAGATGCTGTTCAGCTTTGACCAGTCAACCAACCCGATCAGGCCCGATGACAACATCGATGCACTAGTATTTGAGCAGTCAGATGGACCCAATATTCGCAAGCTGGTGGAACGCTCAACGGCCAAGGCTATCGACGGTGGCAAATATCAGGCTATCTGTTTCGATTGTGTCAACGCTCTGCATGATTGGGTGCTAGACAACACGGTGGCGTCTAATGATGGTCGAGCCAACTATCGTGACATGCAAATGTGGTTTCGCAAGTTTGGCACCTATTTGCGCGAATCCGGTATGACCGTGTATGCGACGGCACACCAAGCCGATCAGAAAGATGGTACAGGCTTCGAGCCAGCCATGAATTTCGGCGCATTCTCTGGATTCACTGCATCGTTTGACTTTGTTGGTCGCATTTACAAACAGGGTGGTGTTCGCACCATCAACTGTGACACTGAACAAGGTGATCACGGCAAGAACCGAATTGATGACCGGTTGGAGTTTCCAGCCGATGAACTGTTAGACCCAAGTACAGAAGAAAAGGAAGGTAATTAATCATGGCATTTGGATTTACTGTTGATCCCGACAACACATTCGGGAGTTTCGTTGAAGAATCAGGCACTTACAACGTGGTCGTAGCAAAGGCGGAAGTGAAGCGGGCGCAGTCGGGTAACGAGATGGTTAGCATCGATTACACCGTCTTAGATGGTGCCTACAAAGGCGCTCAAATTCGTTTCCAGAATCTGGTTTGGGATGAAACTTCAACAGACACGGAAAAGAAGTCTGAAACTCGTTTCAACACAATGCTTGTGGCTATGGGCGTCAAGAAAGGCACGAAGATTCCTGATATTGAAACATTTGCCAAGGGAATCAGTGGCAAGAAGCTCAACGTCACCACTGAATGGGGCAAGCCGAATAACAAAGGCAAGATTTATCTGAACGTCTTTGGATTCAACGAGTTAGACAAAGACGGCAGCAAGCCAGATGGCATTAAGCGTCCAGCACAAAGCAACGTGACCGACGGTGTCTTTGGTGGCAAGCAATCAAGCACAAATACCAGTGATCCATTCGCCAACGACGGGCAACCTATTGACGTTAGCGATGATGATTTGCCGTTTTAATTACTAAAAGTAAGCGTGAATAACTATGCCAGGATATGAGATTAGAAATCGTCGTTTGGCGCTAGGCTTGTCGCAATCAGAACTGTCAGATAAGGCCGGCGTGCCCCAGTCAACTATCTGCACAATCGAAACAACAACACGCAACGCAAAGATGAAAACCCTGAACGCTTTAGGCAAGGTGTTAGGCTTTCGGGTCGTAATCGAATGGAAGTAGAGGTGAGCACATGGCAGACGGGGGATGGATAGCAGTACAGCGCAAAGTGCAGACCTCGTTTGTCTGGGCAAATCCGTTTGTTTTGAAGCTTTGGATGCTGTGCCTATTCAAAGCAAACTTCACGACAAACCGGATTTTATTCAACGGTCAGGAGATACAGGTGGACAGGGGTCAATTCATCACAGGCCGCTTCGCGCTGGCATCCGAGTACAACAAAGGCGCCAGACGTGAACATCAACTGTCACCCACTTCTATCAATCGTTGGTTGAACAAATTTCGAGATTTGCAAATGGTGGACATCTCATCAAACCCCAAATACAGCGTCATTACTGTGCTCAACTATGATGCGTACCAGCCGGGCGGACAACTAGCGGACATGTACCCGACAGCAAGCGGACAGCTAGCGGACACAGTAAAGAACTCTAATAACTCTAAGAAAGAACCTTCTAGTCACAAGTCCACAAAACGGACTTACGACGAACAGTCTAAGGAGCTTCGCGCGGCAACCAAGTTGTGGGAGCTGATCCAACGTAATAATCCCAAGGCGAAGCAACAGGACTTGCAGAAGTGGGCTGATGTTTTCCGACTGATGCATGAGCGTGATAACCGATCATGGAAAGATATTGGCACTCTTATCCAATGGTCGCAGAATGACAGCTTTTGGAGTGCCAATATCTTGAGCGCGAAAAAGTTGCGAGAAAAATTTGATCAGTTAACTGCGAAGATGAATCAACAAGGGGGCTTTGTCCCTGAACAACCGCCTTTAGAAACTTCACACACGTTTTCCGCCGCTGAGTATGCCGTCAGCGCGTATCAGACCGGTAGTAGTATCGATGAGATTATCGCGATGGCAAAAGATGAGGGCGCACCAGCAACACCTGATGAGATTCGCGCCGCAATTGATGAATACAACAAACGAAGAGAGGACGATGCTTAATGGCTTACAACCCCAACAACCCCATCTGGCACGTTTTATACTGCGTCACGCAAAAGCCAGAGTTGACCAAATCGGAATGGATTGATCCTAATTGGATGCGAGATAAACGGCTAATAATCTTGATGAACTTCATCAATAAGCAAGAAGAAGCAGGTGACATGAACTATGTCGAGTTGCGCTCAAGGCTTGACCTTGCTCACCCTGACTTGCTTAGCCTTGATGAGTGGGAGCTGATTATCAATGGTAATCTCATGGACATTAAGCAGTTTGGATCATGGGTAAAAGCGTTACGGCGTAGTTACTACCGTGATCAGATGAAAGCCGCTGCTAAAGCTTATGCTGATAACCCAAGCGAGTCTAATCTTGACACAATGATGCAGACTGCACAGGATAGCATGTCAAACGACGGCGATGTTAATGAAACAACAATGGCTGAATTAGCGCAGGACATGGATAAACGGCTAGATACTCATAGAGATGATGGCATCAAGACCTATGCACCGATTAACACAGCTTTTGGCGGTGGGCTTATGCCTGGTCGTTTGATCACTGTTGGTGCTCGCCCTGGCGTCGGTAAGTCAGCATTTGCCATCAATCTCATTCTCAAAGCATTGGAGAAGCAACCGAAAATTAGTGTTGACCTTTTCAGCCTTGAAATGACCAATGCACAAAACTATAACCGCTTGATTAGCTCATATTTGGGCCTTGAAGGGCGCTTAATGATTAGCCCTGACACTTCATTATCTAACAAGCAAAAGAGCGATGTACGCACGGCAGGGACGATTCTAAGTGGTTATGACTTGCGGCTGTGGGATCGTGTGACAACCTTACAGCAAATCGAGAAAGTTATTCGACAGCGTACGGCAAGTGCAAAGGGCCAGTATCTAGCAGTTGTTGATTATCTTGGCTTGATCACAGTGCCGCGACAGTCAGACCGGCGATTGCAAATTGAGCAAATCACTCGCGAACTGAAAGTGCTGACTAATGAGCTCAATATTCCAATCCTACTTTTGAGCCAATTAAGCCGCAATATCGAACAGCGCCAAAGTCAGCGACCGATGCTTAGTGATCTACGCGAATCTGGATCAATTGAGCAAGATAGTAACGCGGTTGGTTTTCTATACAACGAAGACCGCAGCCAAGCACATGAAAAGATTCGTTCAGTCATTTTCTCAATTCAGAAGAACCGCGAGGGCGAACTAACCGACATTAACATGACTTTCGACGCTGAGCACATGCGCTTTGGAGTTGCTTATGGCTAATCCAACGATGAATTTTCGCGAGTTTGATGGATACATGCTTGAGGGTGGCTTCAAATACACGATGCTGGTCATGGCTAACCTCGAAGAAGCCAAGATGTATCTGGATCAGGCCAAAGCCACGGGTAAGCAGAAATATTACGAAGAGGCCTATGTGTCCCAACTAGACGCCTTAGACGTTGCTGAATTTGAGAAGAAGTATGGGCCGACGATTGAGCCTGTCATGAATTATATGCCGGCAGGGGTCAGAGATTGGTTACACGGGATTCGCAAGCGTTGGCGCAAGTATGTAATGAAAATCAGAGAAAGTTGAAAGGACTGAAACCAATGCCAGCTACAAAGAGTGGCCTCAAGTTTGATTATGCAAGAGCACGGATTCAGAACTATTTAGATGATCATGAGATTACACGCAAGGACTTCTCAGATGAAATTCTTGCGAAATACTCGACATTCAACAGCTTCATGGTGGACGACAGCCGGAAACTAACAATCCCGGCCCTCGCCAAAGCCGCTCAAGTCATGGGGATCACTTACGAAAAATTAATCAGCCCACTGGGACCGGAGGACTACAAATGAAATCTTTAGAAACGATTTTATTGATTATCGCAATGGTCTTGATCGTCATTGTAGCGCTCTACATGGTGTTTTTCACTGGCTTGGCGTTACCTATCACGGGCTTGCTTATGGCGCTTGTGATGCTTTAATTTGTGCGAATTATTGCGGTGTGGGAAGCGAAAGAGGAGAAATAATCATGAATAAGAAATTGACATTAACGGCAACGGTATTGGCAGGGCTTATGTTTGGGGCAGGTGCGACAGCGGTGGCTGACAACGTGTGGCAGGGGCATCAAAACATCGTAGAAACCAAGAAGAACATCGACAAGCTGGCGGCGAAAATTAATTCCTCGCAATCCAGCCTCGCCGACCTGAAACACCAACTGTCCGATGCGCAGGCCCAATACACGGCGCTCAAAAAGCAATACGATGGTGACATGGCAAGCAAAGATGCTCAAATCCAGCAGAAGATTGCCGAGGGACAACAGGCGGTGGCCCAGAAACAAGCAGAAGTTAACGCCAAGCAACAGACCATCAATAACCTAAATGCCCAACTGGAGGCGGCCAAGCAGGACAACAACAACTTATCCCAAGCAATCCTCGATGTGCAAAGTGTCCGGGAGTATTCCGATCAGGCCGTTAAATCTGTTGGCGCACAATAAGAGGAGGAAGCAAGCATGACAGATAAAGCGAAGCTGTACGCAGTGAAGAATGATGAAGGCGAATGGATGTCATTAGACGGCACGAAAATGGGAATTTGGTACTCCAATAACCCCACGCTATTCAAGGATAAGAGCTATGCTGAGGCTCAAAGCATGGGGCGTAAAGCTCACGTGGTAACGCTCGTTGAGGAACAAAAAGTCAACCTACCGCGCGAGGTCGGGGAAGAACTCGACGATTATCAGGCCGAGGATATTGATCTACTCGACTACCTACACGACGTGATTGATTCGGAGGAACTACGCGTGACAAGAGTGTGGATGCTCCATGATCGCGAACATCGCATCGGCATTCTCGCAGACGCTTACCGCTACGGCTGGGAAGCTGAGCCGGAAGCTAAGTGGTATGTAAAAGCACCGGAAAGCTGGGGCTTTAATGGTTACTACTTCTGCAAGCACATCAATGGTCAGGTGTTTCCAGAGAATCCGAATCCAGCAGCGTTCGATAGTGACTGGACTCAGTTCACCCGTGCCGAGCTCAAGAAGTATCACTTTGACAGCGACATCTTTACGCTGGTGCCAGTGGAAGCAGATAAGGAGGTATCGCGATGAGTAGAACCCCAGAAACACGTGCGTGGCGAGCAGCGACCGCTTCTGCTGCTAAAAGTCTTGGCATCGGATTTCATGCGATCGGCCACAATGCTCGGGCTGAAAGCCTGGGTAGTATCGTCCAGTACTTGATGATGGATACCAACCCGGCCGGAAAATCTGCCGAAGATAAGATCAAGCAGTTAATCGGTTCTGCCAATCGTCTGGGAGATTATGAGACGTACGAATGTCACGGAGACAAAGACTTAGAGATGGCCAACCGTCTGATAAAGCTGTGCGACGGGCCATTCCGCGGAGTCGGTTATGACGCTATCGAAAAGGCGCTAGTGGACATCTGCTATGAAATCGACTATCAATCAATGTCGATGGGCTACAGCTCGCAAGATTACGCAAACACATTTTTGGAGGTGACTTAGATTGAACTATGAGACGAAGCAGGACGTGTTCGATGAAACGTTGTCCAACCTTAAAAAGATGGATACACAGATTGAAGGAGAATGGGGATATAGCCAGCTCACGATGGGGGTTGGCAAGCACGGAGACGTCGAATCGACAAGAGAAATTGCGATTGCTGAAATTCGTGATCGTTACGCCTCAGCCTTGCCAGATGATCTACCAGTGATTCCGCTGACGGTTGGCGAGTACATCGAGGAGGTTAAGGCTCATGGAAAGTTTAGCATCATCGATCCGTTATGGCGTGTTAGCGATGCGCTTAGCACAATAGGAGAATCTGTCTTAGGCGATCGGTCTCGATGGGTTCTTCACCACAGTGACGACTTCGCTCGTGCATGGGTGCTAGGTGCCTGGCGCGTTGAGGAAACAGGAGAAATCGTGAAATTGGAGGCAGAGAAATGAGTAAGTCAGGAAATATCGAGATATCCCGTGACGATGTGGAGTGGATGATGCAAGGATTGGACTTCATTAGAGAAGTCGCGATCAATCACGCAAACCCGCAAGACCCGACCATGGAAGAGTGGGAGCCGGTATTTGACGCGGCAGATGACATTAATCGAATGTTAGATGACAAGATGGAGGCGGAGAAATGAACATTACTCGAAAGTGCTATGTAGTCAGCGGAGACAAGGAAATCCCCGCCAAGTTTTATGGCGTGTTTCAGGTCGCAAAGGTTGTGGGTGAAAGTCCATTAATCGGTGGTCATTCTGCTGGTCAAGTCATGGAGCCTGTTGCGGTGGTCGAATACAACGGCCAACTGCATAAAGCTTATCTTGATCAGGTTCATTTTGAAGACGCGGAGGCGAAGAAATGAGCTGGCAGGCGGTAGTGTTGATCATTTTCGGCGGGTTTGTTGTTTTGGGTGTGATTGCGATTATTGTGGTATGGGCAATGTGGTCTAAAGCTTCAGAAGCAATCAAGCACGAGATGAAGAAGGAGGAGCGAAATGAGTAATGCACAGGCGTTTTGTTGGGGTATCTGGTCATTGGTACTGTTTACGGTTGTGTTGGCGTGCTTATGTGGGAGCATTTCCATTAACGGTATCAGCCTAACCGCAGGCTGGCATCGCTGGGCTATCTGTATCGGATGCGGGCTGTGGCTGGCAGTGATCATTCATTCGGTTTTCGGGGGAGGTACGAGATGAGAGAGATTAAGTTCAGAGCGTGGGATAAGGAAACTGAGTGTTACTTGTATGGCATTCAAGACGCCTACGACACGCTGAGTGGGCATGTTAAGTATGACGATGGTGAAAACGCCTGTTATGACGAGGATTGCTTTGGGGGTTTCTTGGATAATGATCGGTATGTTGTCGAACAGTTTACCGGCCTGAAAGACAAGAACGGGCGAGAAATATACGAAGGCGATGTGCTCGATTGCATCAATGGCGACATTAATACTAGTGACAAAGCATTTTACCCAGGCCGGTGCATGGGTCAAGTCGGATTTGTTGGGGCGAGCTTTATTGTTTGGCCGAGACCAGTAGTAGATGGCCACCGGATGCACTACGGTTGCGAAGCATTGTCTGACGGGTTGACGAAGTACACCTGGGAAAACGAAATTGCGGCCGGAGAGTCTGTGGTCGTTGGCAACGTATATGCGAACCCGGAGCTACTGGAGGAATAGAAATGAACTTATATGATTATCTTGGATTCAAGTTCTGGTTCGCAATCGTTGGCTTCACCGCGTTTGCTGTCTTGCTAATTTACAACTGGTGGCATGATCGTTGATTGCCGTCATACTATTCATAGCCTGGGAGGTATCATGGCAAGTCCAACAGCTTTAAATAAACGTGGCACTAAAGTCTGCCTTGACGGATACAAGTTCGACAGTCAAAAGGAAGCGGACTTCTACACACGATTCGTTAAGAATTCAGGCTTTCATTTCCGCGTGCATCCGACGGTCGAGTTAGCACCGTTGAAAGTGATCTCGATGCCAGTAAAAGCGCGGCAGATTCGCTACACGCCAGACTTCGTAATTTTTGATGCTAAGGGCGCCGTGATTCACGTGTATGACGTCAAAAATAGCTTTGGCATGTATGGCATTGATAGCGGGCCGAAAGAGAAATTTGCAGAGTTCCTGCACAAGTTTGGCATCCCCGTTGAAGCCGTCGTAGTCCGCAAGCACGACTTTAAGTCAATCGCGCAAAGCGTGACGAAGAAGCGCAAAGACAATGACCCGTTAATCTGCACCAACTTAAATTATTCGTGGCTAGATGCCACAGCCTATTAGGAGGGCAAATATTATGACTGAAATGAAACAAGATTTGATTATTTGGATGCCAAACGGGTACACCCTGAAGTTTGAGAACGTCAAGAAACTAGTCAAAGATGAGGACTACATTAATTTTGTCTATGGCGGAGTGGCTACCGGGAAAACTCGTGATGCCTGGTTCCTTTATGACAACATTGCCGGTTGGGCTTTGTCACGTGATGTAACGCCGGCAAGCGGGCAAACTGATTTTATTGATGGCGGTGAAGCCTAATGGTTAAGTCGATTGTGAGTGTTGCACCCCGTGATGAACAGGAAACGGTGATCAATTATCAAGGCTGGGATGGTGCTTGGCACTTTTCCAGTAACAACCCCGTTCAAATCCGGAAATGGGAGAAATTTGTCACTCCATCAGTACGGCAGTTTGACAGCCTAGGACGCGTTGTAAATCTGGTAGGCACAATCACAGGGGCAAACGTTCAAATCAGCAAACAGCGCCAGCTAACGCCTGAACAAACAGAGCTACAAACACGCCGCCTTGCCAAAGCTCGGGAGGCGAAACGGAATGGGTAAAAAGAAGTCAGCTATCAAGAAGAAGCATCGCCGTATGATGCAGGCACGTGAGGCTAATACTGAGCACATCGAAGTGATGAAGCGTGAAGCAGAGATTGAAGCTGATCGGGAACGTCATGGGGGCAAGATGACTATCGATGAGCTAGTGTACAAGACTTTGCATCCGTATGAATAGACACGAAAAAAGGCCACCTACTGGCAGCCTGAATTAACTCGACAAACTAATTCTAGCACAAGGGGTGGATGATCTGATGGCATTGTTTCCAGAAATTGATGAAAAGGCTAGTTGTGATAAGGCTCGCCAGAAGCTAAAAGAATATCGACACTATGCGCGCTTGGCAGGTCGCCCGTTGACTGATCTCAAGTCACCATCTATGGACGGAATGCCAAAAGCTCAATCATTTCAAAATGGTACAGAAGCCGCCCTTGTGGCTAGGCTGGATAAGGTGCTAGACGCAGAAGCACACCTTGGAGTGATTGATAACGCGTTAGCGCTATGCAAGTTTCAAAGCAAATGGTTATTGTACTTTTGCTACTGCACGCCAGAGGAGCTAGAAATGTGGCAGGTAGCAGAACGTATGGGGCTTGGAAGCGTTGGCACTGCTAAACGCCAAAAGACAGCCGCATTGTTCGAGTTTGCCGAATCTTACCCCAATCATGAGCTGATCGTGTTAAGAAATGAGACGAGCAAGCAACTTATAAGTGATTAAATTGCAACTAAGTAGTAACCATTTGAATAAAATTCACTGTTATTATGATAGTGTTGAATGATTCGGGTAGCGATAATCCGAGTGCAATCGTAGCTTAAAGTAGAGCGGCACGTTAGCGCGACGTGAACACGATGCAGGTTCGATGCCTGCCGATTGCATTATGTGACGCTAGGAGTTTGAGCCTCCGAATGGATTGCCCATTTATTGTTGGCAGTCAAAGGGTCTATGACCACGCACGATGGGACTGTAGGTCTCGCCCATCAACACAACAATGGCCAGTATAAGAAGACACGCTTATACCGGATGACAGATCTGTCGTTAGCGGCCTAGCGCAGTATCTAGGATTCGTGTCTGATAGGTTAGAGCCTTTCTAGAAGGCAGAGCGGTTGACATTACCCAATACCGTATTATGCGAGCAACAGATGAGGGAAGGCATTGATACCGGTTACTCAATGTTGAAACAAGACGGTGCAACTCCGCCCGCTCGCTTATGTAGGTGTAGCTCCGATATGGAAGTCGTAAATGGCTGCCGGTTCGATTCCGGCGCGGAGCAGTTCGGGTCCGAAAGGTTACCCAGAACGCAATGTGATGTATCGCTTGTTACGGCTATAAGCCACTCAGTCCGTTGAGGGAGCGATAAACGGCCAGCACAGAGGCCGAAGCTTAACTGCTATTGGAATCATCTGCAAGCGTATTAACGCAAAAGCGATGCTGTGGGTTCAAATCCCGCCGGCCTCATAGCCGCTTATCACGGCTAAATAAAAATAAAATGATTATTGCTGGTCGGCAGTTGGCGACAAGCTGCTACCGATCATTGCGCGAGCACGCGACGCTTGCTACATCAAAACTATTAAGTTAGAAGGTGCAGCCTCTCTTGATTTCTCATAGCGTGCATTCTAACGTGGCTCGGAAACCCGCTAGACACAATTTAATATTGCGGTGTGACACCACCGCTTGGCCGTCTTAGGTGAGGCGGCTATTTATTTGTATTTAAATGGGGTGATCCCACGAAGATGATAAAAACTAGCTGCGGATACATGACCGTCCAAGAGTGGGCGATGATCTGTCGCATTAGCAAGCAAGAGGAAAAAATTGAAAAATTCAGAAAAGTGGATGCGCGGCCTGCCGTACGTCGGCAACAAAGGCCAAAAGGCACAGCAAATCATTGACTCATTGCCAGCAGGTGGACGGTTCATCGATGTGTTTGGTGGCGGCGGGAGGAATTGTTGCTGAGGTACGTGGGGTAAGGCCTCAGCATACACACGGCACAGGCCTACGGGAGCTGTGCTATTTTAGTGCAAACAAATAGCCGGCAATGCCGGCCGTAAGACTAATCTTTATCAAGTTTTTCTTTCACATTATCAACAGTATCTTTAACGGCATCTTTGGCATCGTCTAACTTTTCTTTTACTTTGCCAAGTACGCCTTCAGCCTTGCCTTGTGCTTCGCGGGCCTTATCACCAGTAACTTTACCTTCAACTTCTTTTGCTTTACCGGAGATTTTGTCCTTAGTGCTATCAATTTTACCATCTAAGCTCATAGATATTACCTCCCTTTACTTGGCATTATCTCACAGAATTATTAAATAATGCAAGCAAATAGCCCTCGGTTGGGGGACCAAGGGCATACGTCGTGTGAAGGAACTGGACGTCAGGGGTGAACAACACCTAATCGTGTTGCACGGGTTCATTATATTTCAGCAGGTGAACAGATACAATAGGAAGAATAAACAAATCGTCTATTTAAAGCACGTTGTCTCAATATTGGAGGAAGAACCCATGTATTACTTTTTATTGCTGCTGACGCTAGTCTTTGTGCTGGCCAAGCTATTCGGCTTGATTGCATGGAGTTGGTTACTGGTATTCGTACCGTTGATTGCTTGGATCATCTGGATCGTATTCTGGATTGGGCTGGCAATCGTCATTGGATTGCATGAGGACTAGGCTATGCGCGTGAAGGTATGCCGCAAGCCTGGATGCAATAATGTAATCCCTTATGCTCAAGCAAACCCATATTGTTCTGAACATACAGGCTTGTATAAACCTAGCTACGCTGATACTGCAAAGCATGTTAAACGTGACACATCATATTACGACAAGTACAAGCGCGACAAAGAGTCTGCTGCATTCTATAAGTCTAAGATATGGGAACACACCGCACGTGACGCTAAAGCTCATGCCTACTTCACTTGTGCATGCTGTGGCAAGACCTATGACAAGTCTGGCTATCTAGTCACTGATCACATCGTGCCTTTGAGAATTGACAGAAGAAAGTGCTTAGATCATGACAACCTATGGGTGCTCTGTAAGGGATGCCACTATTGGAAGACACAGCTTGAGGAAAAGATATACACGTCACAGTCCAGAATTGAAAATCTTGACGTTTCAACCAAGTGGACACGTAGCAAAATCTCCGAATGGGTACTCGCTCACAAAAATAGGGGGGCCTATGTTGTTTAAGGGGAACCTCACACACCAGTGTCCATTTGTCACAAAGCCAAATTTCAAAAAAATTCAGACTTTTTGAGCCTTAAATCTCGAAACATAGCCATTTTAGTATAGAAAGGAGGCGTTTTTTGTGCCCGAAAATCACCCAAAATTGACAATTTTACCCGCAAATTCTGATAAAAGTTGCTCTGATTGCAACGACGATATGAAGGACATTCAGAACACGCCTCCTGTTCACCTTGACGACGAAGCAAGCCGATTGTGGAAGTCACTTATTCCAGAAGTCAAGAAACTTGGTTACCTGAAAAAGATTGACCAGCCAAGCCTTGAACTGTATTGCCGTTATTACTCACTTTACATTAAGTCTGAGCAGTTGATTGAACAACAGGGACTGTGGATTTATGACAACGATAACGTTGCAGTAAAGCGTTCCCCCGGTGCGGTTCAAATGGACTCTTGTGTGAAGAACATGAAGTCGTTGGGACATGACTTGGGCCTTACATTTGATTCTGGATTACGTCAGATAATTGTCGAAGAGCCAGAAAAGCCTAAGCAAAATAGTCCATTGAAGGAGGTTGGTTTTGGTGCAGACGTTTGATTTTACCGGTGTAACTGATATTCGCGGATACGTAAAGACGTACCAATCAGATTACCAAGAACTGTTTGATAAGTACCACGATCCAGGAACAAGATACGCTTATGACGTTATGTTCAGCAATAAATACATGACTGGTAGAGATGTTCAGCTGGCATGTATTAGGCATTTAAATGATTTGCTGCGGATCGGCGATGATGATTTTCCTTACCAATATAATTGCGACATGGTCAACGCAATTGAATACTTTTCACGGTTGCTGCCCAATCCGGACGACACGTCGAAAACAATTCAACCATTCAAATGGCAATCGTTCATTCTTGATAGCTTGATTGGTTGGCGAACCCTAGATAACGGCACTCGATTCACAACGTCTAACATTTCAATTGCTCGCCAGCAGGGTAAAACTTGGCTAGCATCAATTCTAATCAACTTTTATTACTTTGTAGTCTGCTGGAATGCGACATCACAGGATTTGTTAGTAGCCAGCTATGATAGTGAACACGCAACCAAGCTGTTCAACGACTTGTCTTTGCAGGCAAAGACGATTTTGTCTCTGCCGGACTTTGCAGATGATGCTAGAGAGCGTGGTGTGGAAGCTCAAACCACACAAGTTATTGCAAAAAACACTAAGAACACGATCCGGAAGGGTACCTCACAAGGAGGTGGCTTTGATAGTTTCCATAATGCAATTGCTGTTTATGATGAAATTGGTAACTTAAGACCGGCACTAAATGAGACCTTGAAACAGATTACATCCGGTCAAAATGGCATCAAGAATCGAATGTTCGTCAAGATTTCAACAGCTTATCCTGATATCAAAGTCAAGTTCAAGAACGACGAAGACGTAACTAGGGCTGCCATTGAGCATGACACCGTTCGAGACGCTGACAACGTATTCCAAGTAATTTATGCTCAGGACTCGGAGAATGAGGTGTTTGAACCCGAAACATGGGCAAAATCTAATCCTAATCTACTTGAGCTGCCAAAGAGTAAACGTGACAACCTTCAAAAGGCTCTTAATCAGGATCGCAACGATAATGAACGTGAGGGAACACTTGAAACCTTCGTAAATAAGTCACTAAATCTGTGGAGCCGGAGATTTCAGAACAGCTATTTGTCCCTAGACAACATTCAACGCAGTATTATTGACCACTTCGATGTGAACGGGCGTGATGTGTTTATCGGGTTTGACGGGTCACAGACAAATGATAATACGTCTTTTGGCTTCATTTATCCGTACACTGATCATGACAAACACATGTTTCATGTTCAGCAGCACAGCTTTATCCCATTCGCGCAGGCAAAAACAATCGAAGCCAAGTCGAAGCAGGACGGATTGGATTATTTGAAGCTTCAAAAAGAAGGCTTTGTGGACATCACCAATCTTGCATCAGGCGTAATCAACACCAATCAGGTTTACCAGTGGTTGGTTGATTATGTTAATCAACATCGGCTCAAGGTCAAATTCATCATTGCTGATCCAAACCACGGTGAATGGCTCGAAAAGAAACTGGAGAATTATCAACCGCAGTGGCAATGGTTTCCTTTGCCTCCTACCTCGTTCAAGCTGAATGAGCCTACTAAGGACTTTCAGAATCTGTTTATTAATGGCAACATTTCGATGCTGAACGATCCGCTGCTGATTGATGGGTTAAACAATGCTGTACTGGTAGAAGATCGCGGCGGTTCGGTCAAGATTGATCGTCAAAATCGCACGAATGATCATATTGATACGACTGATGCGCTTATTAATGCTCATGCGCAGGCCAAGTTCTATTTCGAAAACTATCATGATGAGGGATATAACCCATTGAATGATTTGGACGCACAGGGAAAGCGTGACTTTTTCAAGGCAATGTTTGGAGGTGGTAAGTAATGGCAAAAGTAATTAATAATTTTTTCAGCAATTGGGGAACAGTACTGGTGTTTGTTTTCGGATTAGCGCTGATTTCAGTGGCCGCATTCACCTTCAATCTGGTGCTTGGCTACTTAGTTTCCGGAATTGAGCTGTGTGTGATTGCCTATATTTTGGACAAAGAAAGGGGGTGAGGCTAAATGGGACTTCTAACCCCTAGAAACTTCAATAAACGTAAAGCCAAAAACATGGTCTATCCGAGCAATCCTGCGTTTTTAACGACCACGGTTGGCGGCATGCAGCTTTCTTATGTTTCGGCGCTGTCCGCTTTGCAGAACACTAATGTTTATAGTGTGATCAACCGTATTGCTAGCGATGTTGCCTCGGCGCACTTCAAAACTGAAAATACTGCAACATTGAACCGACTTGAGAGCCCTAGCGGATTGATAGGCCGGTTTTCTTTTTGGCAAGGTGCGTTGATGCAGTTGTGCTTGTCGGGCAACGACTATATCCCATTAGTTGGCCAAAATCTGGAGCATATTCCAAACTCTGACGTCCAAATTAACTACTTGCCAGGCAATACCGGCATCGTCTATACGGTTTTAGCGAGCAATGATCGTCCTCAAATGGTGCTTAGACAGGACCAAATGCTTCATTTTAGGCTCATGCCAGACCCACAATATCGGTATTTAATTGGTCGTTCGCCTTTAGAAAGCTTGCAAAACGCTCTTAATCTTGATGAAAAAGCCTCTAAAAGTAACATGAGTGCCATGGAAAACCAGATTAATCCTGCCGGACAGCTCAAAATCAGCAACTATTTAAGCGATGGTAAAGACCTAGAAGCCGCCCGCGAAGAGTTTGAGAAAGCCAACACTGGTGATAACTCCGGGCGCCTGATGGTTTTACCCGATGGGTTCGATTATACCCAGCTTGAAATGAAGACTGATGTATTTAAGGCCTTGGCTGACAATTCAGCATACTCTGCTGATCAAATCTCCAAGGCCTTTGGTGTGCCCAGCGATATTTTGGGTGGCGGCACTTCAACTGAAAGCCAACATTCCAACATTGACCAAATCAAGGCGACATATCTGGCAAACTTAAACTCGTATGTAAATCCAATCGTGGATGAGCTGCGCTTGAAGATGAACGCACCGGACCTTGAGCTAGATATTAAAGACATGTTGGATGTTGATGATTCGACGCTTATCAATCAGGTATCAAATCTTGCTAAGTCTGGGGTGCTAGGTGCAGAACAGGCACAATTTATACTTACGCGATCTGGATTTTTGCCTGATAACTTGCCTGATTTCAAACCGCTTACCAGCTCAACGAAGGGAGGTGATGACAAGTGATTATTCCGGTTAAAGGCTACATTACAAGCAACGACTTTGCACCAATCTATCGTGATTGGTTCGGTATGACGGTAGTATCACCTTCAGATATTACTGATGTACTACCTGACGATGGCTCTGATGTCACACTTGAGATTGCCTCCGATGGTGGCGAGGTCGATCCAGCAACAGAAGTTTGCAATGCTTTGCGCAGCTATCAGGGCAATGTAACGGCAAAGATCGTATCAAACGCATACTCTGCTGCAACAATTGTTGCCATGGGTGCTAACAAAGTTCAGATGGCTCCAGGAGCAAAGATGATGATCCATCGTGCGTCAAGCGACGCCAGCGGAAACTCTCATGAGATGGATGCGGCTTCTGGCATGCTGCAAACTACAGATAGTGCAATCGCAAGCCTGTACTCTGCAAAAACTGGGAAACCTGCCGACGACTTTTTAGCATTGATGGACAAAGAAACATGGCTGGACGCTGATAAAGCTGTCGAATTAGGATTGGCAGATGAAAAGCTAGATTTCGATACGCCAATTGTAAATGCGGTGGGCCCGATTATTCCGCATCAAGCAGTTCAACGAATTAAGAATCTGAAAGATGAAAACGACAAGTTACGTAGTCAACTTCCTAAGCAGAACGATCTGCTAAACAAGAAGCTGGCTATTTTTTATGACTTTGATTTACAATTTAAGTGCAAGATGATAAGTGCAAGAAAAAGGACTCAT
>NZ_AZEU01000026.1 GCF_001435035.1 Lacticaseibacillus manihotivorans DSM 13343 = JCM 12514
TTCGTGTCCGCCCAACCTTGCGAGTAAGTAAGAAAGGAATTGAATAATGTCCCTCACTAGTCAGTCTATCCGAAATGCCCTTGAAATCAAAGACCCCAATATCACTTTTCTAGAAGATTCTCACATTCAGCTCATCAAAGGAAAAGAATCTCTTGTTTATCCCGCTAGTCTCACCTACAAACCCGACCATTGTGCTAATTGCGGCTTCGCCGACAAAATCGTGAAATACGGAACACAAAAGGT
>NZ_AZEU01000227.1 GCF_001435035.1 Lacticaseibacillus manihotivorans DSM 13343 = JCM 12514
CTCCACGTACCGGTGGCCAGCTGGAGTCCCAATTTCAAATCACTGTAACGGAGTTAAACCACTGGCGCCTGATGGCGGGCCTGAAACACTTACGATGCCGGACAGCGTTAGTCATTCAAATAGATCAAAATAATGGAGTAAAGTTATGCCAGATATTCGTTTTCACAGTGTTTTTGATATTATCGGTCCAGTGATGGTGGGCCCAAGTTCCTCGCATACTGCCGGGGCATCACGCATTGGCAAAGTCGTGCGTGATATTTTCGGTGAAGCACCGGAACGAATCGATGTGTACTTATATGAGTCGTTTGCCAAAACCTATCGCGGTCATGGGACGGATGTGGCGATTATCGGTGGATTACTCGGTATGGCGCCAGATGATCCCCAATTGCCAGATTCACTGAAATTGGCGCATGAAGCGGGCATTAAAGTGACTTTTGTGCCGAAATCTGACAAAGTCGATCACCCCAACTCTGCGCGCATCGTGTTGCAAAAAGGCGATCATAAACTGTCTGTGCTCGGCGAATCCATCGGTGGTGGCAATATCCGCATCACAGAACTCAACGGCTTTAAGATTTCGCTGTCCATGGGCACGCCGACTTACATCACCATTCATGATGATGTGCCCGGGATGATCGCAGCAGTGACCAATATCTTCTCTGCGGATAAGATCAATATTGGCACCATGACGGTGACGCGCGAAGCAAAAGGCGAACGGGCTATCATGATCATTGAAGTGGATGCTTATCAACCGGAAATTCTCGCCCAGTTGAAGGCTTTGCCACATATGGTCAACGTCACGTTTTTTGAGTAAAAGGAGACAATATGTTTTATTCCATTAAAGAATTAGTCGCGCAAAGTCATGACTATCCATCAGTTGCCGAATTGATGATCGCCACAGAAATGGCCAACACCACCCGCTCACGTGAACAGATTCGCCAGTTGATGGCCCGCAACTTGGAAGTGATGGAACAATCCGTCAAAGAAGGGGTCGCTGGCGTCCATTCGTTGACTGGTTTAACTGGTGGCGAAGCCAAGAAAATGGATGAATATCTCGAAGCCGGGGACTTTTTATCTGGGCAACCGATCCTTGAAGCCGTGCGTAATGCGGTAGCGGTCAATGAAGTCAACGCCAAAATGGGCTTGATCTGCGCCACCCCGACTGCTGGTTCGGCTGGGGTATTAGCCGGTGTGCTCACAGCAGTGCGTGATCGCTTGAAAATGACGCGTGATCAACAAATCGACTTTTTGTTCACGGCGGGGGCTTTTGGCCTCGTGATCGCCAACAATGCTGGCATCGCTGGCGCAGAAGGTGGTTGTCAAGAGGAAGTTGGTTCGGCGTCAGCCATGGCCGCAGCTGCTTTGGTGATCGCCAAAGGTGGCAGCGTGGAACAAGCCAGTGCCGCTGTTGCTATCACGTTACAAAATATGATGGGTTTGGTGTGTGATCCAGTCGCTGGTTTAGTCGAAGTGCCTTGTGTTAAGCGCAATGCGTTAGGTGCCAGCCAAGCGATGATCTCAGCAGACATGGCATTAGCAGGCATGTTGTCCGTGATTCCAACGGATGAAGTGATCGAAGCCGTGCGTCGTGTCGGGGTGCAACTCCCAAGTTCCTTGCGTGAAACCGGTGAAGGTGGGTTAGCGGCGACCCCAACTGCAGTCGCGTTGAAAAAGAAAATTTTCGGGTGAGATTATTTTCCATGCCTCAATCAGCTATGCTATACTTGATGTGAAATTGATGAGGAGCTTTGAGGTATGGGAGAAGAAGACAACGACCGCATCTTGATTCTAGACGTGTTAGGTCGCATTAATAAAAAATTAAATATCCATTCGAGTTCGCTGTTGTACCTCGAATTTGGCTTCACCGAAAGCGAAATCGATGAACTCAACCAGTTCATGATGACGCAAATGATCGCGGATCATACGGTGACGACCAAGGCGCTGGGGCGCGTGATCGAAGCGACCAAACCTGAGCTCGGTGGCGAACAAGCCCAAAGCTTTGCCGTGCGGTTAATGCGGGCATGGTTAGAAGAAGGCATGTTTAAAGGTGTGATGGATTAAGCTTGGCGCTGGCCAGGCTTTTTTTGCGGGCACAAATATTGATATCTAGGATTCGCCGGTAGAAAATAGCCTCATCACATGGAGAAAGTTGAGATGATTTAAAATGATGAACTTACGATTGAACTTCGGCGATGCCTTGCTTGGGTGTGCAGGCATCGTCATGCTAGTGGCATTGGTGTTGGCGCATGCGGCAATGTGGCTTTATATCACAACCTTTGTTGCACTGATGATCGCATTTTGGGGTGGAATGCACGCTAATGAACCACGCTAATAACTGGAAAACCTATTATTATTGACATTTGTCTGTGTAGTAACAGATACTATTACTATGACTCGTGATGTGTTTTTATAGCCAAATGCAGGAGGGGCAGATGAACGAGAATGCTCATTATCGATGGTCTTGGTTTCGCCAAGGCGCTCGCCTATTAATGAAATTTATGAGGCGTATCAGTGCCTTGATCACCAAGCCTTTTGCAACTGGCTTGGATCCTTTTCCCGCCGTTGAATTAAACGCTTCTGATCAGCAAAAAATCAAGCGCGATTTTGCTACAGTGGGTAAGGACTTATATCGAAGTCTTGATGAGTACGCTGAAGCCATCGATGAAAAAAGGAATCGTTGCCAAGTGCCAAGAGAATAAAACAGGTCCGATCAATTTCGCGTTATCGAAATTGATCGGACCTGTTTTTGATTATTGAAATATTCAAGTTGTTTCAAAACCAAGCGCTTTTATGAAAGCAGTGGCATGATCACGGTCATCCACAACCACGACAGCGGCATGACTAACACCATCGCAGGGATCATATCGGCAGTTGGGAACATCTTGACTTGCACCATCCGGAAACCAGTAGCCAACATCAACACGCCACCAGCAGCCTTGAAGTCGAGGATCATGTTCGGCGTGGTCAATGGGTAAATAAACCCAGCGGCCAAGAACAAAATGAAGAAAATGATGAACTGCGGAATCGCGATCAAGGCGACGACGTAACCAAGGTTGGCGGCGAAAATTGCGGCAGTGAAGAAATCAAGGATCGATTTTGAAATCAGAATCGACGTGTCGCCATTCATCCCTTCAGTCAACGCCCCGTAGATCCCAGTCCCGGAAGCACAGAATAACACGATCACGGTAACTAAAGTGGCATCGAATTCTTTTTCACTCATGCCTTCAGAAGTGTTGGGAATGAATTTGACGATGAACGTTTGCATCATTTTGGCGCCTTTGTTGATCAAATCACCTAAGTGGATCAACAAACCCAAGGCCGTGCCTAAAATAATCGCAAAAATAACAGCAGACATGTTCTTCATTGGGGCGATGGAGAAGATCCCCATGGTCATAGAACAGGCGCCAAACACCATGTTCAGCCCAGTTTTAAAATTGTCTGACATGTGCTTGCCACCTAGTGCGCCAAAGACACCGCCGAGGAGCACAGACAAAGCATTGATGATAATGCCAACTGGCATAATAGAGCCTCCTATAAACACTGCCGTTGCAGTGTGCCGAATTAAAATACGCTCTTTAGTTTATTTGAGCAGGTGCACGTGTTCAATTCGCATTATTGTGGTAAACTATTCCAAAAGCGAATAGACAGCGCTTTACAGGAGGCAAACATGGACATTCGCAAACTCGCGACTTTTGTGGATCTGGCAGATACGCTGAATTATACTGAAACCGCCAGTCGACTTTTCACCACGCAAGCGACGATTTCCAAACAAATCAAATCCTTGGAAGTGGCGCTTGATACTGTGTTAGTCGATCGCTCCCATCGCGCGATCACGCTGACGGCAGCAGGCGAGCTGGTGTTGCCTTATGCCCAGCAAATTGTCGCCGCGCAAAAGGAAATGTCAGAGCAACTTCGTGAACAAGCCGCCCAGTTGGGGATGCGACTCGTCATTCGCGCTGTACCGTCAATTTCTTCTTATAAAGGCTTCAACACCATCGCGGCTTTCACCAAACAACACCCAGAAGTTGATCTCCAGTTTTCAGAAGCGGAAACGGCGACGCTTTTGCCAGGGTTGGATCACGGCGACAGCGATGTGATTTTCACGCGCTTATATGATATTCAACATTCCAAATACGACGTGATCATCGGTGAATCTGATCATTTCGTTGCGTTGTTGCCTAAAGATCATCCTTTGGCCACCGCGAAGTCAATTCCCGTCTCTGCGATCGCCCATGATCAATTATTATTGTTGAGTGAGTCCACCGGGTTGTATCAGCCAGTGGTCGACATGATGGCCAAAGCGGGTGTGACCCCTAAAGTGACTTACACTGGCCAGCGCATCGATTTGATCGCTGGTATGGTTAATCGCGGCATGGGTGTGGCGATCATGATGGCGCGCTCAGTGGATCTCGAAGATTATGCCAATGTCGTCGCCGTGCCGATCACACCAACCGTGGTCAGTCATTTGGCATTTATGCGGGTGCACGGCAAACATAGTGTGGCGAGTGATTTATTTTGGGCGTTTTGCGAAAAACGGCCATAGTTCGTAACCGCTTGCAAAGTCGGTTTAAGTTGTCTACAATTAAACTGATGAGGAAGCGTCAAATTCGCTTTCTCGATCAGCAACTTGGTACAATGGCATTAAAAGGAGGACACACTCATGGCAAAAACTTTTACCTTAGAAGAACTCAAACAATTCAATGGTCAAAATGGTCAACCGGCTTATGTGGCAGTAGATGGCGTGGTTTATGATGTTTCCAACGTCGGCCCTTGGGCTGGTGGCAAGCACCACGGCAACACCGCTGGTGGCGACATGTCAGAAGCCATTACCCATTCACCACACGGCAAGGCAGTATTAGCGAAATTACCAGTGGTTGGGGAGTTAGCCAAATAAATTCAACTTCAGCTAGGCCGTTGTGGTCTAGCTTTTTTGTTGCATTCCATTATCGAATAGATGGGCGAAACATTCCGAATTGTTTACAGACAGCTTTGAGCCGCATAATGATCACCGTAATCTAAAAACGGAGGCAACCAATATGTCTGAAAACACCCCTTACGATTTACGTAAAGTCTTAGACGAAATCAAACAAATTCCTGGTCAATACCATGAAACGGATAAAGAAATCGATCCTGAAGCTGATTTAGCTGGGGTTTATCGCTACATCGGTGCTGGTGGTACTGTCAAGCGCCCCACTCAAGAAGGCCCAACCATGATGTTCAACAACGTCAAAGGCTTCCCAGGCTCTCGTGTATTGATCGGCTTGCAAGCATCCCGTAAGCGCGTCGGCACGATTTTACATCAAGACTACAAGCACTTAGGCCAAGCCTTAAATGAAGCCGTGACCCATCCGATCCAACCGGTTGAAGTTTCCAAAGATCAAGCGCCTGCTCAAGAAGTTGTCCATTTAGCCACTGATAAAGATTTTGACATTCGCAAATTATTAGCAGCACCTACCAACACCTCTGACGATGCTGGCCCATACATCACCATGGGGGTGGTTTATGGTCACAGCACTGACGGTAAAGAATCTGATGTCACCATTCACCGGATGGTCTTAGAAGACAAAGACACCATCGGCATGTACATCATGCCAGGTGGCCGTCACATCGGCGCTTTCTTAAAACAATATGAAGCCATCAATGAACCGATGCCAATTACCATCAACATCGGCTTGGATCCAGCCATTACCATTGGTGCAACCTTTGAACCACCGACAACGCCACTTGGCTACAATGAATTACAAGTTGCCGGTGCTTTGCGTAACGAAGCCGTCCAAGTGGTTAAAGGGACAACGGTTAACGCGATGGGGATCGCCCGCGCAGAATGGATCATTGAAGCCGAAATCTTGCCTAATACCAAAATGCAAGAAGACATCAACACCAATTCCGGTTATGCGATGCCAGAATTTCCAGGTTATAACGGCACTGCCAACCCGGCGGTCAACGTGGTGAAAATCAAAGCCGTGACTCACCGTCAAGATAACCCGATCGTTCAAACCACCATCGGGCCATCGGAAGAACATGTTTCCATGGCTGGGATCCCAACTGAAGCGTCCATTTTAAACTTGGTGGATCGCGCGATTCCTGGCAAAGTCACCAATGTTTACAATGCGCCTGCTGGTGGTGGGAAGTTAATGACCATCATGCAGATCCATAAAGATGATATCAACGACGAAGGGATCCAACGTCAAGCTGCCTTGCTCGCTTTCTCTGCTTTTAAGGAATTAAAGACGGTGATCTTAGTTGATGAAGATGTCGATATCTTTGATTGGAACGATGTGATGTGGACCATCAACACCCGCTTCCAAGCCGACCGCGACATGCTGGTCTTAGAAGGCTTGCGCAACCACCCATTGGATCCTTCTGAATTACCAGAATATGATCCTGCTCGCATTCGTCAACGCGGGATGTCTTCCAAACTGGTCTTAGATGGCACGGTGCCTTACGACATGAAGCAGCAGTTTGTGCGTGCACCATTTAAAGAAATGCCAAACTGGCAAGACTACTTGAAGTAAACTGCGTGATGCGACAGTGAAAGGAACTTTTTATGAAACGTATTGTAGTGGCCATTTCCGGCGCGAGCGGCACCATTTACGGGATCCGCTTGCTTGAAGCAATACATGCAAATCCAGACATCGAAGTGCACTTGGTGATGAGTGCTTGGGCCAAGGAGAACTTAGCTATTGAAAACACTGGCTATGTCGAAAGCCAAGTCAATGCTTTGGCTGATCATGTGTACGACCCGCGGAATATGGGCGCTGCGATTGCTTCTGGCTCATTTCACCATGATGGCATGGTGATCGTGCCAAGTTCCATGAAAACCATCGCTGCCATTGCCACTGGCATGGGTGATTCCTTGATTGGCCGCGCCGCTGACGTGACGTTAAAAGAACGCCGGCCGCTGTTGATCGTGCCGCGGGAATCCCCATTCAACCAGATCCACTTGGAAAACATGTTGAAGTTATCCCGCATGGGCGTGGAAATCATTCCGCCAATTCCAGCGTTTTACAACAATCCGCAAACCATCGATGCCTTGATCAATCACAACACCATGAAGTTATTGGATCACTTGCATATCGATAACAGCTTATCACCGCGTTGGCAAGGCTTAGCTCAAGCCAAAATGGCGGCACGTGAGGCGAAAAATCATGAGTGATGTGACGCTTACTGAACAAGCCGCCGGTTATGAGATGCAATTGACGCTGACGCGCCAAAGCCAAGATGTGTTGTTAACGTTGACTGGTGGGGATGTCTCCCATTACGGTGTGGTCACTGCAGTGGGGTCAGATGGTTTGCACACGATCGCGTTACCTAGTCGGCCTGGACATGTCCATCAAGAAGGCGTGCTGACTGAAGCCATTGCCAGAATTTTGCAGCCCGTCCTACAAGGTAATGCGATCATCACTGGCGGGATGCATGTCAACAAGATTTCCTCTGTTCAAATGCATGCCGCATTTGCGATGACCAAAGGCTTGGGGCAACAAGCTCATGACTGGTTAGTCGCGCATCCAGTGGCGAAAATTTCTGAAACTTTCGCTAAATAACGAAACGCCTACGAGGCAGGTACATCATTGTACTTGTATCGTAGGCGTTTTAACGTTAAAATTTTATATGTATGCACCCGCCTGGGAGGAAGACTATGGCAACCATCCGCGAATTATGGCAGCTTTTACGGACGCATCGACTCAAACGTCGCGTGCGCTGGGCTTTTATTGCGCTTTTAGCCATGATTTTAGTGGTGGTGATCGGCGGCGTGGCGGTCAAGGCGCATGATCGCCAAACGGCTGTCAGCTCCAGTTCATCATCCAGTGCGGTTTCTTCCAGCGGTCCATCGACGGCCGAGAAGAAAGCTGATCTGAAAAAAGCGCTCCAAACTTATTTCGATCAGCAAACCGCCGGTGGCAAAGTCCAATTGAGTCTTTATAGTTTAGACCCGAAACCTGGCTCTGCCGCGGCCAAAAAGCCTAACCGGGTCATTGATGGCAAAGGCGTGCAAAATGTTGAATCCCAAGGCGATACAAAAGTCTTGTCGGCGTCAACTTATAAGCTGTACATCGCCGCTTATGTTTTCCATCGTCTGGAAAAAAAGCAAATGTCTTGGACGTTGACAGACAAGCAGAATTTTGATGCGATGATCGTCAACTCGGAAAACGGCTTTGCCCAAACCATTTTGACGCGCTATGGCAATGATACCGTGGACAAGTATCTGCAATCGATCGGCTTAGGGCAACCATTTTCTGGCGACTCTGCTGAAACCACGGCTAACCAACTGGTCAAAGTCTTACAAATGCTCGACGCTGGGAATGGACCATTCAAGAATAAAGCCTTACGTGCCCGTCTGCTCAAAGACATGGGCAAACAGATCTTTCGCAACGGGATCCCAGCAGGGGTCAAATCCGTTGATGCCAAAGCCAAAGTGCAAGATAAAGTGGGCTTTTTGACGGATACCAACAATGATGCCGGCATCGTCACGACCAAAGATGGCCACCGCTATATTTTGGTGATCATGACCACCGGCCACGAGCAACTTGATTTCTCACAAATTAAAGCCATTGCGGCTCATATTCAAACGCTGATCGACACCAACCTTTAAGGAGCGACAAGATGTTTATCTTTTTTATAGATTTAGGGCATGCATTGATCATGCCACTGCCGCCGCCAACTGTGGTGTCGGCAGTCGTAAGAACCCGCGCTTAAGCGCACAAGGAGAATAATAACCAATGGAAGCTATTGAATTACGTGCAGGAATGACGTTTGAAAAAGACGGCAAGTTGATCAAGGTCATCGAATCCAATCACCACAAGCCTGGTAAAGGCAACACTTTGATGCAATTGAAGTTATATGATGTGCGCGCCGGCTCAACTGTGCAAACGACCATGCGCCCAACTGAAAAGTTGACCCCAGCAATTTTGGAAAAGAAATCTGCCCAATACTTGTATGAACAAGACGGCATGAGCTATTTCATGGACACTGACACCTACGAACAATACGAATTGCCTGACGAATCCATCGAGCACGAACGCTTATACTTGTTGGAAAACGCCATGGTTCAAATCGAGTTCTACGGGACTGAAGTGATCGGCATCACCTTGCCATCCACGGTCAACTTAACCGTGACTGAAACCCAACCAAACATCAAAGGCGGCTCAGTCACTTCTGGTGGCAAGCCTGCCACGATGGAAACTGGCTTGGTCATCAACGTACCAGAATTTATCCAATCTGGTGAAAAAGTGCAGATCAACACCGCTACTGGGACTTACCAAAAGCGTGCTTAATCAATTTGCCAAAGCCTTGAAGGCCAACTTCAAGGCTTTTTGTTTGGCGTGTAGTCTCAGTTTCAATCAAAATCTTCAGAAAAATCGTTATCTTTGGCCGAATTTTTGGCCGAAAATCTTCAGACCAATTTTCTGAAACCTGACATCGGATCGATGCTTGATTGCGATCAACTCCGGGCCGAAGCGCAGCGGCTAATGATTGCGGATGAGAGGTTAATTAACAATTGGTATGGCCCAATGCCAATTGTGTAAATGTCACTTAATGTCACAGAATCCTTTGACGATAAAAGCTTTTTCCTTTAGACTTAGTCCTGTTATCAAATTATTTTTGTAATTGGTCTAATTTTCAATGGAAGAAGTGGTTCAAATGAAAAGTTACATGCAACGCATGGGGCGTTCGATTCAGTTGCCCGTATCCGTTTTACCTGCCGCTGCCCTACTGGTAGGGATCGGTCATTGGCTCCCTGAAAAATGGGCCGCCGCCCAATTTCTCATGGCTGGTGGGAATGCTGTTTTAGGCATTCTGGCGTTATTATTTGCCTTAGGTTTAGCCAGCGGCATGTCGAAAAATCAAGACGGGGCTTCTGCTGTCGCAGGGCTGGTGGCCTATTCAGTGCCAGTAGCAGTCCTGGCCCCAGCATCGATCGCCACGCTTGAAGGCATCAAACAATCCGCAGTGGATCCAGCTTTCTCAGCGATTTCTGGGAACGTATTTATCGGGATCTTAGGTGGGTTGATCGCCGCCGCGTTGTACAATCGCTTTTCTGAAACCAAGTTACCGATGGCGCTGAGCTTTTTCTCAGGCAAGCGCTGTGTGCCGATTCTAACGGCTGGCGTGATGTTATTGATCAGCTTGTTGTTGATGTTCATTTGGCCGCCGATTTATAACGTGTTAGTGGCTTTTGGTAAAATGATGGTCAGCCTAGGGGCAGTCGGTGCCGGGTTATACGGCTTCTTCAACCGCTTGTTGATCCCAACTGGTTTACATCAGGCGTTGAACTCTGTGTTTTGGTTCAACATCGCCGGTATCAACGATATCGGCAAGTTCTGGGCTAATGCTGGGACTAAAGGCGTGACTGGCATGTACATGGCCGGCTTCTTCCCAGTGATGATGTTTGGCCTGCCAGCTGGGGCATTAGCGATTTACCGCAATGCCAAGCCGGAGAAAAAAGCGCAAACTGGGTCTTTGATGTTAGCTGGCGCGTTTGCCGCATTCTTCACTGGCGTCACGGAGCCACTTGAATTCTCGTTCATGTTTGTCGCTTGGCCGTTATATGTGATCCATGCTGTGTTGACGGGTTTAAGTTTAGCCTTTGCTGCGTTGATGCACTGGACGGCTGGGTTCACCTTTTCTGCTGGGTTAGTCGATTTCATTTTAAGTTCGCGGATGCCGATCGCCAACATGCCTTATATGTTGATCGTGCAAGGATTGGTGATGGCGGTGATTTACTACTTCACCTTCGACTTTGCCATCAAGAAGTTCAACTTGATGACGCCTGGACGCGAAGACGATGTCGCCACGACTACTGCAGATGTTGCTGAAACGGTTGGCGATGATAAATATTCTTTGAAAGCTAAGCGCATCTACATGGCGTTAGGTGGGTTTGATAACTTGTTAGTGGTCGACAACTGCACGACGCGTTTACGGTTGCAATTAGCTGATACCAAAAAAATCGATGAACCAGCGATCAAAGCAGCCGGGGCCGTTGGTGTTAATGCTATCGACCAACGCAACTTACAGATCATTATCGGCACGGATGTTCAATTTGTTGCCGATCCATTGAAATCTTTGGTTGAAGCCAAAACGCCATTAAGTACGTTGACCGCTGATACAATCAAACCAGTCCCTTCAGTAACCGCTGAACCGGCTGATAGCTCCCCGAAACAAACCGTATCAGAAAAAGTTTACAGTGCCGCTACTGGTGAATTGGTAGATTTGACGAAAGTCTCAGATTCAACGTTCGCGCAAAAAATGCTCGGTGATGGTTTCGCTGTTGAACCAAATGATGGCAAAATCGTTGCGCCAGTTACAGGTGAAGTGACCGCTGTGTTCCCAACCAAACATGCGGTGGGCATCACGACGCCTGCTGGGTTGGAAGTGTTGATCCATATCGGCATTGACACGGTGACGCTTGATGGCAAACCATTTGTGGCGCATGTCGCGGTGGGTGATCAGGTCAAACACGGAGATTTGCTGGTGACCGCTGACCTTGACGCTATCAAAGCTGCCGGCAAGCCAGTGACGACGATGGTAATTTTCACCAATATGGATCATGTCGCTGCGTTGAAAGATCGGACGCCACTCGGTCAAATTAAGACTGATGAACTGGTGTTGGCTGCCGACGCACTTAAAGATTAAATCACAAAAATGGCCATCCTCGCGCCGGGGGATGACCATTTTTTAATAGGTGGTGATGGCTAAGTAAATCGCTAAACCAAAAGCAGCCAAGGCAATGACGAATCGCAATGGTCGCACAGGTAAGTGACGGACGACTTTTGGTCCCAGCCAGCCGCCAATCAAAAAGCCAACGCCCATGGTTAAGGCAATGACCCATCTGACGTCAGCCGTGAAGGCATAAATGAGCATCGCCAAACCATTGCCAGCAAAGCTGATGAAGTTTTTGATTGCGTTGGTCGTGGCAAACGGCAAATCTTCAGCCAGCGTCAGGATCGCCAGCGTGATCACGCCAGCAGACGCCCCGAAGTACCCAATGTAGATCCCGACTAAAAATAACGCGATGCCTTTGATCAGGGGATGCGAACCGCGCTTTTTGACTGGCGTTTTGCTAAATAGGGAATACAACATCAAACCGCCTGCAAAGGCGATCAACACTGGTACCACTTTTTCAAAGCTTGAAGCTGGCGCAATCAACAATAAGATACATCCACAAACACTGCCGACTAAAGCCCAAGCGGCATCAAATAACGTCGCGTGCCGAGCGCTATGTAACTCTTTGGCAGAACTTAACGTCGACCCGATGCCAGTGAAAATCTGGGCTGTAGTATTGGTAACATTGGCAGAAACTGGTGGTAATCCCAAGCTCAATAACACGGGATAAGACACCAACGACGCCATCCCCGCCATACTGCTGAGCAAGCCACCAGCAATGCCTGCCACAATTAAATAAATACCAGTACAAACTATTTGCATCCAAACCACTCCTAACACTTAGAACTTCAGTATACTAGTCTTTGGAGGAACAAAAATGACTGAATTTTATTTTGTGCGTCACGGTCAAACCCAAGTGAACTTACGCAATGCCTTTAACGGTGGCAGTGTGGATGAACCCTTGACTGAGTCTGGCTTGCAGGCGGCCAAGGCATGCGGGCAGGCGCTGTCAGAGGTCCACTTTGTCCAAGCTATCAGCTCAGATATGCCGCGTGCAGTCACCACGAGTCAGTTGATCTTACAAGCAAACCATTATCCAACGCCATTGAACTTGGCAGCAGGTTTGCACGAAATGGACCTGGGGGATTGGGATGGCAAAACCGTTGAACAAGTGGCAGAGCCTGAGGCCTTAGACGTGTATTTCCACGATCCGGTGCGCTTTGATCAAGCCTATGCGTCAGCTCGCCACATTGAAGGTTACGCCAACACCTTGCGCCGGGCACGCGCAGTGATCACCTCGACTTACGCTGCGCATCCAAGCGGTAAAGTCTTAGTCGTGGCCCACGGCATCGTCTTTCAATTGCTGTTGAATACCTTGTTAGGGGTACCGTTTGCCCAATTGCGGGAACCGAAGATGTTGCGCAACGCGACGATTTCGCAATTGAACACGCAAGATGGCCAACATTTCTCGAAAATATTATGGGATCTGCGCCCAGACGAAATTGAAAATAAAAAAATTCTATTGACATGAGGATTTGATGAGTGTATCTTCATACACATAGCGAGCCATAAGGAGTGTTGATGATGACAACATTGAAACCAACACAGTTGAACAACGCGTATTACTACGGCTATTACGGATAGCGGCTTGCATCTTTGGATGCAAACCGCGTAGCAGGTTTGCATCCATGATAGGCGTAGCATTTTAACATGCTAATCACGTCACATGGATGACTCATATCCATGTGGCTTTTTATTTCCCGGGAAAATAAACCGGCCACATGGATCCTCATGTGGCCGGTTTTTAAATTTGGAGGGAATTTATGATGAAGATGAAGAAGATTTTGGTCGGTTTGACGACCATCGCCGCTGTGATGAGCTTAGCGGCATGCGGCAAGAAGTCCAGTTCCAGCGATAATGGCACGGTGAAAGTCGGTATTTTACAATTGATCGATCAATCCGCTTTAAACGCCGCCCGTAAAGGCTTTACGGAAGAACTCAAAGCGCAAGGCTACAAAGGTGACAAGATCAAAATCGATTACGTCAATGCGCAAGGCGACCAAGCCAACTTGAAGTCTATGAGCGAACAACTTAAAAATGACCACAACGACTTGAACTTAGCCATTGCCACACCAGCTGCCCAAGCGTTGCAAAAAGGCGACCCAGATACGCCAATGTTGTTCACGGCGATCACTGATCCCAAATCTGCCGGCTTGACCACCAGCACCGCGCATCCTGATAAAAACGCCACTGGGGTCACGGATATGGTCGATGTCAAAGGCCAAATCGACTTCACCCACAAGCTGTTCCCTAAGGCCAAAAAAATCGGTTTGTTGTACAACGCTGCGGAAGAAAATTCCGTGTTCCAAATCAAGCTGGCCAAACAAGAGATCAAAAAGTTAGGCTTAAAGGCCGTTGTGAAAACTGCCGCCACCACCAACGATGTGCAACAAGCCACAGAAACTTTAGCTAGCCAAGTGGATGCCATTTACATTCCAACTGACAACACTGCAGCCGCTGCGATGCCAACCATCGGTAAAGTGTCTGAAAGCAAGAAAGTGCCAGTGGTCAACGCTGATGCGACCATGATCAAAACTGGTGGTGTGGCCACGCAAGGGATCAACTACGAAGACCTCGGCAAGCAAGCTGCCAAGATGGCTGTGAAGATTTTGAAGGGTAAGAAAGTCAAAGACTTAGCGATCGAATCACCTGCAAAGACCGAATTAGTGACCAACGCCAAGCGCATGAAGTTGTTCAACTTGACGCAAGCTGACTTGGATCGCGCCACCAAATAAGCCTGAATTCAATTGAATATTCCTGCCTGCTGAAAATTCCGTTAAAATTTAGCCTTGACAGTTCAGTTTTCCCATAGTATTCTCATTTGCATAGGCGAATGCCTGAGAAGGGGTGTTGAGAAATGAATCACTTACAACCAACACAACTGAATAATGTCTTTTTTACCGGCTTTTTCGGATAGCGGTTTGCATCATGGATGCAAGCCGCGGCTTGCATCCATGATGGCCGGTACCACTTAACGTGCGATCAATTGCCACATGGATGAAATCAAATTTCCTCCATGTGGCCTTTTTCTTTCCGGAATGAAAATATGGCCAGCCACTGCGAGGAATTTGTGTAGTGACTGGCTTTTGTTTTGCACATGCAAAACATTTTGGAGGGAATATTTTTATGAAGAAGCAATTATTACTGGGACTTGTTGGCATCGCGATGTTAGGTTTAGCCGCTTGTGGGCAACAAACCAAGGCTGACGACAACACGGTCAAAGTGGGCGTCTTGCAATTGATCGATCAAACAGCGTTGACTGATGCGCGCAAAGGCTTTGAAGAAGAACTTGCCAAAGCCGGCTACAAAGGCAGCAAAATCAAAATCGATTACGTCAATGCCCAAGGCGATCAAGCGAACTTGAAAACCATGAGCGAACAACTCGCCAAAGACAAAAACGACGTCAACTTAGCAATCGCAACGCCAGCGGCACAAGCTTTACAAAAAGGCGATCCGGATACGCCGATGGTGTTCACTGCCGTCACTGATCCGAAATATGCTGGCTTAGTGGATAACCTCAAAGCCCCAAGTAAGAATGCCACTGGCGTTGTGGACATGGTCGACATTCCTCAACAGATCCAATACATGCACCACTTATTCCCAAAAGCCAAGACAGTTGGTATGTTATACAACGCCGCTGAACAAAACTCCATCGTTCAAGTCAAAGCTGCGACTAAAGCCGCCAAGAAGCTGGGGTTGAAAGTCGTCAAGCGCACCGTGGCGTCAACCAACGATGTTCAATCTGCCACTGAAGCGCTGGCTGGGTTATCTGATGTGATCTATGCCCCAACCGATAACACCGTTGCTGCGGCGATGGCGACTGTGGGTAAAGTTTCCTTAGCCAAGAAAGTCCCAGTGGTACCAGCAGCATCAACGATGGTGCAAGATGGCGGGGTCGCTAACATCGGCATCAACTATAAAGATTTAGGCAAACAAACTGCCAAACTTGCCATTCAAATCATCAAAGGCAAGAAAGTGAAAGACTTAGCCGTTGAAAAGCCCGCTAAAGTCACCGTCATCAAGAACGAAAAAATGATGAAAGCATTTGGCATTACAGACGCAGACACCAAGCAATAATTCATTGCAGTTCACAAAGGAGCAATCATGAGCATCTTAACTTCAAGCATCTCACAAGGTTTACTGTGGTCGATCATGGCCATCGGCGTATACTTAACGTTCCGAATTTTGGATATTGCCGATATGACCGCTGAAGGGAGTTTTCCTTTAGGCGCAGCCATCACGGCACACTCGCTGGTGCATGGCACCAACCCGATCGTCGCTACGCTTTATGGCTTCATTTTCGGGGCGTTAGCGGGCTTGGTATCAGGCATTTTACATACCAAGTTGAAAATTCCAGATCTGTTAACTGGTATTTTAACCATGACTGGGTTGTATTCGGTCAACTTGTTCATCATGGGCCAAGCCAACTTATCCTTGTTGAGTAATGTGAAAACGGTGTTCACCTTATTCTCCACTGGCAACTCGACCACAGACACGATCATCGTCGGGGCCGTCGTCTTAGCCATTGTCATCGCGTTATTGGTGTTATACTTCAACACGCAAATGGGCTTAGCCGCTCGGGCAGTCGGGGATAACCAAGCGATGGCGGCAGCTAACGGCATCAACAATGACAACATGAAGATCATTGTTTACATGGTATCCAACGGCTTGATTGCTTTGTCTGGATCACTCATGGCGCAAACTAACGGCTATGCCGATATTTCCATGGGGATCGGGACTTTGGTCATTGCTTTAGCGGCAATCATCATCGCTGAAATCTTACTGCGCAACTTGAGCTTTGGCCAACGCTTGCTCACGATCATTGTCGGGGCGATCATTTACCGCTTGATCATTGCCGGCGTCTTGTGGCTTGGGGTCGATCCAAACGCTTTGCGCTTGTTCTACGCCTTGATGTTGGTGGTATTCTTATCTTTGCCTTTGATCACCAAAGAATACAAAACCATCAAAGCCCGTCGCGAAAACTCGAAACGAATGGAGGACTAGTCGATGCCAGCCTTAGAAGTTAAAGATCTGCATCAATATTTTGCTCAAGGTACCGTCAATGAAAACCACGCCTTAAAAGGTATCAACTTGACGCTTGAAGAAGGCGACTTTGTGGCCATCATCGGTGGTAACGGCGCTGGGAAGTCCACCTTGTTGAATTCCGTGGCCGGTTCGTTGCCAGTGACGCATGGTCAAGTCAAAATCGCCAACAAAGATGTCACGTATCAATCTGTTGCCAAGCGCGCAAAGTTAATCTCTCGTGTCTTCCAGGATCCATTGTCTGGGACTGCCCCAATGTTGACCGTGGAAGAAAACTTAAGTCTGGCGATGCAGCGTGGGACTTGGCGGAACTTCTGGAGTGCCGGTGTGCGGCATTCTGATCGCAAGTTGTTCCAAGAAAAACTCGCGAGTTTGAATTTAGGTTTGGAAACACGTTTAAGCACCTCCATCGGGTTATTATCTGGGGGACAACGCCAAGCCATTACCTTGTTGATGGCAACGCTCAAAGCTCCAGAGTTGTTGTTGCTTGATGAACACACTGCGGCCCTTGATCCTGCCACTTCAGCAACTGTCATGGGCTTGACGGAACAATTAGTCGCGGCCCAACACATCACGACGTTGATGATCACCCATGATATGCAAGACGCTTTGCGCTATGGCAATCGCTTGATCATGCTCGATCATGGTCAAATTGCCGTTGATATTAAAGGCGACCAGAAGAAGGGCCTGACGGTGCCTGATTTACTGCGGATGTTCAAAGAACAATCGGGTAAAGAATTGAATGATGACGCCGTATTATTAAGTTAATGATGCCTGGATTATTCATAGAATTTCAAAAAAGCAGCGCAATCCCACGATTCACACGGG
>NZ_AZEU01000228.1 GCF_001435035.1 Lacticaseibacillus manihotivorans DSM 13343 = JCM 12514
GGATAACTTAGTGCGCGAGGCTGGACAAGAGCTAGACACGGTACGTGAAGCCGAGGCCAAGTACGTCACGGTGGAGGTAGACCGGCGAGCAATACCGCAACTGTTCATCGAAGGCGATGCCTTTGAGGTGGAGCTGAAGCATGGCACTCAGGTAATGGTTCATCGCGTCCAAATCAGTGAAGGCGTGACGCAGTCAGGCAAGCGGCACCAGTTGATCAACCGGCATAGCATCACCGGGCTGTCACACGAGAAGGTCTTTGATGAAGCCAGGTCATACATCGACCAGCACTACGATTTGCG
>NZ_AZEU01000229.1 GCF_001435035.1 Lacticaseibacillus manihotivorans DSM 13343 = JCM 12514
GAATCTGGGAACGGGCCTCTATTGATTTTCAAGACGGTCTGTTATTGGGTGCTTACCTTGGAGCGCTTGCTACAATACAGATAACGACACGGAGGGAAAATGGGGAGTGGGCATGCATAAATTATCATTGTGGCAAAAAATTGGGCTGGTTGCATTACTATTAGTGGTCGCCGCCGGGCTGGGATTAGGGATCCGGTATCATGACCATGTGCAAGCTGATCGCCAGCATCAAGACCGGGTGTATCAACAATTAGACACGCTTGAAAAGGCAAAGGCACGCGTCGACACCGAAAAAACGGAATCAGGCAAGCTAACGGGGTTATTGTCTTTGATTGCGTTGGCGGATACTTATGACCGTTCTCAAGATGCTGATGCCAAGGTGAAACATCAATATCAAGTGGCGATTGCTGACGCTCGGAAAAGTTTCGTTAAGCAAGACCAGGCCAAACTCAAGGCGTTGACGCCTGAAACCAAGACCTTGGCCAAGTTAGATGATGGCAAGCTGAAAAAACAAATTGCCGATCTCGGCGATTTGAAGAAAAGTGTCAAAGCCCATCATAAAGCGGTGTATTCGGCCAAGACCTACAAAGCACTTTTAGCCAAAATCGATGACGCGGTCAAAATACAAACTGATTTATTGAAAAAGCATCAAGACGCGGCTAAAAAATCCGCCGATGACAAGAAAAAGGCCGCCGCGGCGCAAGCATCCGCTGACGCCAACAGTACGACGGATCAAACCGATACCACCAGCGACACCACTGCCACTGATGATGGCACGAGCGGTGGCAATACTTCAGGTAATAGTACCTACACGGGCTCAACTTACACGGGCTCGACGTATGGCGGGTCGAATACGTCAAGCTACACTGGTGGCAGTCGTTATACCGGCAACACTTGGCGGCCATCCAGTGCATCCAACCAGTCAAGTCGTGCTGGTGCGTCGACAACTGGCAGTACCGGTACAAATTCGAACTCAACTGCCGGTAGTACAGCTGCTGGTTCAAGTGCTGATAATGGTGGGACTGGTTCTAACACGGACAACACCGATTCGACGGCGACCCAACCTGATGCGACCACTGACTTGACCAATGATTCTGATCAATAATCGAGAAAGCAGATGACCTGAACAATGAATTTTGATGAAGTGAAATATGCCCGGCCAGATTTTGAAGCGTATGCTCAACAATTAAAACAAACTGCAACGCAACTTGCCAACGCTGAAGATGCCAAAAGCGCAATTGCCGTCGCGAAAGCCACAGTGCCTGCAGTCAATGCGGTGATGTCTGCGGCAATGTTGGCGACGATTCGTCACAGCATCGATACCCGCGATGCTTATTACACCGCCGAAGATGAATATTGGAATGAATTCGGCCCGCAATATGATAACGTGGAAACCGATTATCTCAAAGCCTTGGTCAATAGCCCTTACCGAGAAGCATTGGAAGCAGTCTATCCCAAGCCTTTCTTTTTGAAGGCGGAAAATCAATTGCGCGTCCAAACGCCTGCTGTCCTTGAGTTGCAACAGCGCGATAATCAATTGATCAGCGAATATGACAACTTAACGGCTGGTGCACAAATTGACTTCGACGGCAAAACGTACACTTTGGCGCAACTTGGTGGCCCAATGGCAGACGCGGATCGTCAAACCCGCAAAGCTGCGAGCGCTGCTTATTGGGGTTGGTATGCTGACCATGAAGCCCAAATCGATCAGATTTATGATCAAATGGTTCAAGTGCGCACTGAAATTGCGCACACCTTAGGCTTTAAAGACTATGCTGAAATGAGTTATGTCTTTATGGATCGCTTCGGTTATGATGAAGTGCAAGTGGCCAAGTATCGCCAAGCGATTCAAACGCAAGTGGTGCCTAAAGTCGTCGCCCAACGTCAAAAGCAAGCCAAACGCTTAGGCTTGGCCAAACTCGATTATTTTGATCTAGGCGTTCAGTTCAAAACGGGTAATGCCAAACCTGTGGGGACACCGATTGAATTAGTCGCTAAAGCCAACCATATGTATCACCAAATGGCACCAGTAGCAGGTGAATTTTTCCAACATATGATCGATTCGCACTTGCTGGACTTGGTGGCTAAGCCTGGCAAAGCTGGCGGTGGTTATGCGGAATACATTCCAAGTATTGAATCGCCATTTATTTTCTCAAACTTTAACGGGACTAGTGGCGACGTTGATGTGTTGACCCATGAAGCCGGTCATGCCTTGCAAACTTATGTGGCGCGCTGGATTCAACCTGGCGACACAGTATTTCCAACCAATGAAGCGGCAGAAATTTTCTCCATGAGCATGGAATTCATCGCTTATCCATACATGCCAGCCTTTTTTGAAGGGCAAACGGACAAATATCTCTATGCGCATTTGCAAGCGGCGTTGGAATTTCTGCCTTATGGGATCTTAGTTGATCACTTCCAACACGAGGTTTACACGCATCCCACCTGGACGCCAGCTGAACGCAAAGCCGCTTGGCGCGATTTGGAAAAGCAGTATTGTCCAGATCGGGATTACAGCGAAAATCCGGCTTTAGATCGTGGTATTTATTGGTTCCGCCAAGCTCACATTTTTGATGTGCCATTTTATTATTTGGATTACACGATCGCCCAAGTTGTGGCCTTTGAATTCTGGCAACGCTTCAACGTCGAACATGACCCTAAAGCGTGGGAGGATTACATGGCAATGGCCAAAGCTGGTGGCTCGCAAACCTTGATGGAATTGATCCAAACCGGGCATTTGTGCTCACCGTTTGAAGCTGCGACCTTAAAGGATACCTTGGATGCGGTCCAACAGGCGCTTGATGCAGTGGATGACACCCAGCTCGATCACAATTAAAAAAACGACGTCAGTTTCTTCTATTTAAAGAAGATCGCTGACGTCGTATTTTTTTACAGCAGATTCCGATCGACATGGGCGGCATTGAGTACAGCATCTGGTTGCATCACGACAAGCTTGCCACCAGTGTTGCCCGCTTCTAACAATTCATGACCGCGGCGCACGCCGGCCAGTGTGAATGGCAAGCTTTCGCCAACGGTCATGGACAACCCCCAAGCGCGAGCCGTTGACACCAAGGCGGCCAAAGCCACATCAGTCGGCGCGAGTTTGGTCAACGCGAGTTTTTGATAATCGCCATCTGGCACGTCAACATACGCGCTGGTCAATAACTTCCCGCCACTGGTGACCAGCCGTTGGGCTAACGGCGTGGTTGCACCGTTGAAGCGAACGTTGACGACCGTGGGATAATGATGCGATTGCAGGGCTTGGGCTTCCACATCATCTAAAATGACATCCGCCCCTAAGGCTTTGAGTTGGTCGTGATGCGCCAAGCCGGCGATAGCGACGACATGTACACCTTGAGCTTTGGCGAGTTGCACTAACACACTGCCGATGCCACCACCGGCCCCGATGATCACCAGCGAGTCATGGGCGTATAAATCAAGTTGCGTTAAAATTGAGAAAGCGGCGATTCCGACTAAAGGCAGGGCCGCTGCAGTCATAAAGCTGATGGCAGTCGGCTTTTTAATGATTTTGCTAGTGCTAGCAGTCACGAATTCACTGTAGCCGCCGATGGGCCGATAGTTGATCACCACATCGCCGAGTGCGTAATCACTGACGCCTTCGCCAATGGCCGAAACCCGACCCACCACGTCCGAGCCTGGCACGATCGGAAATTTCAACGGCCGGCTAGTTTGTTCCCCGCGCCGCAAACTGGCATCATAGGGATTCAACCCAAAGCCCAAGACTTCCAGTTGCACCTGGCCGGCTTTAGGTTGTGGGGCCGGGGCATTGATGGTGGTAAAGGCCTTGGGATCACCAAAATGTTCAAATCCGAAACGTTTCATTTGTCTTCCTCCTCAAGAATTGTGGTACTGTCAAACGTACCTCGTTTAAATTCATAATTTCCGAACAATAAAAAACAC
>NZ_AZEU01000230.1 GCF_001435035.1 Lacticaseibacillus manihotivorans DSM 13343 = JCM 12514
GATAATGAGCATAAGGGAAAACTGCACCCATAAATGGGTGACACCGCAGTGCGGTGGGTTTTCCAAAGGGGCCACATTCGTGGCCCAAGTGCCCTAAATCTTAGTTCTTGGGCACACGCCAAAATCGCGATTGTGCCCAATATTCAGAGCTTTGTGCACCCAAAAACTCAATTTGTGCCCAATATTCAAAGTTCTGGGCACACGCATTTTTGGGATTCAATTTAGCTTTTCTCCGTAGTTTGCACGAGCATCTCGTGCATTATTGATCGCCTTCTCAAAATTTTTAACTGAAGTTTGATGCTGCTTGATTGAAGATTTCGTTTGCGCAATTTTACTCTTGGTATCAGATTTTTGAG
>NZ_AZEU01000232.1 GCF_001435035.1 Lacticaseibacillus manihotivorans DSM 13343 = JCM 12514
CATCTCACGGTGTCGTGCCATGGGGTGGCTAACTTGTTCTTGCAATTTGCGAATTTTATCATATAAAAAATCCCTACAAAAATCAGTAGGGTACGATCAAAGTATTTGTCTGTTGATAAATATAATATCGTTACTGTTCTGATGTCATATACCAGCAAGGTGATTGGGCAATTCTTCTCGGCGTGGCGTCTCGCCATATGTTAGGCGGTCGATGCGGTGTATTTTAACCCAAAGTCGACAATCCTTGAGGGTGAGGGACGTGCTGGCAGTGATCACGGCGCATGTCGGCGTAGCGAATGTGTATTAGGGCGATCCGCTCGCTGGAATTGAACTGATCCAAACACATCGCAAACTGGGTCATGTGAGCGGATTTTCTCGGAAAAAAAGGCAAAACAAAAACCGCAGCTATGAACTTTTGGAAGAGTCTACTGCGGCGAATGTTTTGCTAAGGTAACTTTTGCGGGGCATCCGATGAATGCTGCACCTCACAGTTGGTAGCTGTGAGGTTTTTATTTACATCCAAAGCATTCATGTCTTGTTACCGGTGGCAACAAAAAATCTCGCTACCAAGACAGGCAGCGAGAGCGTTAAGTTAGGCTTATTTCTTCGTCTGCGTCGCGGCCAGCACTTGTCCAACAGCCGGAATCTGGCCAAGGGAATCAATGGCAGTAGAAGGCAAGACCACTGTATTGGCATCGCCTTTAGCCAAGGATTCCAAGGCTTCGACGTTCTTGTACTTCAGATACATATCGCCATCATGAGCTAACCCAGCATTGATGGAGTTGATCTGGTCTTTGACGGCTTCGGCAATCAAACGTTGCGACTCCGCGCGGCCTTGCGCTTGCAAAATCTGAGTTTGCTTGTTGGCTTCAGCTTCCAAAATCGAGGCTTGTTTTTCCCCTTCGGCTTTGGCAATGGCAGCTTGTTTGTGACCTTCGGCTTCCATGATGTTGGCTTCTTTTTCACGGCTGGCGCGCAACAGCTTGTTCATGGAATCTTGAATGGTGGTGTCGACTTTGATCGAGTCGATGTTGACACGATCAACGTTCAACCCATAGCCGGCAGTGGTTTCAGCAATTTGCGTGAACAAGGTTTGGTTAATGGTTTCAGTACCATTCAACACATCGTTCAAATCCATGTTCCCGATGATCCCGCGTAAGTTGGCGCGGGTATCTTGGACCATGGACAGCACAGAATCCTTGTTTTGGTAGACGTAGGCGTTGACGTCGGTGATGTGATACTTCAAGGTTTCGGAGATGCGCACCACGACGTTATCTTTGGTGATCACTTCTTGTTCGTCGACTTTCAGCGGAATTTGCTTCATGTTGACGACTTCAGTGATGCGATAGATGATTGGTGGCACCACATGAAACCCTGGTTGCAAGGTTTGGACGTATTTCCCCAAGCGTTCGACGATGCCGACTTCCCCAGTATGGATAATGGCAACACTCGTGAACAAAATCACGGCAATAATCAAAATAACAATCACGGCGACGACGCCGAGGACGATCGATAAAATATTCATTATGACTCCTCCAATTAGTAATCTAGTTCTGACCCCAATTTGCGCACCGTCAATCCTGAACGGTCCGCAGCCACTACCACCACTTGGTCACCGATTTCGGCCTCGCCGAGCACGCGGTAGTGGTAGAAAATCCCATACAATTGAATGTTCCCAAGCCTTGCGGTGGGTAAAGTGAAAATGGTTTTGATCAAGCGGTCATCTAACATGTTTTTCACTCCTTACGGTTCCGCTTCCAGCATACTGGAATTCAATTCATAAGGCAATTCTAGCTGGAAAAACTTTGTGAGCATCAGCCCAAAGTCTGATTTTGATCAATGTGACAAAACTGACACCTGATGGCCACAACTGTCGTTGGTGCGGTATAATATCAGGCATGCAGGAGGTGACACCATGCGTGCTAAGCGCCCAATTTATGCGGATACTTATGACCGCCGCCGAAATATTACCATCGTTATTTTAGTTATCGTCGTCCTCGCCGCAATTGGCGTTGGGGTATGGTGGTGGGGCCATAAAAATCCGCGGCCAAGCGAGGCCAAATACCCCAAACTTGGCGTGCGCATGAGCCAAGCTGACGGGGTGCTGGATGCTTCCGAGCTTGAAGACGGCGGCGTCAGCTTCGTCTACCTCAAAGCCACGCAAGGTGCCAGCTTTGTCGATGACAATTTTGCTACCAATGAATCACGCGCCGGGAATTTGAAAGTCGGGGCGTATCACTACTTCAGCTTTGATTCTACGCCGCAAGCTCAAGCCGAAAACTTCATTAAACATGTTTCCGATGCTGGCGAGTTGCCGATCGGCATTTACGTGACGTATTACGGCAATTATGCCAGCGACCCGCCGAAAGCCTCAGTGGTTGCCGCTAAGCTCACTACGTTGATCAACTTTTTGCAAGCTTACTATCAACAAGGCGTGGTGTTGATGGGGAGTCCGTCCACTTTGGCCAAAATCAAGGCGGTTGCGCCGAGTGCTGCGCGGTATGTGATCACAAGCAAGAAACCAAAAACTGGCAGTTATTGGGAATATGCCAATGCCAAGTTGCCTCAAGGCGGGACGGATCAGACCTTTGATTGCGTCGTCTATACCAAAGGCACCAGTTTACCGTAGCAGCCTAAATTGGAATAGATCATCAAGTCGTTGACCTGAATAGGGTTGCGGCTATTTTTTGCGCAGATTTCCAAGTTTTTGACGATTGAAAAGATGATTCGGGCTTATTTCGCATATTTATAAAGTGTGGGGAAAATATTATTTCTGCCACGAACTGTGGAAAGGCAGGCCTGAATATGAAAGAATGGAAACCAAGCAAGTAGGCGATGTGGCTGGCGATTGCGAGTTTTGCGGGGCTACTCGGGATGTGGGGATTCCGGCATTATACCGTTGGCGGTTTGGCCCAATTAATTGGGATCGCAATTTCCAGCGGTGTGATGGCAGTGGTGTCGATGATCCGCAGTGAAACCATTCGCTGGCAAGATTCGCACATGCGACGGATCGACAATACGTCTAAAGTTCTGTCGTTTTACAACAATGAAATTAGGAAGCTAGTCCTCGAGTTCATGCAAAAATTCACGTCAGAGAAAGCCAAGCTGTCCAACACGCTGATGCCTGATCCCAAGACGGGAAAATTGATCGTGAGTATGAGGTGACTTTGGCAGTCCGCTTTGAGTTGGCCACAATATTGCATTGATTAGATCACCTTGCGTGGCTACTAAAACAAAAGAACTACTTGTATCCGGATGAAATTTTTCACGCTGTTGCGTCCGAACTCAAACGATTATTGCTTGCCAAAGATTATCAGTACGCAATTCTACAGCTAAGACAGCACTCGACATTGCGGAATCTTGACTATCTAATTGACACAATTAAGGGGGTACCTACCAATGATGCAAACTGACGAAGAAAAACTTGAATATCGTAAACGGGTACTCCCAGGGTATGCAGAATTTTATGAAATGTCTGATGAGGCTCGGGAAACCTATGTCGTCAATCTGGTGAATGAGGCGTTAATCAAGGAGGGAATCGCGCCAATTGATCGGCTACTAACAGATGAAGAAGTTGAAGTTGCAAGTCAAAAACTATATGGACCAAAGAAAAAGGCGAGTTTTCTTAGCCGTTTGCGTCGCGCTTGAGCAATTCTGTGGGTGCAGGATAACTGAAAGGAATCTGATCAAATGATGATCACTGATGAGGAAAAGCGTCTCTATCAAGAACGGGCACAGGACAGCTGAAAGGAATAAAACAAATCATGCAGACTGATGAAGAAAAGCTTGAATATCGTAAACGTGTACTGCCAGGGTACTCAAAATTATATGACATGCCTGATGATGAGCGCGAAACCTATGTTGTCAATCTGGTGAATGAGGCGTTAATCAAGGAGGGAATGGCACCAATTGATCGGCTTCTCACCGATGAAGAAGTTGAGATCGCAAGCCAAGAACTATACGGACCAAAGAAAAAGGCGAGTTTTCGTCAACGTTTCCGTCGTGCTTGGGCGATTCTGTGGGCGCAGGAGATTTGATTTGGACAGGTTCGGAGGGGGGGAGCGACGCCATTGTCGCTTCGAGTTCGGCAGCATTTTGCGCAGCCGTAGATTATTTTTCTGAATTCATTAATTGTCCGGTTGTATTGCGCAATTACAGGAGGCTAAAGATCATGGAAGAATTTAGTCCAGAAAGTCTGGAATATTTGAAACGTCACGTTCCAGGATTTACCGAATTTCTTGCCACGCCAGATGACCAAAAAGATGCGTATCTTCTACGCAAAATTAATGAAAAAAACGCCGAATATGGACTAGCGCCGATTGATCGACTCCTGACACCCGAAGAAGCTGACGCGGCTGCCCAACAAGTTTTACATCCGCAAGTCAAGAATAGCTGGCGTCACCGTTTAAGTCGCGCTTGGGCGATTCTTTGGGCGCAAGACAACTAACGCGCGTCACCCCACCTTACAAAACCGTTCGCGCACAACGGGCTTTGACCTGCGATAATCATAGGTGAGGTGAGCGTACATGAGAAAGTTTTTGATCGGGTTGGTATTGTTTGTGGTATTGGCGTTTGGCGGCTTGAAGCTGTTTGAAATCACCAATTATGGTGGCGTCGCGTATTATACTAAGATCACCACCACCGGCACCAAAATCGCGCCGCAAGATGACGCCGGCAACGTGTATGTCGACTATCGCTACAACCAGCCAGGCTATGACAAACAAGGCCACACCCAAACGCTGGTCTTTAACGCCAACAAGTCGCGGCCATTGCGCGTCGGGGCGTATTTGAAAGTCACTTACAACACCAAAAAAGGGGTCACTGCTTGGGAAGCCGTTGAGAAATCTGCCGTGCCTAAGCCTGCCATCCAAAAACTTGAGTAAAGCTGCCAGTCGTTGGCGGCTTTTTTCACTGTCATTAAACTGTAAAAGATGATTCGGCGCCGTTTCGCATATTGATTAAGTGAGGGCAAAATAATATTATTTCTTCCGCAAAGAGACGAAACGGAGATCTAAATATGCGAAAATGAGGTATCGGAGTCTGGCTTCTGCTTGGCATTTTAGCCATCGGTTCCGGAATCTTCGTGACAAGGTATTTTCGCAAAAGTATGCAGGATGGTTTGTCACAGTTAATCGGATTTGGCGTTTCTGGAACGACGCTGGCATTTTTCGGCATGATTCGAAAAGAAACCATGCGATGGCAGGATAATCGGATAAGACGAATTGACACATCCGATAAGCTCATCGATTTTTATCATCACGAAGTTCGTGAACCGGTGACCATGTTCTTGCAAAAATTCAAGCACGTTATCAGTAACCAGAAAAAGCAAAGCAGCTGGAAACTTGTTTCTGTCAAAGAGCAGCAAGATTTCTCCGATTTAACAGCAAGTCGACTTGGCCTGGCGAATATTTTGCACTTAATCGATAAAATTGCTTGGTTGTTAGACCAGAATGGTTATCTTGATTGCCAAGCAATCCTGTCTGCCATTGGTTCGGAAACCGCACGATTGTTAGTCAATGAAGAATTCGAGCCAATCGTTGAACGGATGTTAGCAGATTCTTCGTTGAGTCAAATTCAGAATTTAATGACGATCTTGAAAGGGGCAAATCGAGATGACGAAAGAAAATAACCTAGATCCAGTGGTGCAAGCAGTGTGGCCCGACTACGACGAGTATTGGGCAAGTCTGCCGATGAACGCCATGCGTACGCGCTTGAAGTGCTGAATCAAGATCGCGAGGTATTAGGGGCACCACCTTTGGATCATATCCCGACTGATAATGAATTGGCTCAAGCGCAAGCACAACGTGACAAAGCTTATCAGAAGCAATATCGTTCTTGGCACGCACGATGGAATCGATTTCTAGATCGTGTCTTGGGTCCCGCCTACTAACCCATGGCTCGGTTCTAAAAAGGAGTCGTGCACCAAGGTGGCAGTGTAATTGAAAAATTGGAAGGAGTGCACTTTGGTGACAGAAAACGATGATCCCTTGGCAGCAATTCGTGAATCTTGGCCTGGTGTTGACGCCTTTCTCGCCATGTCGCCTGAAGCGCGGGAAGCCGATGCATTGGAGACCTTAAATGCTGCCCGAGCCACAGTAGGTGGGACACCTTTGGACCATTTTCCGACAGAAGCAGAATTATTGCAAAATCGGGAAAATCGTAAGCGGGCCTATCTCAAGCAGTACAATTCTTGGCGTGCTCGCTGGAATCGTTTCCTAGACCGCTTGCTTGGCCCAGCTTAAAATCGCATTAAAACAGCCGCCACCTCCAATCAGGTGACGGCTGTTTTCAAATTTTCGTGTATAACCCGTGGAAGTCATAGCTCATATCCACCTTTAAGCCTTGAAAGTTGTTGGTGAACTGCCACGTGCCGACATTGTTGATGCCAGGTTGCGACACGCCCCATGCGGCGATCCACATGTTCTTGGCTAACAAATTGGCTGGCTTCAAGTAGCCGCTTTTCACCCAGCTAGCCATGGTGTAGAAGTCCACCTTACCAAAACCGGTGCCTTTGACCGTCGATAAGAAGGTGTTGGTCAATCCAGTCAGCGGCGCTTTGGGCAACTCTGGGGCTTCGACATCAACGGCTAACACTGAGGTGCCGTTGAGGCCGACTGCTTTGGCGGCTTTGACGAAATACAAGGCTTCTGCTTTGGCTTGGGCGGCAGTTTGATAATGCGCGTAGTGGTAGCCGTGCGCATGCATGCCAGCTTTCCACGCCGCTTTGATCTGCGCTTTGGCCTTGGGATTGGTGTAGTAGGTGCCTTCGGTCAATTTCACGATCACGGCTTTGACGCCTTTTTGCGCGAGGGTGTTGAAAAAGCTTTGCGTGTCGGGATTCCAGCTGGACACGTCAGCGACTAACGGTGTCGACATGTGACAACGCCTCCTTGATGGCCGCACTCAAAGTCTCCATGGCTTGCGTCATCGACTCTAAGCGCTTATCGATTTTGGTTAGTAGAAGCACGGCAATCAAGCCGCCGATGGCTTGGTCGAGCATGCTGTTGATCAATTGATCCATGATGACTCACTTCCTTTACTTGCCCCAAAGCCCTCACCACAATGGCTGCGACCGCCCGCAAACTTACAGCTTGTAAATGGTTTTAATGGTTTGTGTGACGTCAGCTTCAATTGGATTGACAAACAACGCCTCCCCAGTGGCATCGACAAAACCGCCAATTTCAGGCAATTGTTGCAGCGCCTGCAAGGCATTGATCTCAGTAATTTCTTTGGTCAAGCCTGAGATCCTGAACGTGTTTTTGACGTTGGCGCCATTGGTGTAAACAAGCGAAATGACATAGTTATTCATGGTAAGTTACCTCCTAGCCTTCGATGTCGATTTCATCAGCGCGGGTGACGATCGGCTTTTGCAAGTCGTCATCAACAAAGCTGTTGACCAATTCAGCAATAGCCAATACCGTTTCATCGGTGATTTTCGGATCGACGGATTTGAATGTGCGAATCTTGGACTTGGCGTCAGCGTCTTTGGTCAAGACACTGAGGGTGAATGATTTAATAGAACGTGCCATAATGGAACCTCCTCGTATAGTAAAGTTGTATCAAGTTCAAAGTTGTTCAGTCGACTTGAGTGTTGCGTGATATCCTCTAGTTGTTCATTGGATCTGGGTCCAACTGGTCTAGGCTTTTACCTCCTGTAGCTGAAGCAATTCAGACTACAATTAAAGTCTGCCTCCCAGATGAATGGTACTAAGCGCACACCACAAGCTGTAGGGCTAATAGTGGTTGGTGATGACTCACGTTTCATCACGCAGCTCAACGACTAGTAGCGGACTACTCATACCGCGAGGAAGCACTGACCGTTCATAATTAGGGGATATCACGCAGCACCCAAGTCTTCTCCAATCAATCTGACAAAGAAAGGAGGTCCAGTCCTATGAACTTGAATGTTGGTATTGATGTTTCTAAAGCTAAATTAGATTTCTGTGGGATGGATAGCGATCAGAATGTTGTCTTCCAAGACTCTGTCGCCAACCGCCCTGATGGCGTTAAAGCCATCAAACAAGATATTTTAGACGCCTACAAGAAGCTCACTTATGAACGGGTAATTGTAGGCCTTGAAGCAACATCGGTATACAATGTCTTGGCCTCTTACGAACTGACCAACGACGACAAACTCGAAGCGGTTGGCATTGAAGTCGTCACCTTGAATCCCAAGATGACCCATCGTTTCAGTCAGGTGTATGACCAGGATAAAACGGACTCAGTTGACGCCCGCAACATCGCCGACTTCCTACGTGTTGGCCGTTATGAAGTGCCAGTGCCTCGTGATGAGCGTCACCTCGCACTTCAACGGCTAACTCGTGAAAGGTTCCATCTGACTAAAGAGATTACATGGTGTAAGAACCACTTTCTCAATAATCTGTACTACAAGATGAATACGATCGACGCCGAGTTACCAACGTCAGTTTTTGGTGCCACCATGATGACGGTCTTGACCGACGAGCGTTACTCGCTGGATGAGCTTGCGGAGTTACCGCTAGAACAACTCACAAGCGATCTCAACACCCTTGGTCATGGTCGCTTCGGTGATCCCGAAGCCGTCGCTAAAGCGTTGAAACGTTCAGCACGCGACTCTTATCGACTCGACAAGCAAGTCATGGATTCTGTGAATCTCGTCTTGGGCATGTACGCCAACGAGATCCGCATGTTCAGTCAACAGTTGAAACAACTCGATAAGAGTATCGCCGCTTTGTGTGAAGCGACACCTGAAGCAAAGTGTTTGCGAAGTATTCCAGGCATCGGCCCAGTTTACGCCGCTGGCATCATTGCCGAGATCGGTCAACCCGAACGCTTCAAGAATGAAGCTAGTCTAGCCAAGTACGCTGGCCTAGTTTGGCGTAGAAGCCAATCAGGCAACACTGAGCGCCAAGCAACGCCACGTGTCCACAGCGGGGATCAATATCTGCGTTATTACCTAGTTGAAGCTGCCAATTCGGTAAGAACGCACGATCCAGTATTTGAAAAATACTACAACAAGAAATATCGGGAGGTTCCAAAGTATCAACATCGTCGCGCCAGTTTATTGACCGCTCGCAAGCTCGTACGTTTGGTTCTCACTTTGATGAAGAACCATCAATTGTACGATCAAGCGAAATTGGTCTAGCGTGACTGGTTTAGTTTAGCGATACGCTTTCCCGCAACCGAAAAACAATAAAGTCGCGGGCTGGGGGAAGTATACGCTCAACTACCCAAAAATATTTCTAGAACCTCACCTCATTCACTTGACTGTTCACCACAAGACTTAAAAACCAGAGCGGAGAAAAACGGTTTTAGCGGACCAGGTAGCCTAGTGCTCGTCTTTGTGCCGTTTTGTGGCACAAAGGCGGGGACGTAGCTAACTGTGTCAGCGTTGTTTTTCGCGCTCGACGATGTGAATTGATTTGTCCGGCCAGACACTATTTAAATGGCAGACGATTGCATTTTGTCAATCACGACAAACAAACTTTTTTAAACTTGCACAAAAATAGAGGAAGGGGTCGCTATACTAAAAGTATGGTGTCGCTCATCTCCGTTAGGCACCTAGGCCGTTGGGTGACGGCTGATGAATGGACGGGTTCCTTTCACACTGACCTACGTTTGCTCTCCCCAGTAGACGCGGGTCTTTTTTGCGTCCCAGAGGGTTTCCGTGCGCCCTTAGCACTAAGTCCAGTCTCGCCTCAGCCCTTGAATCGTATTGTGTTTCATGGGCCTGAGGCGTGCTGGACGCAGGTGCGTTGCACGGAAACCCTCGACGAAGAACAAAACAAAAAGCCCGCCGATTCCTCGACGGACTTCCATGCCGCATTACTTCGCAGCAGTATTATCTTTATCTTTCTTGCCGTAATACCCGTAGTAGCCATAGTAACCGTAGTAACCATTGGCTTCTTCAGGAACGCGGTTTTGGACGACGCCGATGATGTTGGCATCGACTTGTTCGAGCATGCTCTTGGCCGCGAGTACCGCACCTTTTTGCGCGATGCCGTAAGGAACGACCAGCACGGTAGCGTCGACTTTAGAAGCTAAGATCTGCGCATCTGTGACCGAACCCAACGGTGGCACATCGAAAATCACCATGTCGAAGTTCTTGGCGAGTGTGGCGATCAAGCGTTCCATGCGCTTGGAACTCAACAATTCAGAAGGGTTCGGCGGCACAGGGCCAGTGGGCAACACGGATAAGTGATCCACGCTGGTTGGCACAATGTACTCGCTTAAGTCCAGATCTTCTTTGCTGGTCAATAAGGTAACCAAGCCGCGTTCGTTCAATAAGGAGAACGTCGCATGTACCGTGGGGCGGCGAGTGTCAGCATCCACCAACAGCGTCCGCAAGCCTTGGTTGGCGAACGTCACGGCAATGTTGCCAGAAATCGTAGACTTACCTTCAGAAGGGCCGCTTGACGTAAAGACCAAGGTTTTGATTTGGTGATCGGCGTCAGAGTATTGGATGTTGGTCCGTAATGTCCGAAATTGTTCAGAGATATGTGATTTTGGGGCATAGTCGGTAATCAAGCCGACGCCTTTGTGCATGGAGACGTCTTCGAGGGCCTTTTGCCGTTTTTTACTGAATCCAAACATTAACGTTCACCTCCATTACGGGTGCGCCGTGCGTTCTTGCCATGCGCTGAGCGGGCTTGGCCGAACTTCAGGTCGCGTGAATCAATGTTGTAAACTGTGCCTAATAATGGCAAGCCCAAGGTGTCGGTGATGAAATCTGGGGCTTTAACGGTTTTATCGGTGAGTTCGCGAACGAAGGCTAACAAGATGCCTAAGACTAACCCAGCCAACAAGCCCACGGCCAAGTTGATCGCTTTGCGTGGGGAAACCGCGTTGGTTTGGAGCTTTGCCGCCGAGATGATGGACACGTTCTTGGCGTTGGCCATGATTTTGGTGATCTTATTTTGGAAGACTTTAGTTACGGCGTTGGCGATGTCGCGGGCCACATAAGGGCTGGTGGCTTCGGCAGTCACGTTGACCACTTGCGAATTCTCGTTGTTGGAAATCGTCAAAGCGGCTTTCAAGTCCGAAGCAGTCCCACTGAAGCGGCCAGACTTGTGTAAATCCTTAGCTGCTTGATCCAAGATGACTGGTTCCGTGATGATGTCTTTATAAGTATTGATCATCTGCAAGTCGGTTTGTACCGCGTTGTATTGCGTCGCAACGTTGGTGTTGTCTTTTTGGTTGACTAAAATCAACGCACTGGAATCGTATTTAGGCGTCATGACAAAATAGGTGACCCCAGCTGAAACCAATAACCCCCCGAATGCAAAAATGATGATCATAATAATATGTTTCCTCAGCGTATTGAACACTTGGCCGAGGCTGATTACGTCGTCCTCCATGAGCCCTCCTAAGGTTATGTATATCGAGTATGGTGAAAACTATTCAATTCTACCATACTTCAACAGACTTTCTAGTCTCCAAATGAATAAAATTGTGTATCATTTGTGCTGATTTTGAAACATTTGTGGCGAAATATTCGGCAATCAGTGAAGGCTTATGTGCGTCGTGTTTGCGGGATTACTGAAAAAGTGGCGATGCGGATTGCAATTGGAAGTAATGTTTCTAAGCTTGTAAGCGGTGTATATTTTTGCAAATATTTTTACCGATTAACTGAAATAGTGGCTCGTGGTGATTCAAAATAAGGGTGAACCAAATCCTGATCATTGGAGGCGCCACTATGGATCTATTCAAAGAATCAATCGTCGTCGATGTCGATGCCGCCCCTAAAACACAACTGCAAAAGTTTGATTATCAAACTATCGCTTTTGTGATGGGCACACATCATCTGAAGTTTCCTTCACTTTGCGTCACGATTCACGGTGAGTTATTCTTCAGCCGCTATACGCCACTCAGGCTATGCCAGCAATTGGAAGATGAGTGGCAGGTTTATTATTTTTATACGCGGCGCCAGGCTGACGACATGTGGCATCAACTCGTCAAACAAGCGCTTGAAGAAGGCCAAACCAAACTCGGCCAGTTTCATGGGCCGATGCGCGTTGCCACGTGTGGCGGCTATAGTTTCTGGTCCCCGAATGCCAGCAACGCGTTTGGTTTATGGTTCTTCACGCCGACGTGCCAGGATATTCAGGTGCGAGACGGCAGGAAAGTGGATTTCATCACTACCGATGAAGCCGGACAGGTCACGCATTGGACAGGGAAGCGGCAATTTGGTGAATCCCCGCTGGTGTCGCAAGCGCGCGTGGACATCTTAGCTGATTATGTCTTGCGCAAAGCCGTCTTGACTCACAAAGTCGCCTTGCAGCTAGCCGGTAACATCTTGGCTCAGCAAGGCACGCAGGTGAAAGGCTACCCGCCTGTTGAGGTGCCGCCAATGTTTCCGCTGGATGATTGGTTTTACGATCAAGATTTGAAGGCCACGTTGGATGTCTTATACGGGCACTCACCCGAACTTGCGGCCCAGTGTATTGAAAAGCAGTACGAAAATATCGAATAAATTACCTAAATAACCGCCGAAAATTTTTCAAAGTCCCTACTTCTAAAACATAAGTGCTGTTAACACAAGGTTGCGGCTGTTTTGCAGCCTTGTTTTGATGGCCAAGATTTGGGCTGAAAGCTTGTTTCACCAGCGTTAAATTGGTGATGTGACACCCAACAAATACCTGTGTTATCTTGACCGAATCAAAGCAGCCAGATTGGGGGGATCGCAATGGCAGATGGCTTTGAGTTAATGTCGCAGAACATGAAGATCTTATATAAAGCCTTGGCTCGGGCACACATCAGGCAAGGTGATATAGACTACGAGGATTGGTTAAGCTTTACTCGCTTGCAGTATATTGACCACTATCAGCGCCGCGGTGAGCTTTCAGATGAAGTCTTTAATCGCGGTGTAGGCCGGTTGATCTATTTGGATATTGAAAAACAACGCGGATCAATTGTGAAAGACTTACAGCGTGCCAGTCGCGTGAATGATGAGGCCGCGATGAATACTGAGGTGGATATCACCCAGCTGGAAGTGCGCGAAACCATCACCGAATCACTCAGCACGATGACGGAACTGCAGCGACAGATTTTCAGCTTGTTAGTCGATGAGGGCATGAAGCAAGCACAAATTGCGCGGCAACTTGGCATGAGTCGGCAAAGTGTGCACGGACAAGTGGTGAAAATCAGGAAAATCATGGCGAAGGTGCTCGGACGAGAATAAGTCGCTGGCTTGTGATTTCGAAGTTTGGCAATTCGACGGGGTTTTGAGTAAAGGAGTGTGAATCGTGATGCGGGCAATTGATGAAGATGCCCAAGCATTGATCAACGACGTTTTGCGCAAAGCAGGGGTGTTGAATTCTGATGGCGACGCCGAAGAGGTGAAAGGCTATGCGATCGGTCAGTATCTCCGATATACGTTAGGCGAGGTGAAACCAAATCGTGAAGCACTGCGACAAGATTTGATCCGCTTGATCGTGATCCGTCGTCATCGTGGGTGGTTGTATGAACAATACGTCCCAGTGATGCGTGGTCAACAACAGGCAGGGCGGTATGAATGGTTAGAAGTGACGCCGTCAAAGCATCGTGATTTAGCGCATCACGTGCAACTGACCCCTAATGAGCGCGATGTGCTGTACTTGTTGCTCGCTGCCGGGATGTCACCTGCTGAAATCGTTGAAATACTCGGTGCCAGTGATGATTGGGTCGAAGTGACCATCGCCAAGATCAAACAGATTTACGGACCAGTTTGGTAGAAGCGGTATGCAAGGAGGAACAGGCAGATGAAACCAGTGATAAAAGTCGATCATCTCGTGATTGCACAGGCAATCGGTGTGGTTGGAATCAATCGAGGCGATCCGGATTTTCGAGAAACTGTAGTCTTTTTGGAGTTGCGGTATTTGCATTATCAACGCTTGGCACAAATAAAAGGGCTAACGGTGATCGCGTTCAATGAAAGAATCCTAAATGTGCTCGTTGCAGATCTTCAGGCGCATTAGCCTCAGCATTTGAGCTCACGTCAGAAGAAGACGCGACCCTCGCCAAACAAATGCATGGCAAGTATCATTTCTTGGCGCAAGCGACGCCTGAGGAACATGAAGCTGCCGAGCAGTTGATCAAAGAGCTATCAGTTTTTGATCAGCAAGTCATGGAGTTGTTTCGCGATGGGTTGGGGCAAACTGAAATCGCTGAGGCGTTGGGGATGCGAGTTCGTGATGTGGCCGCAGTTAGCACGCGGGTGAAGGCCATTTATCGGCAAGTGAGGAGCGTGCGTGACTGACAACAATCGGGGGTGATTTGTGGCACAAGTTGGTGTAACTCGTATTGAATACAGTTGAGATTAACCAGTCGGTAAACACATCGGCTGGTTTTTATGTGCCGAAGTTCAATGACTCGGGGTTATTCTTCGAACTTACTTTAGGTTGGCAGATGTAGATCATTATTTTTTGATTGTAATCGGGAATAGGTAATACATGAATATAAGAACGTTGACACTTGTGAGCTTACTTGTTACCAGTGTAGTTCAGAATGATAAGCGCAATAGGAACTGCGCCTAAACGAATCTGCAATGTCAATGAAGCGCTGTATCGAGATTGTGAAATAGAATGTTTATTTAGCTCAAATTGTTCGATAATTTAACGTTAAGGATAAAATCAAGACACTGGGCCTCAAACGTATCTGAAACGTAATTCGTCTACAGAATTATACAAAGATAACGTTTGGCAATGAATGGGTTACACAGAATATGAATAAAGACTTTAGGAAACGCTTTCATTTCTTGAACGAAAAATTTATAAGAATTAATCATAATTTCTAGCGTTGAATTCAGAATATCTCAATGGTATCATTACGAAGATTTGTACCTAAGGAGGTGAATAAAACACAATCAAAGGGTAACGGGGAATACATTTCGACTTAGTGAATCTAGTCTAGGGAGGCTATGGAAATGGAGAAAGTCGTTCGGTTTAAGCTTCACAAACATAAGAAGCAATGGTTGACTATTGGGGTGGTCACCGTTGCTGGTGTTGTGATTTCAGTAACTACAACCACACAGGTTTCTGCAAATACCGAAACGCAACCAGCGATTGCTGTTGAGACGACATCTACTCAGCTAACTGATACGAGTCAGATACAGGATTCTGATTCAGTTGTCGATGATGCGGAGAATACCGAAGAAGTATCCGGTCCATCTGAATCACCGCAAACGTCAGCTGTGGTCAGCGACACAGATCCGAAAACAATATCAGAAACAACGCCTGAGGACGAAGCGACAACGTTAGCGAATACGGCGCCTAAAAATGATAGCGCTATCTCAAGCGGCGCCGACACGATTGATGAAGCAACTGCAACATCTAAATCAACGCCAACAAGCACATTGACTCAAACATCGAAGCAAGAAGCTGATGTTGCGATCGTGGCCGCGCCAGATGCAACCAACTTAGCTACTGGAAAGTCGGCCAAGTCAAGTTGGAACGGTGACAGTTCGCATTCGGCGGATATGGCGATCGACGGCGATAAGAATTCTCGCTGGGCTGGCCAACAAGGTGAGGAGAATGGCGATCAGACGTTAACGGTTGATTTGGGCAAAGCTGACACTGTTAGTGAAGTCGATATCAAATTTGAATCTGAAACGACTGATTATGAAGTTTTGACTTCTGTTGATGGTATCGACTATACCAAAGTGTTTGGTGTTACCAATGGTGAAAAACATAGCAACATCGATAAAGTGATCGTTTTTGATCCGGTGCAAGCGCGTTACGTTCAATATCATCAGCTCAGTAACTGGCAATTATCTAGTAATAAGAAATGGTATGCTTCAAGCATTTATGAACTCAATATTTATCGAACAAAGCAAGCGTTGACGGCATTATCGATCTCGCCTGCAGATGCGACTATGAGTGTTGGCACTCAACGAACGCTGGTACCAACGATCACGCCTAAAAATCTTGTTTTCGATTCCTCACGCTTGGTTTGGACGAGTAGTGATGAGTCTGTGGCAACTGTGGTCAATGGTAAGGTGACGGCCAATCAATTAGGCACAGCAACTATCTCAGTCAAAGATAGCGCAACTGGATTATCAAGCCAAGCTAACATTTCAGTGGTTGCCCAACGTCAAGAATATGTCACGATGCGTGAACGTTGGCGTGACCGATTGATGCCAGAATCACCGGATACAAGCGATCCTAACGTCAAAGATTATTTGACCACAATTGCAGCGCAAAGCGATGAACTTTGGCAAACTATGGATACCAGTTCGAATCGTGATCGATTATGGGAGAAAGTCTCAACTGATACCGAATCAGCTGATATGACCACCACCTTCAAAAAAATCAAGACATTGACTCTGGGCTATTACGATCCATTAAGCAAACAATATCAAGACCCTGAAGTTTATAACGCTATTGTCGACGCGCTGGATTTCATGGTCACCACAAAAAAATATAACGGGACTTACTGGAAGGTCAATTGGTGGGATTGGAACATCGGCTCTTCACAACCGTTGATCGATACGCTGATGTTACTTTATCCAGATTTAAAGCAATCAGCACCTGATAAGTTAGTTGAGTTTGTAACGCCAGTAACGTTATACGACATTGCCCCAGATGTGCCATTTCAAACTGAAGACCCAACCGGTGCGAATTTGACGGATGTTGGGATTTCAGTGCTAGGAAGTGGTTTATTACTGGAAGACGATACACGCGTTGCATTGGTGCAAGCACAATTGCCAGAAGTGCTGAGCTTTTCGACTAGTGGGGATGGCATGTATGCTGACGGTTCATTCATTCAACATAAACAACATGCCTACAACGGTGCGTACGGCAGTGATATGCTGCGCGGGATCGCGCGAATCGTTACAATCTTGCAAGATACGCCTTGGGCAATCAGTGATGATCAACTCAGTGACTTTTATCAATTCGTCGATAAAGGCTATTTGCAATTGATGGTTGAAGGTCGGATGCCATCGATGTTCAATGGTCGCACGATTTCGCGGACGCCGCTGTTGAATCAAGATACCAGTGAATTAGAGTCAGGCCGTGAAGCAATCGTGGATTTAGCAATGATTGCGACCTTTGCGCCTAAATCATTGCAAAACAAGATCTATCAAGAAATTGACACTTGGATTGAGCAAGTTGGCTCAGCATATAATTTCTTTAGTAATGCACGAGATTATGAAGCCTTAACCGTCTTGCAAAAAGCAGTGGATGCGAATTTAGATCGGGCGACTGATACTAGTGTATTGAATATTTATGGCAAAATGGATCGGGTGCTTCAACGCACCCCAACTTATTCAGTTGCTTTAAGTCTGTATTCTAAACGCATCTCAAGTTTCGAAGCGGTGAATACTGAAAACAAGCATGGTTGGCATATTTCTGACGGGATGTTGTATTTATACAATGGTGATTTGCAACAATTTGGCGAAGGTTATTGGCCAACGGTTGATCCTTATCGTCTACCTGGTACGACAGTAGATACACTACCGTTGGAGAATGCATCAGGTTCTGGGAGAAAATCTCCTGAATCATGGGTCGGAGGTGCGACGGATACTAAGATTGCGGCAATTGGCATGGCGCTGAATAAAGCAGGGACGGCCACCAACTTAGTCGCTAAGAAATCTTGGTTCTTGTTGAATGGTCAAATCGTTAATCTTGGTGCGGGTATCACAGGATCGACAACTGCTGATATCGAAACCATCGTTGATGATCGTCAATTGACTACGCCGGAAACATACGTGACTGTTGATGGTGCTGCATTCGTTAACGGCAGTCACGTAAATCAATGGGCGAATATCAATACTGGCACCTTAGCCAACAACATAGGCTACATCATTGCTTCCAGTAATCATCCAGTGAACATCAGTGAAGCCAGTCGCACGGGTAAGTATTCAGATATCAATTCGCAGTTCCCATCTGAGAAAGAATATACCTTTGACTATCTGACAGTTGCCATCAATCACGGTGCTAAAATCACAGATGGCACTTATGAATATGTGACCGTGCCTGGTGCGACGGATGAGCAAATCGCTGAATTGGCGACAAAACCGATTTATCAAGTGTTATCAAATACCTCAGATTTGCAAGCCATTCAAACGGGCAACCAAATTTTAGCCAACGCCTGGACGTCGGCGGATGACATTGCTGGTTTACTTAGTGTCGATCACGCGAGTTCTTTAGTCGTCACGGCATTAGGTGGTGGCGACTATGAAGTCAGTGTTTCTGACCCGACGCAAAGCAATGAAGCAGTGACGCTGACCTTTAAAGAAGGTGTGACTTTATCCGCTGACGACGCTGGCGTATTCAGCGTGAAGGGGACACAGTTGATTTTTGATTCAGATGGCCAACAAGGGGCGAGCCAAACGGTACTCGTTCACTTAGGAGCCCTGGTAGACAAGTCGCAGCTTGGTGAAGCAATGACGCAAGCTGAAAAGATCGATACAAGCCGATATGTACCAAGCACACTTCAACAATTAGCCAAAGCATTGCGTCATGCAAAGTCTGTGTTTACAGCTCAGCACATTGAACAAGCGTCAGTTAATCAAGCGACCTCAGCATTACGATTGGCGATTACTGGCTTGAAGTTAAAACAGACGAGTACCAAAACAGCGGTGCATCAAAGCCAAGGCAAGCAGACTTACAATTCTACAAATAAGTTGACGCCACCGAATGTCAAACAACAAGATTCTGATCATTTGGATAAACTCAGTGTCGGTGGGCAGAAGAATGCTAAGGCACCGCAAACTGGTGATCACGTCAACCGAGCAACATCCTGGCTTGGCGTATTGATTATTAGTTTGATGTCAGCGGGGATGGCCTTAACAAGCAAGTTTAAACATGAATCAAACTAGAAGATTGCAATATAGCTACTAAAGCCCAAGAGAGCCCCAATCGACGTTGTTCACGTTGATTGGGGCTTTTGGTTATTAAAGTTTTTCTCCATGATGCTATCAAGGTCATGGCCAAAGTGCTTCAAGTCGCACCGCTGATCACTACTACGATAGTCATGGTGAATATCCAGATGAGGTGTTGTTAGATACGTTGTACCGAACTCGCGAAAATATTGGACTGGGTGCCAATCTTGGTATTCGCGTTAGTGGTCCACGGCTTGGGCGTAAGCCTAAACATGTGGATCCAGCGCAGTGCCAGCAAGATGAAGGTGCAGAGACTCGGCGTGGGGAAATTGAGCGCCGCTTCTCGTTCATAAAGGGCAATCTTGGGTTGGGCCTGGTAAATGAAAAGACTGCGGAAACGATTGCGGTTGCCATAGCCACTGGTGTCGTCATGGCAAATCTGGAGAATCTCCTCGTAGTCTTAGGTGGACCAATTTCGGTGACTGCCAAAAAGAATAAGACTGCGGTGAAGATTGATTACAAAGTTATCGTGGATCTGCCTGAAAGTTAAGGATAATTCACCAGCCACTACTTAGGAGTTCTTGAAAGTGTCAAACTCCCGCGGAAGAAGACTGTGCACTTTGTTGAATCAGATAATTTAAGAATGTGATTTTGCATATATGCAAAATATGAATAGCTAAAATTATTGACAGAAAACATTACAAGACTGTATCAAGAAATATTAACCGCTTGCAATTCTTGTGCTTATGTTTGAGTAAGGTATACTGATAATTAGACTAGATAAACACTAGTGTGTTTGTATATGGTAGGCACATACACAAAAAAGGGGAACGAACAGGATGAGTAAAGATTTTAAGATCGCTGTAGCGGGTACTGGTTACGTGGGGTTAAGTATCGCAACACTGCTTTCACAACATCATCATGTCGAAGCAGTTGATGTTATTCCTGAAAAAGTGGAATTGATCAACAAAGGTAAGTCTCCGATTCAAGATGATTATATCGAAAAATACTTGGCTGAAAAACCACTTGATCTGCATGCCACATTAGATGGCGAAGCAGCATATAAACAAGCTGATTTTGTCGTGATTGCAACACCAACCAATTACGACAGCAAGAAGAACTTCTTTGATACCTCACTGGTTGAAGAGGTCATCGAACTTGTATTGAAAACTAACCCAGAAGCCATTATGGTCATCAAGTCTACGATTCCGGTGGGTTACACGACTAAGATTTGTGAAAAGTACAACAGCAAGAATATTATCTTTGCGCCAGAATTCCTGCGTGAAAGCAAAGCCTTATATGATAACTTGTATCCATCTCGAATCGTTGTGGGTACTGACTTTGATGATGAAAAGCTGGTTGCTGCAGCGCATGACTTTGCTGGACTTTTACAAGAAGGTGCCCTCAAGCCAGACATTGATACCTTGTACATGGGCTTTACCGAAGCAGAAGCAGTTAAACTGTTTGCTAATACCTATCTCGCTTTACGTGTATCGTATTTCAACGAACTGGACACCTATGCTGAGATGAAAGGCTTGAACACCCAACAAATTATTGACGGTGTTTCCCTTGATCCTCGTATTGGAACCCACTATAATAATCCTTCATTTGGTTATGGCGGATATTGCCTGCCAAAGGATACCAAACAATTGTTGGCTAACTATGAAGACGTGCCAGAAAACTTGATTGAAGCCATTGTACAGTCAAATAGTACCCGTAAAGACTTTATTGCGGATCGCGTTCTTGAACTGGCTGGTTACTACAATTACGATAAGGATAATGAATTTGATCCTTCCAAAGAACATGACACTACAATTGGCGTTTACCGATTAACCATGAAGAGCAATTCCGATAACTTCCGTCAAAGCTCAATTCAAGGAGTTATGAAGCGAATCAAGGCCAAAGGTGCCACGGTCATCATCTACGAGCCGACTCTGGAAGAAGGCGAGACATTCTTCGGCAGTCTGGTCGTTAATGATCTTGATGAATTTAAGAAGCAGTCTCATGCAATCATCGCCAACCGCTATAATGCCGAGTTAGATGATGTACGGGACAAGGTATATACGCGGGATATTTTTCGGCGGGATTGATTGACTGGAGGGTAAGTGTGAAGAAAAAGAAACTACTCATCTATGCGCATTATTACACACCTGATGTGGCATCGACCGGCCAGATTCTCAAAGAGCTGGCAGAGGGGATGCTAGATACGTTCGACATCACGGTAATCTGTGTTGTCCCATCGTATTCCGGCAAGGTCGATGATGCGTACAAGACGAAGAAGTTCTATCGAGAAGAAATCAATGGCGTGCATGTCTTGCGAATTCGCGTACCGGAGTTCAGTAAGCAGGACAAGCGCTCGCGCATCAAGAACATTATCTCGTATTTCTTTGGTTCGATGCGTGCCACCTTCAAGGTTGGCCATCAAGATTATGTCTTCTCCATCTCGCAACCACCGATCTTGGGTGGTTTGCTTGGTGTTTGGGGGAAATGGATAAAGCATGCGAAATTTATCTATAACATTCAAGACTTCAACCCTGAGCAGATTATGGCAGTCGGATATAGCCGAAACAAGCTAGTTCTGAAGCTGATGATGGCGCTGGATAAATTCAGTTGTAAACAGAGTGATCTGGTCATTACGGTAGGCCGTGATCTCGTCGAGACGCTCAAGAATCGCTTCAAGCCAGGGCGAGCACCAAAAGTCGCGATGATTAATAATTGGATTGATGAAAAAGAGATTCATCCGCTATCTGCAGATGAACCACATGTTGTTGCATTTAAGCAAAAATATAGGCTTGAAGATAAATTTGTCGTGATGTATTCGGGGAATATCGGGCTCTACTACGATCTTGAGAACCTGATCAAAGTGATTGAGAAATTTCCTGCTGGCACGAAGTCTGCAGGTGGTCAGAAAGTTGAGTTTGTATTCGTTGGGGCAGGGTCGATGCTTGATACATTGAAGCAGTATGTTGAAATGCACGAGATGAAGAATGTCAGTTTTATTCCTTATCAGCCAAAAGCTGATTTGATTTATAGCTTGAATGCTGCGGATATTCATTGGTGCGTTAACGCCAAAGGAATCAAGGGCGTTAGTTGTCCAAGTAAGTTTTATGGAATTGCCGCAGCAGGGAAGCCGGTACTCGGAGTATTGGAACAAGGTGCAGAGATCGAACGACTAATTCGTGATCATCACGCAGGATATCTTGCAACTCCCGGAGATTATTCTCTAGTTGAAACCAATATTCGCACAGCGTTAGGTTTATCTGAAGGGCTTCAGCAGATGGGACAAAGGAGTCGTGAAATAATTAATGGTGGATTGACTAAAACAGAGTCAGTAAAGAAGTATGTACATAAGATAACGATGTTACAGTAAGGGGGGAGCTAAGTGAAGGTTTGTTTTGTTGCGCAATTTCCGCCTCCGATTCATGGATTATCGAAAGCGGTCGACACTCTCTATAATTCGAGATTAAGAAATAAATATAATTTCACAAAAATAAACATAACAAACAATAGATTAATTATTATAAATTTAGTTAAGCTATTATTTTCTCGAGCTGATTATTTCTATCTTACAGTTAGTCAATCGCGAGGGGGGAATCTACGCGACTTGTGTATTATGATGCTATTGCGGATAACAAGAAAAAGGTATGGAGTCCATGTACATGGTGGTCTTCATTTTCGCGAAGTAATTTATCATGGAATGCCGATGTGGCAACGTAAACTCAATATTCATTTGCTGAGTGAGGTTAGTTTTGCAATTTCTCTAAGTGAGTCACTTCGCCCAAACTTTATAGATATTGTTCCCGAGAAGCGCATTTGGGTCATTGAAAATGGTGTATCAAAGGATAATGTTCCCAGTGAAAGTGAATTTCGTGTTACTTTGACCGAAAGACTTAATAAATCTGTAAAGCAAGTACTCTTTCTATCGAACTTAATCGAATCGAAGGGTTACCGTAAAGTTCTTGAAGTGGCAGCGATTGAACGGAAAAGAATCGTTTCCGGGGAGAAGCAACGATTGAAGTTTGATTTTGCAGGTGCTTTTTTTGATGTATCCGAGCGTAACTTTTTTGAAAGCTTTGTACGTGAAAAAAAGCTTGAGGATTTTGTCACATATCACGGGGTTGTGAAAGGTGACAAAAAGAAGCAATTACTTCAAAATGCTAGCATATTTTGTCTCCCAACGTGGTATCCAGTTGAAGGCCAACCCATTTCAATGCTAGAGGCGATGGCGAATGGCGAGTACATTATTTCTACAAAACACGCTGCAATTCCTGATATTATCACCTCTGAATGTAATGGGATACTGTATGACCATGACGTTGATGCTGTCCAGATGCATAAGGATATGACCAGACTAAGTGACGCAAAGTTAGAGAAAGCCTCAAATTCTAATAGAGCTTGTTTTTTTAGACGATACACGGAAACTAAATACGTCGATAAATTTGATTCGCTTTTTACGGTACTTGAGAATGGCCTCTGAAAAAGATGTATGAAACGTGTGATCCAGTCCTTATCAAAGGGAGATAAACGCATGACCAAAGGAAAACGAGTTCTTTTTCTTACAAATCTACCTTCTCCATATCGTGTGAAGTTCTTTTCAAGACTTGGAACTGAGTGTGATTTGACAGTTGTTTATGAAAGACATACAGCTGCAGATCGAAACCATAAGTGGACAATGAAGTCTACAGGAACCTTCAATGAAATATTTCTCAAAGGCATTCAGACCGGCGATGATACATCGCTAGCTCTAGGCATTTTTCAGGTGTTGAAAAGAAAGTTTGACGTTATTGTGATCGGTATGTATAGCACACCAACCGCGATGCTGGCTATTGCTTATTTAAGAGCTCATCATCGTCCGTTTATCATCAGTACTGATGGTGGTTTTGTCGCTCATGAGAGCAGACTTAAATATCATCTTAAACGTCTCTTGATCAGCTCTGCCAGTTCTTGGCTATCCCCAGGTAAATTTGCTGACGAGTATCTAGTTCATTACGGCGCAAGAGCAGAGCACATTCATAGATATCCGTTTTCATCAGTAGAGAGACATGATATTCTAACAGAACCAAAGTCGATCTCCGAAAAGAAAAGCTTGAGACTTAAAAAGAATATTCTTGGAAACTTTGTAGTGGTCTCTGTTGGTCAGCCAATTGAACGTAAAGGATTTGACGTTCTTGTTGAAGCGTTTATGAAAGCAAACATCGTTGGTTCTAGTTTATATCTGATTGGAGCAACTGAAAGTGAATTTGAAAAAGTAGTCGGATTTAAGCTTCCAGATAATGTTTATACAGTCGAATTTCAGGAAAGAAAAGATCTATTTGAGTTTTATCAAGCTGCTGATACATTTGTGCTCGCGACACATGAAGATATTTGGGGGTTGGTTCTAAATGAGGCGATGGCGAATGGGTTACCAGTGATAACAACGGATAGATGTGGAGCCGGATTACAGCTGATAGATAATGGTAATGAAGGCTTTATCATTCGAGATGGTAATGTCGATGACTTGTGTGAGGCGCTTCTCCAGAGTAGTAGTGATGCGCTTCGATCTCGTTTATCACAGAATAGCCTGGACAAGACAACAAATCAGACAATTGAAGAAATGGTATCATCTCATTTAAAAGTGTTTGATAATGTTAGCAGTAGATAAATAATAGTGAACAACAAACTTAATAGATTATGGACATAGGGTGAAGTGGTTTGAATAGTAAGGTTTCGATTGTGATTCCAACGTATAAACGTCCAGTTTTTCTTAAGCGAGCGATAGAATGTGCGTTAACACAGACGTACTCTAACATAGAAGTTATTGTTGTTAGTGATAATGATGTTGGCTCAGAGGCTGAAATTCAGACGTTACAAATTGCAGAGTGCTTTTTAGCAGACTCGCGATTCATATACTTAAGTGCAATTGGAAATCAGGGTGGATGTTTCGCAAGAAATAGAGGTCTTAAAGCCGCTACTGGTGAATATGTTAATTTTTTAGATGATGATGATGTTATTTATAAAAACAAGATAGAAATGCAGATGAAAATTGTAGAACAAGCTGACTATCCAATTGCAGTAGTTGGATGTAAAGCCAACATTATAAATTCTGAAGGAGAAACTTACCGAGTTGAAGAGCCAAAATACGATCCGGACAATATTTTGTTCTCACAATTGAAGCGGAATATTAGTACAACAACTCTTAGTTTAATAAACACTCGAGTATGTAAAGTAGTTGGTGGTTGGGAGCCTATTGATTCTTCTCAGGAACATTTGTTCTTAATTAAGATTTTCAACGAGTTACCGACATTTCAATATGTTAACAAAGTACTTGCAGAAATTGATCAACATGATGGTGCGCGAGTATCAAATAATTCACGCAAACCGCTCGGAACGTTAAAATTAACCGAAATAATTGAAAAACGTTATGTCATGCGGCTTACTCCAAAGCAACATCGACAAGTAGAAAGTGCACGAGACTCGTTGGATACGCAGGCTTTGTTTCTGCTGGACAAGCGACGATTAGCCGGGAAAAAATTCATTCACCGGTTGATTAGGAATCCGTTTCAGCTAGAAAATTTGAGAATTCTGCGGACAGCATTGCAGACATGTAGAACTCGGAGGCTAAATTGAATCCATTAATGACGATTATCACGGTTAGCTTTAATAGTGCAAAGACTATTTCTAAAACGATTGAGTCCGTACTAAACCAAACATATACAGATTTTGAGTATTTGATTATTGATGGCGATTCGACGGATTCAACTGTAGATATTATTAAACAATATATGGGGAAATTTGAGAAGCGCGGGATTCAATTTCGTTGGATAAGTGAAGCTGATACCGGGATATATAATGCAATGAATAAAGGAATATCACAAGCACGTGGGAAGTACATTGGGATACTGAATAGTGATGATACGTATGAGTTGAATGCCCTCCAAATCGTTAGCTCCCAAATTTTGTTACATCCTGAAGTACAGGTGTTTCACGGATTGATGAGATATTTATCTAATGGCGAGCTTACAATGGTGCACGGACGTAGTAGTAACAGGTTAAACATTGGCATGATCGAACATCCGACGTGTTTTGTGGCAAAACAAACTTATCAAACTTTTGGGGCATTTGATGAAAAGTACAGATTTGTTGCTGATTATGATTTGTTGCTTCGATTAAAGAGAAATGGATGTAAATTTTTATTAATTGAAGAGATATTGGCGAATTTTGATGAGAATGGTGCGGGTAATTCCTATCAGTCTCGAGTGGAGCTACTTGAGCTAAAAAGACGCTATGGATTATCAAATGGAGTTAAGATCTTATATCAACGAGTAAAAATATTAATCAACGAACTGCAACGCAAAGAATAGCATAGTGAAGTGATGTCGATGGAGATCAGATAATGAAAATTTGTATTATTAGCGAACCACAGGGCGGTGGTGTTGAGAAAGTCAATATGACGTTGGCGCAAGGTCTGATGAATCGCGGAAACGATGTATCGATTATTTCGGTGACCGGTGCTATAACTGAAATGGGGTCGTCGTTTAATGTTCCCATCATCTATTTGCAAAAAGCATCCAAAAAACGGTCATGTTTTGCGTTATTACGAGCAGTTAAGCAGCTAGAACCGCAAGTAATGATTGTTTCATCGTTTTGGGATATTATGTTTTTATTGATTATTAGAAGCGCTGTTGCTTTCACTTTTAAGATTGTTTATGTGCAACACAGTGTATACTCTCGAGCAGCCTTGAATCGGCTCGCAGATCGCGTTATCACTAGCTATGTTCCTCATTTTTTTGGAGAACTTAATAGAATTGATGGTATTGTTTTTGTGTCACAAGGTGTTTTTAATGATTTTAAAGCATATTTTCCGAATTACTCTGCAAAAAAAATTGTGATTTATAATCCAATCACAAAAACGAAGGAGATTAATAGTCTGAAAAAACGAGAATTAAGTGGGGATTGTGTACGTTTAGTAAGTGCCGGACGATTAGAAGTCGAAAAAAATCAGGGTATGTTAATTGACGTGGTTGCTATCCTTCGTGATCGAGGTGTAAATGTTACACTAACGATTTTCGGTGAAGGGTCTGAAAAGAAGGTACTTGAAGACAAGATAAATATGTTGAATTTGGATAAATACGTGACTTTAGCTGGATTTTCGAGACACCTAGCCGATGATATGAGAAAATTTGATGTTTTTCTACTTTCTTCTATGCATGAATCATTTGGAAATGTGATTGTGGAGGCTCTAAATAAAGGTTTGCCAGTTGTATCGACTGATTGTCCATTCGGTCCCGCAGAGATTTTGGATAATGGACAGTATGGGTTGTTGGTTCCAATGAACGATGCAAATGCAATGGTGGCTGCAGTCGAAAAAACGATTCAAAGTTTTGATTCAGATGTGTCAAAACGTAACTATAAACGTAGTTTACAATTTTCAGTTCAAGAATCGGTCGACAGGTATTATCGATTCATAGAGGAACTTGGTAGTAATAATTTATAGACTGGAGCTTTTTAATGAATCCGCGTAAAGGTATATCGGGTGCTTTAAAATCGAAATTTAAAAGTGTGTCAAGTGCTAATAAAACAATTCTCTACAATATTGCAGGATCATTTGGTGTGAGAGGTGTTGCACTTGTAGTCTCTCTATTCACAATGCCTGTGTATACTCATTTCTTTGTACAACAAGAATCGTTGGGTATTTGGTATACACTTTTAGCCGTTCTAAATTGGGTGTTGACATTTGACCTCGGTCTAGGAAACGGATTGCGAAATAAACTTCCTATTGCAATTGCACAAAAAGATAAACGTGCAATGAAAGAATATATTTCATCAACATACTTTGGAACGATTGGGGTCGTTTTGATTGTTGGCATAGTTGGCGTTCTCATTATACCGAAGTTATCGTGGACCTCGATTATTAATGTTAAAAGTCAGAGTATCTCGAATGATGTTCTGGTGGAATGTGTCTATATTTTATTCGTCGGGATATTACTTCAATTTATTTTTAAGATTATCACATCAATCTTATTCGCAATTCAGCGATCTGCATTCGTAAATCTACTTTCGTTGATTACATCAATACTGACTCTTTTAATGATATTTTTTGCAAGAAGTGGATCGAGTGCAGATAATTTATTAACTATGTCGATTATTAACGTTCTTGCTGCTAATATTCCATATTTGGTTGCAACAATTCTTGTCTTTAGAAGATCACTAAAAGGATATTTTCCAAGGGTTTCATTGGTAACCTCTACTCGAGTTAAAGAAGTACTAAATATCGGAATTACATTATTAATATTGCAACTTGTATTCATGATCATCTCGAGTACCAATGAGTTATTAATTTCGCACCTCACTAATCCGGCTGATGTGGTTCAATATCAGGCATATAATAAAATATTTAATACTGTGAGTTCGCTCTTCACGCTTGCTTTAACACCGATTTGGTCGGCGGTAACTAAGGCTGCGGGCGAGAAACGGTATTCCTGGATTAAAAAGTTAAATCGAATATTGTTATTTGCTAGCGCGGTTGTATTCTTAGCAGAAATTGTTTTGGTTCCTTTTCTGCAAGGGATTATTGATCTCTGGTTAGGAAAAAATTATATCACAGTTGTCCCAATGGTTGCGCTTTTGTTTGTTCTGTTCAATGTTCTCTCTTTCATACATAATGTTAATACAAGCTTCGGAAATGGAATGTCATTCTTCAAAGTTCAAATAGTCTGGATGATTTTTGCAGCTATAGTGGATGTGCCATTTGCAATAATGTTCGTTCACTTCTTTCATAGTTGGATAGGAGTTGTATTCGCAAATTTTGTCGCATTATTACCGTTTGAAGTAATTGAAATTGTTGCATTCAACTCATATTTAACGAAGTTGAGTCTTTCTGCGGGTGATCTAGAAAGAACGCGCAATCAATAATTTGGAGGTCAAATCCATGCAAATTCATCGAAAAAAACTACAAATTTCATTGATTGTTATCGCGCTTTTTTTTGGAAATAATTGCTTTTATCTACTTCCTGTAAGTAGCTATTGGGGTTTTCTAGCAGCAATTGCAATCATTATGTTGTTCATTGTGCGAAAAGTGAACACGCTGGACACTTCCGCGAGACAACGGACTGCGTTTATGTATATCGTTTCCGTGGTGACAGTATTGTCAATGATGTATACATATGTCGCCGGGCTCCAGTCGCTTTCACAAGCATTTATGAAATATTATCCATATATTTTTGGAATTCTAATCGGTGTGCCTTTAGCACGGGAAGCTGGTACGAATAAGATGGTATTGTCAACGATTAAGGTGTTCATGTTGATTATGCTTATCATTTACTGGATTCAGGCACTTTTGTATCCAAGGATTAATTTGTTGTACCTTGAGCTAATACAGCGTGACGGATCCGTGAGAAATATGTGGGGAGAAATTTGGTTTGCGGTTACAGGACTGATTTGTTTGAATGACTTTCTACACACATCCGTGTCAAAGGCGAAGCTTATCAACTTTGTGAGTTTTCTTGCTGTATCCATGTACTTAGTCAAAGTTATACAATCAAGGTCGTTATTATTGGCATATCTTGCAGCATTTACAACGTTGACTACTGTGATTCTCTACCAAAAGTTCATCAACACTCGAGCGAGATATGTGTTTTTGTTGCTGATGGGCTTAATTTTGGCAATTGTCGGGATCCTAACTATTCGGTATGCGGGCATTACTATCCAATCAAGTATTGATATTAATGAATCATCGAGTATGGTTCGTGCTGGAGCGTACAATTATTATTGGGATTTATTTAAAAATCATGCGGTTACTGGAATTGGATTGATGAAGAATCAAGCAGTAAATGGATTCGCTCAGTATGGCGTTTCACAGAATTATTTTATAGATGACATTGGAGTTGTTGGATACATTGCTCAATTTGGAGTTGTGGGTATATTATCAGCTATAGCAATGTTCTGCATAATGTTACGCGGTGTAAAGACAAGCCTGTCGATTTCTATATTGGTGCTAATTATATTTATCCTACCGTTTAATTTTATGCAGAGTTCAAACACCGATATTATTTTGGAATCGTTACTGCTTGGCTGTGTATTTCAAGGATGTGCTCAGATACGGGAGGCTGGACCAAGTGGTGAAAGAAAAGCACTCATCAAAGGTCTGTAAGAAAAAAGTAGTGGATACTTTTCGTTGAGGACACTAATCATAGGAGAATTGAATGAAAAGCCAGACTTCCAAAAAGAGTAGAAATTTTTTTCTTGACTTCTGCAAAGCCATAACCATAATTCTTGTTGTGTTTGGACATAATATACAATACGGATCAGGAACGTCATATTTAAATGCAGAGGCGTTCTTCCAGAATCCCGTGTTTAAATTTATCTATTCTTTTCACATGCCACTGTTTGCACTGATTTCGGGATATCTATTCTCGTTTAGCGTAATCAGGCATAGTTCTTCAGAACTGATCCTCAGAAGAAGTAAAGCCTCGATTGTACCTCTGGTGTTTTGGAATATAGTTGTTTGGATTCTACAATCTTGCCAGCTAAATCGTACTTCTTTATGGGATATTCGTGGATTTATCAGCTCCGTTCTAAATTCTTATTGGTTTATTTGGGGGATATTCCTGTGTTCTATTTTTATAATAGTGGTGAGAGAGTTGAGGAATTATCGAACAATAATTTTGTTTATAGCTTTTGTTTTATTGTTTTTCCTCCCGAAAACTTATAATTTATATTTATACGGATTTATTTTCCCATATTTTGTAATTGGGTTTTTCGGTGCGAAAAAATCAGATGTTTTTTATTTTGTACGTAGGAATTGGATATATGTAGAAGCATCGCTTATTCTTATTTATCTTGTATTACTGAATCTTTACAATCTAGATTCGTATATTTATACATCGGGTATTAGTGTTGCAACTGATGGATGGAAGATGGTTTTAATAGATCTTTATCGATGGGGAATCGGCTTTGTTGGGGCGACACTGGTAATTTGTACATTATGGAAAATACAGGCTTTGGTTCAGAAAATGCATGTTTTAAAAAATATGCTTTCTATTATCGGAATGAATTCTCTGCCTATCTACATGGTCGATATGTTTTTGATTAATACGTATCTTCCTATAATTACTAAAAATAGCTCTCCAAATATTAGTTACTGGATTCTTGAGACGGTGATCATTGTTTCAGTTGTTATTCTAATGAAAATAATTGTTTCTAAATTTTCGATATTAAGTAAGATAATCTTTGGAGCATGAGCCAAGATTGGTAGGATTCCGTTCACGAAGGAGAAAATATTGAGACGAGATTGGTTTGGACTTAATGAGACAAAATGGATTCGTGCTGTATGTGCAATATTAATTATACTTGTTCATTTAACCGAAAACGATTTCTTTCCTCAGAACAGAGTAACCAATTTAATCGGTAAAACAGGTTTTATTTGGGTAGGGCTTTTTTTCTTACTGTCTGGATATGGATTAGTTCGGAATTTACTTACTCGAGAAAAATACAAAGTAAATTTCTTAATGCCGCACTTGCTACGACTGTTGGTACCTGTGTATTGCGCTGAATTAGTGTATCTAGTTTTAGATGCAGTAATAGGCAATTATGATTTTCGGTGGGATAAAATTGTGGTTTTTACTAATTATGTTAGTTACAGCTGGTACGTTGTAAGCATCGGGACTGTTTATATTGTGTTCTATCTATCTGCCATCTTAACAAATAGGTACACTGTGGAAGTCTTCTGTGGAATAACGCTGTCTGCATATGTAATTTTTACTAAGATACAAGTTTCAGATGTGTACTACAAAGGGATTATTGGAATTGCCATCGGTGCATTGTTAGCTGTTATTCAGTTTAAACAACATCTACGTAATATGAGCATTTTCGTAATAGCAGTTGAAATATTGGGCGCACTGCTTTTTTCAATTTGTTTCGATTCAACGGCGGTATGGCATGCTGCGATTGTAGTCGGAATCGCAGCATCCTTATCTGTTGGCTTTCAATATTTTAATCCGCTGGTGATTTTTCAACTGAATCGGTTGTCAGATATATCGTATGAAATGTATTTAGTACACGGATCTCTAATCATGTTTTTCATTCGAAACTCTTCGCGGGGACAAATTGCTGCAGGACTAGTATACTTAGGCACAATATTGACTGCATACTTAATTCATGAAACCAGTAAGTGGGTATCACGTAAGTTGCTTCGCTTATTATGATGATAGAGAGAATCTTGACGTTATGTCAAGGCTGGTTTAATAATGTCGGTTTGGCGGTCAGTCGATAACGTTCAACCGGTCTGATTTGACTATGATCTTGATGACGTGAACATGATGTACTAGTCGATCCAGAATGTCGGCCGTCACTGTTGGGCTCTGGAAGATTTACACCTAGCCAGATAGATTCACATTGCAGGTAATAAATGGTGGAACAGCGTTCATACCCGGCGTTAATTAATTGAAACAGAAGGTTGACTTCGTCATGATCAATTGACAGATAACCAATCTCATAAATTACCAATAGTTCGTAATGGGCATGGCGATTCATGCTCGGTCTAGATCTTCATTTTCGTACGCGCGTCAGTAGCTCACTATTGATGAATAGCATGCATTTTTCCTGACGACAGGATTCAATCCCAATGCCGAGGGGCGAGGTGTGTTTTGCCGACACCGGGCTACTGATGAAGACAAGCTGAAGGCGGCGAAGTGAATTGCCCAACTGGGCGTGCGGACAAATTCCTGGACTTCGGGTATGATGTCATTA
>NZ_AZEU01000027.1 GCF_001435035.1 Lacticaseibacillus manihotivorans DSM 13343 = JCM 12514
TTCCGCCGGATTATTTTGAATATTGGCCGCCGGAATAGCGTGCCGCGCGACACCATCAAATACGTGAGCAATATAAATGCAAGACCGTTTAATGCGGAGCTGGCAATGTGTGGCATAAACGCCAGCAGCCGGGCAATGATTTGACCAAAGAAACGGCCATTCCAGTAAAAATAATCGTGAAAGCTCGCATGAAAAAGACTCGCAACAGACGGCAGGGATGCAAAGGTTAAATCATCGTTCATCAGAGGCATCATCAAATTCCAGCTGAACGTAATCAAGAATTCGATTACCAAAACAGCAAGTTGTAGAGGGTGAATACGTTTCATCAAGTTCGACCTTTGTGTTTGTATTTGTAGGTAGAATTACAACGCTACGATGTTTATTGTATCATGTATATTCTGTTTTAATGGGCACATGAAGATGATTGCTAAAAGTAGTAATACGAAAATCATATTATATCCCACTACTTGAAATTCGAATGCTGCTTGACATGCAATTCACTACGTCAAGACAAAATACGCCCACCATCACTGGTAGACGCATCTCTTGACTATTTGGCATATTCCACCGTCCGCTTTTCGCGAATGACGGTGACTTTGATATGCCCTGGATATTCCAGTTCTTTTTCGATTTGGTTGCGAATGTCGCGCGCCAATACCACGGATTGTTCGTCTGACAACTTGTCAGGCTGCACGATCACGCGGACTTCGCGGCCGGCTTGAATCGCAAAGGAGTGGTCGACACCTGGATAGGCGTTGGCGATGGATTCCAGCTTTTCAAGGCGGTGCAAGTAATTCTCCAGCGATTCGCTACGAGCGCCTGGACGCGCCGCAGAAATCGCATCAGCTGCGGCCACTAACACGGAAATCACACTGGTTGCTGGGACATCCCCGTGGTGTGACGCGATTGCGTTAATCACTGTTGCTGGTTCTTTGTACTTCGTTGCCAGCTCGACGCCAATTTCAACGTGAGAGCCGTCAACTTCATGATCTAGTGCTTTGCCGATATCATGCAATAATCCGGCGCGTTTCGCCATGGTGACATCAACACCGAGCTCGGCTGCCATTACCCCGGCAAGTTTTGCCACTTGAATGGAGTGATCGAGCACATTTTGGCCATAAGAAGTCCTGAAGTGTAAGCGGCCCAAGACTTTGATCAAGTCTGGGTGCATGTTGTGGATCCCGATATCAAAAATGGCTTGCTCCCCAAATTCACGGATGCGATCATCCATTTCTTTGCGGGCTTTATCCACCATTTCTTCAATGCGAGCCGGATGGATCCGGCCATCTTGGATCAACTTTTCCAACGCCATGCGCGCAATTTCACGGCGGATCGGATCAAAACCAGACAACACTACAGCTTCTGGCGTATCGTCGATGATCAAATCGATCCCTGTGAGCGTTTCCAACGTGCGAATGTTGCGCCCTTCACGGCCAATGATGCGGCCTTTCATGTCATCGTTTGGTAAGTTCACCACGGTGACAGTGGATTCGGCCACCACATCAGAAGCCGAACGCTGGATCGCTTGGGCGATCAGCATTTTGGCTTGTTTGTCGGCAGTGTCTTTGGCTTCGGTTTCACTTTCTTTGATCAGCTTTGCTCGCTCATGGGCAAGTTCGGCTTTGGTATCAGTCAGGATCCGGTCGCGGGCTTGGCTTTTGGTCAATTCCGCGACTTGTTCTAAGGTCTTTTGTTGTTCGGCAATGATGGCAGCAATACTAGCTTCACGTTCATCTAGTTGTTGCTGCTTGGCATTTAAATTGGCATCTCGATCAGACAGGCTTTGTTCTTTACGATCCAGCGTGTCGTCGCGATGATCCAGCGTCGCTTCCCGTGAAACGTTACGATTCTCCGCTTTTTGCACTTCATTGCGGCGATCTTGTAACTCTTGTTCCACTTGGCTGCGATACTCATGCGCTTGATCTTTGGCTTCGATCAAGGTCTCTTTTTTAAGCGTGGATGCTTCTTTTTTAGCGGCCTCAATTATCCCAGTTGCGCTGTCATGCGCTTGATCTAAGCTTTGTTGGTGCTTGCGTTGCTGGATAATGTTCCCAATCCAAACCCCGATCGCTAAGGCGATGATCGCGACGAGGATAATTGCGGCCCATGTTCCTGAGCTCATCTGTTCACCTCCGCATCATCATAGCGATGGTTCTAATAGAACGTTCACTGATGCTATTTTATAGAATTAGTTAATACTATTCGATTGTAGCGAACCCGCGCCTGCAAGTCAATCATGGCTTGGTATGCAATGCCGGTTAACGCTTGCAAAAATGGACAGCTGGCGGGCTGTCCATTGGGGTCAAAGTTTATTCTTTGGTGCCGCGTTAACTGATCACATTCACTCAGCGAAAGCGAAATCTCATCCGTCCCAGTGATAGGTGACGGGCATTTTCTGCCATTTCTGCACGATCGCGAGTAATTAAGTCATCTGGTGATCGATACAACAGGTCTGTCTTTAATGCGGTATCAGGAATTCTCGGGTCATTCAAAACCTCTAAGATTCCACGAAGCTCTTCGTCTGAAGCAACCTGATAATGCAGATCCGCCTTTGTATACATTAATCTCAACTCCTTCGCAGCTTAGTTTCTGCGGCATATTTCTTTGAGGACTCAATGAAGTCCAAATAATTGTTCATTAACCGTTGTTTTTGAGATTCTACAACAATTTCTTCAAAAAAAGGAACGTTTAGCAACCGTGACAGCTCGTCCCAGACACTCGCGTACATTTGAGATTCATTGATCATATCATAATGAACGAACCCAGACAAGACATTCAGTCGCTGAAATACTCTTTCAAAATGCGACTCTTTAATTACATTACCTAACAAGTACCGCTGTGCTTTGGTTAAGTGCTTACCAAGATGCAACGGATGCAATAATTCAAGATAAGTCGCAATCGATCGATCCATTTCAGGCACTACGTCATCATTGAAATAGCCAAGTGCATCGATCGTATGATCAAACAACTCCACTTCCGTCGCTCGAGTCGCCTTACGCTGCTCTTTCAAATAAGAGCTGACGCCTAAATACCCACTGGCCACCACCAACAACCCTTGCACCAAGTTCCACAACAATAACCACCGACCGACTGCGCTAGACTGGCTGCGAAACACCGGCCCGATTCACACCAACGCCTGCACCACAATACCACCAACATTCACAATTGCGACACTCAACAACAGCCACCAGGTTTTGCGTTTTTCCATAGTGATCGCCCCTTCACTATATAAATACGCAAAAAAACCGAGAATCATCTTCTCGGCCCAAAATAAATTTTCAATTATTCATTCAACGCCTGATAAATCGTAAATAATCCCGCTTTCACCGCCCGGCCGCGGACATCTGCTCGCGCGCCTGGAAAATGATACAAGGCCGCAGTCGTCGGCTTCCCCGATTGTGCCAAACCGATCCACACCGTCCCAGCTTCTTGGCCTTCGGCAGGTCCCGGTCCAGCCACCCCAGTAAATGAAATGGCGATATCTGCTTCAGCTTTGCTCAACGCCCCGTCAGCCATTGCAATCGCAGTTTGTTCACTGACGGCGCCATCGGCATTGATTTTCGCTTCATCTAAGCCCAGGAATAAGGCTTTGGTGTGGTTGCTATAGGTCACAAATCCGCCTTTAAACCACTCAGAAACGCCGGGCACATCGCCTAATGCAGCTTGGAACGCCCCAGCAGTCAAACTTTCTGCCGCCGTCAACGTCAGATGATGCGTCGATAAAGCATGCACGGCCACTTGCGCTAGTGAATTATCATCACCAAATCCGTAGAAGTACTGGCCAACGCGATTTAACACGGCTTTTTGCATCGGGGCAATCAAAGCTTGCGCTGCTTCAGGCGTTTCAGCCTTGGCCGTGATCCGCAACGTGACTTCCCAATCTTTAATGTAAGGCGCGATAGTTGGGTTGGTTTGATTTTCGATCAAATCTTGCAGTTCTGTGACTAACGCTGACTCACCGATGCCAAAGAAGCGTAACACTTTACTTTTCAACACCGCATTGCCGCCAAGGACTTTCAACAAGTATGGCACCAGTTGATCTAACACCATCGGCTTGAATTCCTTAGGTGGCCCAGGTAGTAAAATGTAGCGATGTCCCGGCGCTTCAAACACTGCCCCAACCGCTAACCCGACATGATTGGCCAACACATGAGCGCCTTCAGGATACTGGGCTTGCACCCAATTGTTGGCCGTCATTGTGTGATGTTGCTGTTCGGCATAATGCGCCAACTTATCGTGAGCCGGCTGATCAGTGGCAAGGGGCACACCTAAATGTTTGGCCAACACTTGTTTGGACAAATCGTCTTTGGTCGGACCAAGGCCGCCGAGCAACACGACCACATCAGCGCGTGAATCAGCCAGTTGTAACGCTTGTTCCATCCGCTCAGGATTATCACCGACCACTTGTTGATTTAAGCTATCAATGCCTAAATCGGCAAATTGTTTGGCTAAGAAGCTGGCATTAGAGTTAACGATTTGACCTAGAAGAATTTCGGTCCCAACGGCAATGATTTCTGCTTGCATGTGCTTACCACCTTTTAAAAAATATTTTGTGCTGATCGCGTCGCGTTTTTTGAAGCAACGCAGCCACGGCTAGCTTCAAAAGCCACTGGGAAACCAAAAAACGCAGGCCACCACTCGGGCGGCACTGCGTTGAAAATTTAGAACGAATCGGAGAAAACTCCGCGGTTCTTGTAGAAGTATTCAGTCCCGGAGTAAATCGTGAAGAATACCGCCAAGTAAAACAAGATCAAGTCGATGCGCAATCCTAAGCCAAAGTTGTTGAACATTAAGAAAATGATCGCAAACATTTGTGCATTGGTTTTGATTTTACCAGGCCAAGCCGCAGCCATCACTTCACCGCTACCTGCCAGCAACAAGCGCAAGCCAGTCACTGCCAGTTCCCGCCACAAGATGATCGCCACACCCCAAGCAGGCACGGAGCCGCGCACTGCCAAGAAGATGAACGCGGTCATGACCAACAATTTGTCTGCCAAAGGATCGGCAAACTTCCCGAAATTAGTCACCAGGTGGTTGCGCCGCGCGATTTGGCCATCCGCAAAATCCGTCAAGCACGCCACGATAAAAATGATCACCCCAACAAACCAGCTAGTGGCCACTGGTTCGCCGAATACGGACACGGCGCCGGCTGGCCAATTAAACACTAACAATAACGTGAAGATTGGAATCAAAATCATCCGCATCAGCGTTAATTTATTTGGTAAATTCACCCTTAATTACCCGCACTTTCCGTTGTAAAGTTGATGGTTCGAACAAAACTGGTCCCACTGGAGATATCCACATTGGTCTTGTTCAACTTAATGGTCGTCGTCGTCGCATTCCCAGACTTCACCGCAAAGCTCGTGGTGCCAGCTGGCAAGTCAACCGTATGATCAGCACCGGCAGATAACGTCCCTTGCCAAGTAGCCGTCCCATTGATCAAGACTTCGACCCAAGCCGCACTCTTGGAGGCGCCGACGGTAATCGTGTTGGCAGTCGTCGGCCAGTTCTTCACCGTCACGGCTTGAGCAGCGTTCGCTTCAGCAGCGACAGCCACGCTCAACTTGCTGGAAGCCTTTTTGCTAGAGCTAGATTTCTTGGTTTTCTTCTTGCTGGAGCTCGTCGACTTGTCTGACGCACTTGAAGATTTGCTCGATGACTTGCTAGAAGACTTCTTAGACGTGCTGGTCTTCTTTTTGCTGGAAACTGTCACTGAGCTGGCCGTGTCTGGGATTGCTTGCTTATCAGCTTGCGAGCTCTTAAAAGTCACCACATAAGCCACAGCAATGATCAACACCGCCACCACTGCGATCACAATTTGTGGTAAATAACGGCGCAGTTTGTTCACTGGCTTGTCGGCCACAGCGCGCGTTTTGCGTGATTGGCTTTCAACTGATTGTTCTACATATTCTTGGGGCTGCGTATCTGGAATGTCTTGTTGAAATTGTGTCAACAAAGCATCAGAGTCGATGCCTACTGTATCGGCATATTGTTTGATAAACGCACGCACATAAAAGTCACCTGGCAGCGCATCGAAATTACCTTCTTCGATGGCGATCAAGTAACGTTTTTGAATCTTCGTGATCTGTTGCAGATCATCGAGGGTATAGCCCTTTTCAATCCGGGCGGTGCGCAGTTTTTGCCCAATTTCATCCATTTGTTTTCTTCACCCGCTAAGTATTTAATGTCTATTTTCAGTATAACATGAATCGACATGAGCATGAATTAAGAAATTGTTGAGATGCACTTAACGTAACCACCCGCCAGTGACATAAAGCGTTTGGCCAGTCAGATAAGCCGCTTCTGGTTGCAGCAAAGTCGCCACGTAAAAGCTGATATCTTGGGGTTTTGCCAGCCGAGCAGCGGGAATTTCGTCTTTAACCGCGGCTAAAGTCTCTGGATCAAACATGTGATTCATCTTCGTATCCACTGCACCTGGCGCCACGACATTAACTGTAATGCCTAAACTGGCGACTTCTTGCGCGTAGGCCTTGACAAAAGCAGACTGCCCACCTTTCACCGTGGAGTATGCCACTTCCATCGCAGAACCTGAACCACCATAAACCGACCCGATGAAAACGATTCGACCATGGCCGCTTTGGGCCAACTTTTTTTCAAGCTTGGTCAACATGGCCATTGGGGTCAACAAGTGAACGCGCATCAACGCAGTTAGTTCCTCAACCGTTGTGTCTTTAAACAAGTGATAATACGTTTGCCCGGCAGCAAACACCACCGCATCCAAGGAAAACAGTTGCCCGACCAAGTCATCTAAATGTTCCGGATCAGTGAGATCATAAGCCAAGGGGATAAAATCCTGCTTGGGATATTTGGCCGCTAGCTGCTTCACCAAGTCATCGACCGGATGCGCATGATAATGCAAGTACAACGAGTATCCTTCGGCGGCCAATTTTTCAGCAATAGCCGTGCCGATATCACCAGAGGCGCCGATAATCAATGCTGAACGCATATTACGCTTCCTCTCCATCAGTGGGATAGATGATCAAGCTAGCGACTGCTTCTGGATCAAATAACTGGCGGGCCGCAGTTTGCACATCTTCAAATGACACGTTTTGGAGCAGTCGTTGATAGTCAAACAAGTTGACCGCACCAAAGCTTTGACTGCTGATGCCATTGGCAATGCTTGACATCGAGTTCAACGACATCGCGTACTTCCCCAGTGCGGCATGTTTCAAGCGTTCAAAACGCTCAGGCGTCAGCTCTGGTTGATCGACCCCTTGCGCGATCACTTGTTGCAACGCATCGATCAAAGCCGTGGGATCATCGGCATCCCCACCAAGCGTGGCAAAGTTGAACGTCCGCTGCGCTTCAAACCCATAATCAAAAGAATCATCCACTAAACCGGCGTCATACCATTGTTGATAAAGCGGAGACGAATCGCCAAACAAGGCTTCTAATAACAGACGTGTGGCAATTTGTTGTTTCAAGCCGGCTTCATCATCGACGATTTTAGTTTGGCCTTTAATGCCGACCATCACTTTTGGCCGCACTACCGGCAAGGCCAATTCACGATGAGCGATCACTGAATGCTTGTCCAGATCCCAATCCACACCGCGCAAGATTGAATCCGATGCTGGGAAGGTCTTGGTCGCTTGATTGGCTACAACTAAATCGATCACATGCTCAGGATCCACTGGTCCCACCACCGTCAAGGTCATATTGCTAGGATGGTAAAAGCGGGCACGCGCTTGATATAACATTTCCGGCGTAATCGTCGCGATCGAATCAATGGTCCCAGTGACATCGACAGATGCTGGGTGGTTGGGATAAAGCGAGCCCAATAAGCCCAAATACAGCCGCCAGCCAGGGTCATCTTGATACATTTGAATTTCTTGGCCGATGATGCCTTTTTCTTTGTTGACGGTTTTATCCGTAAAGTAAGGATCTTGGACAAAGTCTAATAACGTGTTGAGATTTTGGTCGACCGCACGACTGGCAGAAAACAAATAGGCCGTCCGAGTCGTCGAGGTGTAAGCATTGGCATTGGCGCCAGTTTCACCGAATAAGTCGAAGGCATCGTGATCGGCTTTTTCAAACATTTTGTGTTCGAGAAAATGCGCGATCCCGGCCGGTTGTTGCACCATCTCAGTTTCGCCTATCGGCACAAAGCTGGTGTCAATGGCGCCATAGTTGGTGGCAAACAAGGCATAGGTTTCATGAAAATCAGGCTTTGGCACGATCAACACGCGCAAGCCATTGGTGAGGGTTTGCGTGTACAGCACTTCGCCTAATGTTGGATAATCGTGTTTTTCCATCAGCCCACCTCTTTTTGTAAACAATAAATCGCTTGTAAATCAAATTTTTCCGCCGCTTGCATCACTTGCTCGCGGGTGACGGCTTGAACGCCGGCAATATAGTCCGCTAAAGTATGCGGTTGGCTCGGCCATAAACTTTCTAATAACCCGACGCGGGCTAAGAAGCGTGGCGCATCATAGGCGGTTTCGCGATTGGCGATCAAGCCATCTTTCATGGTTTGCAGTTGGGCGTCAGTGAAATCGCCTTGTTGGATCTGGTTGAGCTGTTCGCCGATCAGCTTCAGCACAACCGCTTGTTTTTCCGCATCGATCCCAGTTTGCACCGTCACCAAATGCCGCGCTTGATCAAAGGAGCTGGACGCATAATAAGCCAAGCTCGCCTTTTCACGGACATTAGTGAATAACTTGGATAACGCAGAACCACCGAATAACTCATTGGCCACAATCGTTGCATAAGCTTTCGGACCAAAATAATCCGTGTCGACATGATAGCCGAGATTTAACTTCGCTTGAATCACCGGGGCGTTGACTTGATCGGTGAGCACTTCATGCACCGGCACCTCGACGTCAAGCGCTGCTTCAGCCAATGCTCGCGGTGCAAAATCAAAGTCCGCAGCGAATTGCTGAACTTGTGCTTCATCAACATTGCCTAATACCACGATTTCAATGCGATCTTGGGTGAGCATTTGATGATAAACTGCCACCAAGTGTTTGGCCGTCACTTTCGCTAACCCTTCAGGCGTCCCAAAAGAAGGCGTCGCTTGGCTAGGGTCTCGTTGAAAATACAACGCTTGTAAGCCTAAAGCCGCTTGCGTTTGGCGATCTTCTTGTAAACTTTCCAAATACTGTTTCAAATTGTGTTGTTCACGAGAAAAAATTGCCTCATCAAAGCGGTCATTGACCATTAAAGGATTAAACAACACTTGCTTTAAAAAGGCCATCCCTTGGGCTAACAAATCGGATTGGGCCAATTGATCACTGAGCAAATTCATTGAGGCGGTGACGCGATGCATCCGCCCTTCTTTGCCCACGCCGATGCCAAAACTAGCCCCAAACAAAGCTTCGAGATAGGCGGATAATTCAGATTGCGTCGGATACTTGCGGCTAGCAGTTTCTAACACACTGGTCAACAGCGTCCGCGCCGCCACATCAGCTTTTGCTAACGGGGCTAAGAAATGCACCGCGATGCGGGTGGTTTTAAATTGGGTCGTGGGGATCACCGTTAAGCCCACGCCTTTGGTTAATTCAATGCGCATGTTTACTCCTGTTCAGCTGGTGGATTCACTAAGACTTTGCGTGGCTTGGCCCCATCTGGTGGGGTGATGATGCCTTGTTGTTGCAAGTCATCGATCAAGCGCGCCGCGCGGTTGTAGCCGATTCTAAAGCGGCGTTGCAACATACTGGTCGACGCACTTTGTTGCTGAATGACAAAGGCTTTGGCATCATCATACAGCTCATCATCTGACGCGCCATTTTGACCTGGTTCTGGGGCATCGCTTGGCGCCATCTCTTCAATATACTCCGGCTGCACTTGATCGGTAATGGCATTGACCACGGCTTCCACATCCTCAGATGGGATAAACGCGCCTTGAATCCGCATCGGGCTAGAGGCATCGATGGGTTTGTACAACATATCCCCGCGGCCAAGCAATTTTTCAGCGCCATTCGCATCCAAAATGGTCCGTGAATCGACCCCACTGGATACCGCAAAGGCAATGCGTGATGGAATATTGGCTTTGATCAAGCCAGTGATAACATCAACCGAAGGCCGCTGAGTGGCGATGATGATGTGGATCCCAGCCGCCCGTGCCATTTGGGCTAAACGCACAATTGCCGTTTCCACTTCATTACCAGCGACCATCATCAAATCAGATAATTCATCGACGATCACCACAATGTAAGGCATTTTAGTCATTGCAGGATCATCAGATTGGGCAACTTTTTTGTTGTATTCGCCCATATTGCGCACGCCAGCTGCGGCAAAGCGCTCATAGCGATGTTCCATTTCTTTGAGGACCTTGTTCAACGCACTTGGCGCGAGCTTGGCTTCCGTCACCACTGGCGTCAATAAATGCGGCACACCGTTGTAAACCGACAATTCTACTTTTTTCGGATCGATCAACATCATCCGCACTTGATCCGGTTTAGCCGTCATTAAAATGCTGGTGATGATCACGTTGATCATGACGGATTTCCCAGAGCCAGTAGCCCCAGCGATCAATAAGTGCGGCATTTTGGACAAGTCCATGGTTTGCACATGACCGTTGACGTCTTTACCTAACGGGATCACCAAAGGCTTGCCAGGATGTTGCGGCGAATGTTGCAAAACGTCGCGATAGCCAACGGTGGCGATTTGGGTGTTCGGCACTTCGATCCCGATCAAGGATTTCCCAGGAATCGGCGCTTCGATCCGGATATCCTTAGCGGCTAAGGCTAAGGCCAAGTCATCGGCTAAGTTGACGATTTTTGACACTTTCACACCAGTGGCTGGTTGAATTTCATACTGGGTGATCGAAGGGCCTAAGGTGGCAGACTTCACCGACACATCCACCCCGAAGGAATCCATCGTATCTTTGAGTTTGATCCGGTTTTGCTTGATCAAATTCACTTCTTTGGATTGATCCACGGATTGCACTGGGGATAACAAGCTGATCGGCGGCATGATGTAATCGGCGCCGGTACTTGCGGTGTCCAACTCAGCTTCATCATCAGTTGTTTGAGTTTCCACTGGTTCAGGCTGAGGTTGTGGTTTGGGTTGTTCTGGTTGCGGCGCTGGCGTTGGGGCATTGATGGTAAAATCATCCGCTTCTGCCCGCGGTTTCGGTAAATCTTTATCTTCACTATTTTTTTTGGGCTTTTCAGCTTTCGGTTTTGGCTGGCGTTTAGGTTTTGTCGCCGCTTGGTCTTGCATATTGGCGATGCCCGTTTTCAACCCACTGACCGCCCGCGCGCAACCGTGGCCGATCGCATGAAACACATTGAAAACTTGTTCCGGGGTGACGCCAGCAATGATCAAAATACCAACAACGGTCAACAAGCCAAACAGGATCTCGGTGCCGACCATGGAAATCAGCGGCGCAAATAAGCCAAAAATTAGCCCACCAAGCAAGCCGCCGCCAGCGTCACTGGTCGTGGTCACTAAGGCGAAATCATTTTGCAAGGTGCGCCAAATCGCCAGTTCAAAATGACTGTGCACATTGAGTTGACTCATCGACAAGCCGGTGACTAAGACGAGAATGCTGACGTAAGCGAGTAGGCCACCCCATAACCAGCGCGGCCGGATGTGGGGCAAGGTCGCAGTGGCTGCCAGCCATGCGCCAAAGCCGGTAAACAACACCGTCAAGAATAAGAACGTGTTGCCGCCGAGCAAGCGGAAGCAATTGGCGAACACTGCGCCGATGAGGCCAAGGCGAAACATGGCCAATAAACCGATCACGACAAACACGACCCCTACCCAATTTAAGGTATGGTCTTTGGTGGTGGTGCGGCGAGTGGTTTTGCGTTTGCGCGTGGTCGGTTTGCGTCTAGTTGCCATGTTTGCCTCCTCAAAGCTCTTAACTCACCTATTATACACGACCCTCTCACTGAATGAAAAAAGGCTTCCGACCGATATTATTTTGTGAAAATAGTTTTGCGCCGAAAACTAAAAAAGCCTGACCCTCACAGTCAGACTTTCTCAGTTAATCTTGATGCTTCATCGCAGCTTTCAAGGCTAATGCTAACGGACTTTCTTCTTCAGGTTCGGCTTGTTTGCTATATTGCTTCATCAAACGTTGGGTTTCACGCTTGTTCACGCGGCCTTTTTTGCCTTTGGCTGCAGACATTTGCTCGGTGTTGCCACAGTTTTGACACTTGAAGTAATCGCCGTTGTTGCCAGTTAAGATCACCATTTTCTTGTGGCAATTGGCACAACGATGGTTGGACAACTTGGGATCGCGGAAGCGGCTATAGTGGCATTCGGGATTCGAACAAATCAATTTCACGCCCATTTTGGTGGCCTTTTCACGCAAGCGCGAGCCACATTCTGGGCACTTCTTCATGGTTAAGTTGGGATCATCGTATTTGACGGTACTTTGTTTAACTTCAAGCACTAACCGCTTGGTGGCATCCTTGATGTCGCCCATGAAAGCCTTGCGGGTGGTTTGGCCTTTTTCGATGGCTTGCAGTTGTGCTTCCCAACGGGCGGTGAGATCTGGTGTCACGAGGTCTGGATTGACGAGTTTCAACAAGGCATGGCCTTTGGTGGTGACCAAAAGTTCCCGGCCGCGCTTTTCCATCGAACCTGCAGATTGCAGCTTATCGATGATATCGGCGCGCGTCGCTGGGGTCCCTAAACCAAAGTGATCCATTTTGCCCAGCAAAGTCGCTTCGTTCAACCGGGCTGGTGGATTCGTTTGATGGGACTTGACGATAAACTTGCCAGAAAGCTTGGCGCCAACGGGTAAGGCTTCTGCAGTCGATTTTTCCACATCTTTAAACCCAGGCTCGATGACGCTGGTGGTTTTCACGGTTAACGTTTGGTCGCCGGCTTTTAAGGTGTAAGTCAACACGTCAGCGCGGTACGCCGGTTTGAACAAGTCGATGAAGCGCATGGCGATCAGGCGATAGATCTTCAGTTCATCTGGTTCCAACCGACTCGGGTCCACCATTTCTTCGGTGGGGATCAAGCCATAGTGATCGCCGACTTTGGCATCGTTATACACATAATCCGGGGCTGTGCCGCGTTTTGCCAGTTGGGCAGCAGTTTTGGAAAAGCGCCCCATCGCGGCCAGTCGCGCACCCATCGTGGCTTTAAGATCAGTGGTCAAATAGCGCGAATCCGTCCGCGGATAAGTGACCAACTTCTCGCGTTCATACAATCGTTGCAAGGTGTTGAGCGTTTGTTTTGGTGAGAAGCCGTATTGCTGGTTGGCCACTTGTTGCAATTCATTCAAGTCAAAAGGCAGTGGTGGCTGGACAGTTTCATGCTTGGCTTTCACTGCCGTCACGGTCAATTGTTGTTTGCTCAACGTGTCGGCTTCAACTTGGGCTTGGTGTTGATCCGAAAATTGCCGATCCAAACTGGCATTGCCCAATGGCGTCTTCACGCTAAGTTGATAATACGTCTGCGGCTTAAATTGATTGATTTTGGCTTCTTGAGCGGCCACAAAAGCTAACGTTGGGGTTTGCACGCGACCGGCAGACAGCGAATCATGATACTTCACGGTCAACGCGCGGGACACATTTAAGCCCACCAACCAATCGGCTTCTGCTCGGGCCAAGGCCGCTTGATGTAAGTTTTCAAAATCTGTTGCTGGCCGCAAATGGGCAAAGCCATCTTTAATCGCCGCATCAGTTTGCGACGAGATCCACAACCGCTTCAACGGCTGGTTGAATTTCAAATAATCAAAAATATACCGCGCGACCAATTCCCCTTCACGCCCAGCATCCGTAGCGATGATACCGACTTTGATGTCTTGGCGCTTGGCTAAGGATTTCACCACGGCGAGTTGTTTGCGCGTTTCTTTCAGCGGGGTGATCTCTAAGGTTTCTGGGATCATTGGCAAGGTATTGAAAGTCCACTCGGCCCATTCTTTATGATATTGTTCTGGCATTTTCAAGGTGAGTAAGTGGCCAAGCGACCACGTGACGATGTAGCCATTGCCTTCAAAATAGCCGGCATGTTTTTGATCAGCTTTTAAAACGCGGGCCAGTTCAGCGCCGACGCTAGGTTTTTCTGCAAGAACCAGTTGCATGAGGATCCTTTCTACTTGAGCTTGTCGTGTTCGTAGGTGTGCGTGCGTTCAAGGCCGGCGAAGTTTTGTTGGCGCAAGGCTTCAAAAATCACCAACGCCGCACAGTTAGACAAGTTCAAGGCACGAACGTTTTCAGTCATCGGAATGCGCACCGCTTTTTCAGGGTTTTCGCGCATGAAGGGTTCAGGCAAGCCAGTGGTTTCCTTGCCGAACATGTAGTAGTGATCTTTGGTGGTGTCAGAATAATCGACATCGGAGTATGTTTTGTCCGCAAACTTGGAGACCAAATACAAGTAGCGCTTGTCAGGCACTGTGGCCATGAAATCGTCCAGCGAATCATGATACACGATTTTCACGCTGTCCCAATAGTCCAAGCCGGCGCGCTTCAGGTGTTTGTCGTCGGTTTCAAAGCCCAGCGGTTTGATCAAGTGTAAATAAGAGTCAGTTGCCGCGGCGGTGCGGGCGATGTTACCAGTGTTTGCTGGGATCAGCGGTTCAAACAAAACGATGTGATTAGCCATGATTGCCTCCAAAATTTGTGTTAACTCATTCTACCACAGTGACCAAAAAATCCCCCATGTCCCCTGAATAAGAGGATTTTCATGTTTTCCCGCGCATAAAAATACCGCCTCGGTGTCTAGCACGGCGAGACGGTACCTTAATTAAGTTTCCTATCGCTAACTTTAATCAATTTCCCAAAAGCAAGCCCTGATTAAAGCCAGAAATAAAAATGCTTAAGAGTAATTTAACACCTCATGATGCATTTTGCAACACTAAGCATGAGATTTCATCACCTGTAACAATTTGACGGCGACATGAATGCTGGCTGGTGGGTTGGCTAACAAGGCTGCGCGCTTATCAGCCGGGGCTTGCCAGCTCAACGGCGTCATCGCCACAATATCTTCAAACTGTGCGGCATCGACTGGAAAATCATATTCGATATCTGAAACTTCTGCGTCTGGATAAGTCGCCATAAACCGTTCCAACACTGGCGCATTGGAATATGTAGCTTTCGGGGTGCCCGCATACAAACCTTGGCGCAATTCACGCAAATAATCCGCTTCTGGGATCACTTTGAACAACCGCCCGCCAGCTTTGAGTACCCGATCAAACTCGGCATAAGCGCCTGGTGAAAATAAATCCACTAACACATCAAAGGAACCATCCACAAACGGCAACCGCGCCAAATCCGCGACACAGAAAAATGCAGGCGTATCCAACGCCCCAGCTAATTGAATTGCTGGTGCTGAAATATCAAACCCAATGGCATCTGCCCCAGTTTTGGCGAGATCTGCTGTCGGCGTCCCTTCGCCGCAACCGATGTCCAACAAGCGTTCATCCCCGCTGAGTTGCGCCGCGATCCGATCGACAAATGGCGAAAATAGCCCTGCTTGTAGTACGCGCCGCCGCGCTGCCAACATTTCCGCCGTATACTCGGTTTTTACTGGCGCATTTAAAAAGTTGATCGTGCCTTTTTTCGCTAGATCAAAGCGATGAGCATTAGCACACACAAACGAGTGGCCTTCCACAAACAGCGGTTCATGACACACCGGACAAGCAAACAATGGTCCCAGCCCTGCTGCCCATTGTGACTTTGTATCGATTTTTTTCAATTAATTTCCTCCCGGCGTGCCAGCCTGCCTAATTTCGCGTAGAATGTTAGCTATAGAAACCACGGAGGGTCAGCCATGCTTGCAATCTACAAGTTCGATGATACAAAAGCAAAGCTCACGACGCAAACCAAAATCACGCCAGGCGTGTGGATCAATGCTGTTGCGCCTGACGCAAGCGAACGCCAGCGCTTAATGGAAAAAGCCCATGTCCCAGAAGACTTTCTGTTATATGGCTTAGATCCTGATGAAGGCGCACGTTACGAATATGAACCAGATGACGACGCGCATCTGTTGATTTTTGATATGCCCATCGCCGGCCTCGACAAGAAAAAACGCGTCACCTATAAAACAGTGCCTTTGGCGATTATTTTGACCAAAACGGCGATCATCACCATCGATCAACAATCCCAACCGTTATTGGCCATGTTCGCTGAAAATCGGGTGCCGAACTTCAACCCCGCCAAGCGCAACCAAGCGAGCCTCATGATGCTTTATCAAGTGACTGTCGCCTATTTAGCTTATTTGCGCGACATCAACAAAGCCCGCGAAGCCTTAGAAAATAAGTTGCAAAACAATTTGAAAAACGAAGAACTCTACGCATTAATGGGCATCCAACGCGGCTTGGTGTACTTTATGATGAGTATTAAAACCGACCGCAACGTGTTGGATCAACTGCGCCGCAATAATCCCCTCAGCTTAGACGAAGACGATCAAGATCTGCTGGATGATATCATCATTGAAAATCAGCAAGGGTCTGAAATGGCTGCGATTTCCAACTCCATCTTAAATGAAACCAGCGATACTTACTCGTCGATCATCAACAACAACATGAACGGGGTCATGAAATTCCTGACGTCTTATTCGATCATCTTGACGATTCCGACGTTAGTCTTCTCGTTTTATGGCATGAACGTGGAGCTGCCTTGGGCCAATATGCACGCCAGTTGGATCATCACGATCGCCATTTCCATTGCGATCGGCATCGTCGTCGGTTTCGAGTTCTGGCGGAAGAAGTATTTCTAATTTTCATCAGCACCATTCAATATTCGCATTTAAGTCTGCACATGCAGGCTTTTTTGTTGAACAAAATTCGGTTTTACAGAAATTGTCATTCGGAAATCAGTCGATCGGCGGCTAAAACACGAACAATTGTTACAAATTTCATTTTAGGTTTGACTTTTACCCGAACTTCGCCTATATTATCTCGTGGTGCGAAAAGTGCCGACGATTTATTGAAGATTGTTCGTGTTTTTGAAAGGACGACAAGTATGCAAATTTTTGACTATGAAGATATTCAACTGATTCCCAACAAGTGCATTGTGCGCTCGCGCAAAGAAGTCGATACGACCGTGGAATTTGGCGGCCGCACCTTCAAGTTGCCTGTTGTTCCCGCTAATATGCAAACGATCATTGACGAACCGCTGGCGCAATGGCTCGCCGAAAACGATTATTTTTATGTGATGCATCGCTTTAATCCCGAACGTCGGGCAGATTTTGTCGCGGATATGCACAGCAAAGGCTTGTTCGCGTCGATTTCGGTTGGCGTCAAACCCGAAGAATTCGCCTTTGTCAAAGAACTTGCCGGCCACAAGTTGAATCCTGAATACATCACCATCGATATCGCGCATGGCCATTCGCAAATCGTCATCGACATGATCCAACACATCAAGAAATATCTCCCTGACACGTTTGTCATCGCCGGTAACGTTGGCACCCCAGAAGGCGTTCGGGAACTCGAAAATGCTGGCGCTGACGCCACCAAAGTCGGCATCGGCCCAGGTAAGGTCTGCATCACCAAGCTCAAAACTGGCTTTGGGACCGGCGGCTGGCAACTGGCCGCTTTGCGCTGGTGTGCCAAAGCTGCTAGCAAGCCGATCATCACCGATGGCGGAATCCGCAACAACGGTGACATCGCCAAGTCCTTACGTTTTGGTGCCACCATGTGCATGATCGGCTCACTTTTTGCCGGCCATTACGAAACCCCAGGTAAAAAAGTCGAAAAAGACGGCAAAATGTTCCAAGAATATTATGGCTCCGCTTCTGAATATCAAAAAGGTGCCCATCATAACGTCGAAGGCAAAAAGATCCTTTTACCATTAAAAGGCCACATTGCCGACACGTTGACGGAAATGAAAGAAGATCTGCAGTCCTCTGTTTCTTACGCCGGCGGCCGCGATTTGGAAGCTTTGCGCAAAGTCGATTATGTCATCGTGAAAAACTCCATTTTTAACGGCGATCAATACTAAGATCAAAGCGCGTCACCTGCGTGGTGGCGCGCTTTTTGTTTTGGTCAAGAAACGTCAAATTTCACTTGTGATTTGAAAGTGCCCGTGTTAAACTAAATGAGTTGTTACTAACGGGAAGTAAGTTATTTTTAGATAAATTCAAATCAAAGTGAGGAATTATATGGCTAAGAAATCAAAAATTGCCAAAGCAAAGAAAATCGCTGCCACAGTCGATAAGTACGCTGCCGTTCGGGCTGAGTACAAAGCCTCAGGTAACTATGCGGCCTTGCAAACCTTACCGCGCAACGCCAGCCCGGTGCGGATGCATAACCGCGATCAGCTCGATGGTCGCCCGCATGCCTACATGCGCAAGTTCGGGATCTCACGGTTGAATTTCCGCGATCTTGCCCATCAAGGCCAAATCCCAGGGGTCCGCAAAGCCTCTTGGTAGCCTAAAAATCAACAACCTCCGATTGCGGCGACAATCGGAGGTTGTTTTTATTTCGTGAGATAGATGATCGTGCTGCCAATGGTCAATTGTGGCTTCACTTTCGGTTCTAAGTACAGCGCATTTTCCATCGGTTGATCGGGAATTTGATCAAAAATCAAGCTCACATGGCCGATGGTTTGTAAATTCTGATTGGCGAGTTTGCCGACACGCTCGACCAAATAACTCACTGAATCGATTTCAACGTGATCGCCTACCGCAACCGTCAACGCCAATTGGGCTTTTGGATCATCGAATTGCTGGATCACCGCCACATCGCGCAACGCCGGCGTCGCACTTTCCCCAAATAAAATCACCAAGGAATCGGCGGGATCAAGCGCGTTGGCGCCAATTGCGGTCACTTTCGAAATTGTTATTGTCATGAGAGCCTCCTGCAAACCTTTTCTTCTATCATAACATGTTTGCCTCGCAACGTATCCGGTTTCACGCGTGTGTTATAATAGAAGCAATTATTTTTCTGGAGGCTTTCGATATGAAACAAACAGTGATCCTCGGCGGCTACACTAAAAAAACTGGGGCTGGCATTTATTCTGCTAACTTCGATTCCGCCAATGGCAGTATTTCCACCCCTGAACCTTTTGTCACTGGGGTCAAAAACCCGACTTACCTCGCGATTTCTAAAGCCAACTTCGCCTATGCCTGCGCCGCTGGGGACGGTGAAGGCGGCTTGGCGACCATCGATTTGAACCAAAATCCGGCTAAAATCATCAACACCACGTTTTCAAAAGGTGGCTCACCTGCCCATGTCTCCATTGATGAAGCGCGCCAATTAGTTTTTGCTAGCTTCTATCACGATGGCCGCGCGGTGGTTTACAAGATCCAAGCTGATCATACTTTAGTTGAAGTTGATCGGGCCGTACATGGTGGCTCCGGCCCTCGTCCTGAACAAGATGCCATCCATGTGCATTATTCTGCTTTGGCGCCTGATGGCCGTTTGGTCTTAGTCGACCTCGGTAACGACACTTTATCCACTTACCCAGTATCTGATGCAGGCAAGTTGGGCAAAGCCACGGTTTTGCATTTGCCAGTTGGCTACGGTCCGCGCCACATCGCCTTTTTGAACGATCATTTGGCTTACTTAGTCGGCGAACTCTCCAGCCAAATCTCGGTTTTGCATTACGATAATGGGGCCTTCACCATTGGCGATACCCGTGCGACGATTCCTGCCACTTGGACGGAACATAACGGGGCTGCGGCGATCCGCATTTCTGCAGATGGCAAATTCGTTTATGTTTCCAATCGCGGTTACGACTCCATGGCAGTCTTTGCCTTAAAAGACGGCGGCTTGCATTTGGAATTGATCCAACAGATCCCGGTTCAAGGGTCCTTCCCTCGCGACTTCAATTTCGATTTGACCCAAAAGTATCTCTTAGTGGTCAACCAAAACACTGATAACGCCACGCTTTATCGCCGCGATGAAGCCACTGGTAAGTTGACTTGGTTGCAAGCAGACATTCCAGCACCAGAAGCCGTTAACGTCAACTTCTTGCCTGCTGAATAATTTCAAAAATATATACTGCAAGGTTCTGAACGTAAAAGGTCAGAACTTTTTTTCTTGCAATCAAACCATTCAAACTCGTTAATAATTAATGAACCTTCACTGAACAATCAACGTAGTAGCATTTTGAATGTGAGTCGGAAGTTGGCCGTCGGTGCGTGGTGAGATTTCCGTTAGTGACTTGTCGCTTACGGAAAGCCACAGAGAAAGATCCACTTGAATCAAAGCGTAGCGACGATTCAAGTTAGCTTTCTCGAGGACCCTCACCACGCACCGACGAGCCAGCTGGAGGCCCACGTTCAAAATGCCGTCTCTCTATTAATTTGTAGCATTTTTGTAAAAGTGCCTGTATCAGTGGCAATATTTTTCACGCAAGGTATACTAAAAATGCTGGGTTTTCATTTATAGGCAGTCACACAAGGCTGCTTTCAATCAGGAGGATTCTATGTTAGACATTTTCAAAGCCATTATTATCGGGATCGTCGAAGGGCTGACGGAATTTCTGCCCGTCAGCTCTACCGGCCATATCGATTTGGTCAGCCAAGTGGTCAAGATCCAACAAAACGCTGACTTCATGGCGATGTTTGAATACGTGATTCAATTTGGCGCGATTTTAGCCGTCATCTTACTTTACTTCAACAAACTCAATCCCTTCGCCCCATCCAAGTCCCATGCAGAAAAATCTGCCACTTGGGTGCTGTGGTTCAAAGTGATCATCGCCTGCATCCCCTCGATCGTCATCGGCTTGCCGTTAAATGACTGGATGGATGCGCATTTGCACACCCCACAAGTGGTCGCAACGACTTTGATCCTTTACGGGATTTTATTCATCGTCATCGAAAACATGTTCAAAAACCGCGCTCCAAAAATTGCGAACTTAGCGAACTTGTCTTATCAAACCGCTTTGTTCATCGGGTTGTTCCAAGCCTTATCCATCGTTCCCGGGACTTCGCGTTCTGGTGCCACGATTTTAGGAGCGATCATCTTAGGGGCCAGCCGTTATGTCGCCACTGAGTTTTCTTTCTTCTTGGCCATTCCTACCATGGTCGGTGTCTCGATTTTAAAAATCGGCAAGTTCTTAATGAACGGCAACACCTTCACTGGCGAACAATGGGTGATTTTATTAACTGGGACGGTCGTTTCCTTCATCGTCGCCTTCATTTCCATCAAGTGGTTGCTGAAATTCGTGCAAACTCACGACTTCAAGCCATTCGGGTGGTACCGCATCGCCTTAGGGATCGTCGTCATCTTGGTATTGTTCTTAGCTTAGGAGGTTCCGCATGTTAAAAGAAGTCTGTGTTGAAAACTTCACCTCATTGCCAAAAGCTTTAGCCGCTGGTGCCCGTCGCATCGAACTCAACGACAACTTAGCCGCTGGCGGCACCACGGTTTCCAAAGGGGTCTTGGCTGAAAGCACGCGCTACATTCATGAACATGATGCTTCAGTCGTGGCCATGATCCGCCCACGTGGTGGCAACTTTGTCTATAACGACTTAGAACTTAAAATCATGGAAGCTGATATTTTCGAAGCCCAAGCCCAAGGCGTTGATGCCGTAACTTTTGGGGCGTTAACAACAGATGGTTGGCTCGATGAGGACGCGATGGAAAACTTGATCGCCGCTTCAGCTGGGATGGATGTGGTCATGCATATGGCCTTCGACGAAATTCGCGCCGACCGCCAACAAGAAGCCATCGACTGGTTAGCCGAACATGACGTGGCCCGCATCTTGACGCATGGTGGACCGTTAAGTGAGCCAATCACTGAAACCTTGCCGCATTTGTTGACCTTGGTCAAACAAGCTGAAGGCAAGTTGACCATTTTACCAGGTGGTGGCATCACTGCTGATAACGTCGACATGGTGGCCCGCGAATTAGGCGTGGCTGAAGCGCATGGCACTAAGATCATCAATTTCTAATCAATCGAGTAGGAGGTAGTTGATTAGTTCGACTACCGACCTCTCACACCACCGTACGTACGGTTCCGTATACGGCGGTTCAGTAATTTAAGCATTCTGAATATGCTGGAGCGTCTTGGACAGGTTTATCAGTCCAAGACGCTCCAGCTTTTCATTTGTTAGGGTATAGTACAGCGTTTTGCTGTGCGCCGTTCGCCAGTACCCTTACGAGTGTTGGCGGCGATGTATGCATCACTAGCTGATAGCCCTAATCGTTTCAAGTTATTGATTCTAGTTATGGTATTCTTCCACTGCTTCCAGATATACTGACGAATATGTGACCGAAGCCACTGGTCTAGCGAGACTATAAAGCTCTTCATCTTGCCAATGCAGTAATATTGCGACCAGCCACGCATCTTGCGTTGAATCTGCCCAAGCATATCCTCAAGAGAAGTCCCGCGATTACGCTTGGTAAGCTTCTTCAGGGCTTGCTTCACTCGTTCTTTGCTTTGCCTCACCGGACGAGGATACGCCCCGTTCTTATCTACTGAGAGGCTAAAACCAAGAAACTTCATCTTAGTCGCAGAGACGACTTTCGTCTTCTCTTGGTTGACCGTTAGCTTCAGTTCCTTTTCAAGAAAGTGGGCGATGCTTGCCAGCACGTGTTCACCTGCTCGTGGCGACTTGACGAAGATATTGCAATCGTCGGCGTGGCGCACGAATTGGTGGCCGCGTCGGGTCAGTTCCTTATCAAGCTCATTGAGATAAATGTTTGCCAATAACGGGGAGATCGGTCCGCCTTGTGGCGTACCTTGTTCACTTCGTTCAAACATCTTGCCGTTCATCGTACCGCTGGTAAGAAATCGGCGAATGAGCCGAAGCGTCCAGCGATCATCGATTTGGCGTTCAAGAAACTTCATAAGCATATCGTGGTTGACCGTATCAAAATACGCCTTGAGGTCAAGGTCTACCACATAGTGATAGCCCGAATTATAAAGCGCCACTGTGCGCGCGATTGCGTCGGCACAGCTTCGATTTGGTCGAAAACCAAAACTATTGTCGGAGAATATCTGTTCAAACACTGGCGATAATACCTGAGCGACTGCTTGTTGAATCAGGCGGTCAACGACGGTCGGTATGCCAAGATTACGCACGCCACCGTTTGGCTTAGGGATCTCTACTCGCTTAACTGGTTTAGGTTTATAATTCCCATCCACCAGACTTACCAGTAGTTCTCGCTTGTGTTCTTTCAGATATGGCAGGAGTTCATCGAAAGTCATCCCGTCTATTCCCGCCGCTCCTTTATTCTTGAATACTCGCAAATAGGCCTGATTGAGGTTTTCTCTGCTGAGAATCAAGGCTTGAAACCCAATGCCACTCATCATCGTATTTTCTCCCGACGCCATACTACGCGCCCCAGTTTTCCTTTGGTCTTCCAGACCTATCCTCCGCTGGCGGTCAGCTTGTTCTGTTTTCTGCGATTGTCGCATGGTATCCACCTCCAATATCAGTGTGAGTTATTACTGTTCAGCCCTTCACGGCTTGCGCCGCTACTATGGCCTCGGCTGACTCCTGCATCACTCAACGAGACATCACTGCCTCGCTTTACCTCGTTTTCCTTTGGGCATTCCCAGACGAGATCATGTGATACAGGCTTCCCCAGGTAAGAACGTCAACTTTCACACCATGTCGCTGTCAGCTTTACGGTCATGACTTCGAGTAGTATTGGACTTTGGTTTGTGCAGCAACCTTATGCCTTATAGCTACTTCTTGTACATCAGCGTAGTGTTTTGCTCATCAGGCTTCCTTCAGATTCCACCTCACGATGGACACCCTTGCCCTTGGCTAGTGATTCCGACTACTACGGCTCACAGTGGACTTTCACCACCTAGTTGGCGTCCATGCTGGGCGCACCCCAAAAACTGCGAATCTCAACTGAGGTTCGCAGTTTTTTAACGTTTTGAATGGACTTTATTCATTCACCAGGCACTGAATCCTTATCTGATTGAAGCATACTTAAAATCATAAGGCACCCCGGTTGGGTTGAAAATAACATGCTTGACTTTCGATTTCAAAAGCTGCAAGTTGTTGGCAGTATACAACGGGATGGTACCTTGATCTGTCATCAATTGCCTTTCAGCAGCTTGCAACGTAACCCAACGCTTTTGTGAATCATTGCCATATTTGTTTTCGCTGTCGTCTAGCAATTGATCGACTTTCGTACTTTTGTAACTAGAATTGTTGTAACTGGAATTCGACAACCAAATATCCAAGAAGTTGTACGGATCAGACCAAGTGGACTGCCAAGTGGCGGCAACAATGTCGTAATTGCCAGAGTTTTGCTCTTGCAACCGTTGGGCCTTAGGGATGTTGCGCACCGTGACCGTCAAGCCGGGTAGTTTCTGCAACGCGCCTTGTAGGTACTCTGACACACTCTTGGAGTTATCCGTATCATCTGCCAAAAGAGTGATATTCAGTTTGGTGATACCAATTTCCGATTTACCAGCCTGCCAAAGCTTCTTGGCTTTGGCCAAATCAAAGGCAACTGCCGATTTTATTTGAGTGCTCTTAGCAAAATCCTTACCGGTAATTGAGTTTGTCGCCAAGCCTACTGGGACAAAGCCTAACGCCGCGGTCGAATCATCTTTCAGCACATTCTTCACTAAAGCTTGGCGATTGATGGTCAACGACAACGCTTGGCGAATTTTTTGATCCTTGAACGCTGGCTGGGTCTTTTGGTTCAGGTCCAAACGCACCAGATTAGCACTTAAGCGATTAACGGCTTCTTTGTTGTTGACCTGTTGTTGTGCCAAGGCACCCGTCAAGGTCACCTCATCGAGCTTGCCTGAATTATACAAATTTATCGCCGTAGAGGAATCCTTTACCACAGTTTCATTGATCTTGGTCAGCTTGACTGCCTTCTTGTCCCAATATTGGTTGTTTTTGACCAGGGTCCATGAGTCTGAGGAACCATTCCACTTGGTTAGCTTGAAAGGACCGGAGTACACTTGCTTAGCGCTGGTCGTGGCGTAATCTTTGCCATATTTTTCAATCACTTTTTGATTTTGCGGATAGTACAACGGAAAGGCTAAGACTTTCTTGAAGTATGCTGTTGGCTTCGCCAAGGTGATTGTGAAATGATATTTGTCTTGGGATTTTATGCCAAGTTTGGTTGGGGACATCTTCCCCGCAATAATCGCATCTGCATTTTTTACTGGTGAGAAGTAAAACGCATCTTGTGATTTCGTCGCTGGCGTAACAGTGCGTCGCCACCCATATACGAAGTTCTGTGCGGTGATTGGATCACCGTTGCTCCAATTGGCGTGGCGCAAAGTGACGTGATAAGTCAAGCCGTCTTTAGACACGGAAACTTTCTTGGCTAACGCCAACGTCAGCTTTTGCCCTTTATCTTTCATCCGATAGATTCCCTCTTGGGTATTCATCATCATCTGAAAAGAACCGGTATCAGTTGCTTGGGCCGAATCGTTGGTCACGATTGCCGCTGTTTCCATCCACGAAAGCGTCTGTTTCTTACTCTTGGCGTTAGTCCCACAACCAGCCAGCAACAATAATGTGCTGGTTCCTACGACGATCCTACTAGTTTTTAAATTCATTCAGTATCTCTCCTCGTTAACATTGCTACTGTTTTCCGGATCATTCGCTTTGTTCAACATTCAAACTAGCAATGGCAACCAACGTCTCAGCTAGTTTGCCTATCGCCTCCGTTGACACAACTTCATATGGTCCATGAAAGTTAATCCCACCGTTAAACAAGTTAGGGGTGGGCAAACCTAAATAAGTAATTTTTGAGCCATCGGTTCCACCGCGAAACGGGATAATCGAAGGCGTCAAGCCGACTGCTTTAATCCCCGCTTCGGCCAAGGCGAGTATCTGGGGATTTTTTTGAATTGCTGAAGCACCATTGTAATATTGGTCGTGCATCGCAATCGTAATTCTCAACGTGTCAAATTGCGCGTTTAGAGTCTCGGCAATTTGTTGAAACGTTGCTTTACGCGCATCAAACAGCTCCTTATCGTGATCGCGAATGGTGTATACCACCGTAGCATGATCTGTGTTGCCATGAACCGAATTCAAGTGGAAATAGCCTTGATGCCCCTCGGTATATTCAGGACGCTCATATTTCGGCAACGCATTATCAAAGTCGCGCGCAATGGACAAGGCATTGATCAATAAGTCTTTGGCGTTGCCGGGATGCACGGAAACGCCTTGAATCTCCAGCGTAGCCTGAGCAGCATTGAAAGTTTCGTATTCAATTTGACCGAGATCGCCGTTATCCAGCGTGTAGGCAAAATCCGTTGCGAAGCTCGCCACATCAAAACGGTCCGCGCCAGTACCGATTTCTTCATCTGGGCCAAAAGCTAATTTGATCTCACCGTGTTTGACTTCGGGATGCGCAATCAAATAACGAACTGCGCCGATTGCACCGGCGATGCCAGCCTTGTCATCGACTCCCAAAAGTGTGGTGCCATCGCTTGAAATTAACGTTTCACCAAAATAGCGGCGTAATTCCGGAAACTGATCGACGGTCAGTTCAAGTCCATTATCAAAATGAATCGGAGTTCCATCGTAGTTTTCGTGGATCACGGGATGTACACCTGCCGCTTCGTAATTTGCCGTATCCAGGTGGGCAATATATCCAATACTCGGCACATTTTTGTTAATATTAGCCACCAAGGTTCCAGAAGCAAATCCACTGGCCATGTTAAGATGAACATCGGTGAGGCCCAGCATCTCCATCTGTTTGACTAAATGCTTTGCAAAAACAGTTTGTCCTGGAGTGGACGGGACTGAAGTTTGAGTGGGATCCGAGCGCGTGTTCATTTTAGCGTACTTCAGAAAATCGTCTTGGATTGCCGATAAATTTATGTGATAAGTCATGTTTCTCCCCCTAGATAATTAAATAACGGTTAATAATTGATTAGCATTAGTTTGTAATTTAATGGCTTTTTTGTCAATTATTGGAGATAGCTTATCTAACATTCTTGGAAGTATTATTTTTCCACGGTGTCGGAACTACGGTTAAATAAAGTCTCTGCAACGTAAAAAAGTCAGTAACATCACACATAATGTGCAGTTACTGACTTTTTAATTGCAGCTGATTGGCTAATGCCTTCAAATCTTTTGGTAATGGCGCTTTGAGGTGGATCATTTGTTGCGTCAGCGGTTGCCAGAAATCGAGTTCCGCACAATGCAGCGCTTGGCGATCGAGTTCTGGTACCGCAGGGCCACCATACAAGTCATCCCCAAACAACGGATGTCCGATTGCTGAAAAATGCGCCCGAATTTGATGGGTACGGCCAGTATGCAGACGGACACGGATCAATTGCGCTTCAGGGACTTGATCCAGGACCTCATATTCAGTCACTGACACTTTGCCGTCAGCCACCACGCCACGATGCATATAAAAATCTGTCGTGCGTCCTAAGCGCAAAACCAACCAGCCATGAGCCGGAATCGCCTTGGCCCCAGAAACTAGCGCCAAATAATGCTTTTGCATCTTGTCGGTATGCAATAGCGTATCGATCAAGCTATGGGCAAGGCTATGTTTGGCAAATAGCATCAAGCCACTGGTATCGCGGTCTAAGCGCGTCACCACATGAATGGCGGTGCTTTCAGCCTGGGAGTCGATCAAATACGCCTTCACGCGATTGGCCATGGTGTCTGGGCTTTTGGCCACATCTGGGATTGATGCGATACCGGCGGGTTTGTTGACGACTAAATAGTCGCGATCTTCATACACGATATCAAATGGTGCTGAATACGGGATCACTTGATCAGAGACTTTATCTGGCGCTAGCACCATGTCGACCACATCACCTTGATGGACGACAAAATTGGTGTGCACGGACTCTGCGTTCACAAAGAATTCCCCACCGTGAAATTTCGCTTTTTTGATTTGCATGCGCGCCATGCCGATTTGTCGCAAGAACGTGTACAACTTGATCGGCTCGCTTTGCGCATAAGTCCACGTTAATTTCACTGCTTGGCGCCGATGAAGGCATCTTCCACGCGATCCCAGAAGTGCATGTGCCGATACCGGGCAAAATGGATCCGCTCGCTGGCAATTTTAAAGCGGATCGACGTGACCAACTGCGGCGTGATCGAAAATTGATCGATGCTCATGAGATAATCTTGGAACGGTTCTGGACGCAAAATCACCCATTCATCAGGCGCTAAGATCATTGGGGCGGCTAATGTGCGGAAGACGCGGTTGTTGATCGAGGCAATTTCAGTCACTTGCATGGCATCCAAGCGCGGATGGATCACCGCGCCGCCATTAGACTTGGAATAAGCCGTGGATCCAGTTGGTGTCGACACACATAAGCCATCCCCACGAAAGCTTTCAAAAAAGTCTTCTTTGATATAAACATCGCAGCGCATCGTCCCGGACAAGCGCTTCAAAGTCGCTTCATTCAACGCCAAATAATGCGAAGTGGTCCCATCTTCGTAGTCCGCTAACACATCTAACAAGGGATAAGACACACTTTGCCCAGAGTCATTGAGCAAGGCTTGCACCAATTGGTCGATTTCAAAATCGCGCCAATCGGTATAAAAGCCTAAATGCCCAGTATGCACCCCAATAAAGCGCACATGATCGAGCTGTTGCGCATAACGGTGAAACGCGCCTAACAGCGTGCCATCGCCGCCAACGGTGATCACCACATCAGGTGTGTCCAGATCCATTTCAAAACCCGCGGCCGTCAGCTTGTCTTCCAGCTTTTTGGCCGCGGTTTTTGATTGACTATTCGAATTTTTGATGATGGCGATACGCATACTAGTCATCCTTTTTGTCTGCTTTTGGCATCGGGACATTTTGACCTTTGCCATAAGAAAACAGCTGTTGGGCTTCTTGAATTTCTTCTCGGATCTCAGACATTTCTTCATCGAGCATGAAACTGGCTTCCGCCGCCCGCTTCAAACGCGCCTTCAAATCATCAGGAAATTCGCCTTGGTATTTATAATTTAATGAGTGCTCGATGGTGGCCCAGAAGTTCATCGCCATAGTGCGGATCTGCACTTCAGCGAGGAGTTTCTTTTCGCCATGTACCAATTGCACCGGATATTCGATCACCACATGATACGAGCGGTAGCCACTGGGCTTGACGTTAGTGACATAATCGCGTTCTTCGACGATTTTCATGTCGGTGCGTTTGTGCAAAAGATCCACCACTTGGTAAATATCTTCCACAAATTGGCACATGATCCGCAGCCCCGCGATATCTTGCATATCTTGTTCCAACAATTGGTCTGAAATATAGCGCCGCGACTGTTTTTCGATAATGGAGTCGATGGGTTTGACCCGGCCGGTCACAAATTCGATCGGCGTGTGTTCATTGGCTTGTTGAAATTGTTTCCGCATTCCACGGAATTTAATTTTCAGTTCATCAACCGCTTGATAATACGGCATTAAAAAGCTATCCCAATCACGTTGCATCGCCATGCCTCCACATCCATATTGTAACAATCTTAGTTTACCATATAATGGAGACAATATTAGTTGACGAGTACACCGAAAGGACCACAAAATTGTCAAAACAAGTCGAACAAGAATTCAAAACGCTTCTGCCTGCTACTACGGCTGAGCAATTACTCACGCAAATCACCTTTCAGCCGCCGTTTACCCAAACCAATCGTTATTTCGATACCGTCAATCATCAACTCAAAGTCCATCACTTCGGCTTGCGCACACGCGAATTTGCTGATCATGCCGAACAAACGCTCAAAGTCCCAGCTGGGCCAAACCGCAAGTTGATCGAATACACGGATGCGATCAAAGGCGCTGACTTGGTTGCCGGTGGTGCAGTTGAGGCCCAGCTGAGCCAAGCCGGCATCGCTTTGGCCGACTTACAACTGATCGGCCAAGCCACGACCACGCGCTATTTAGCCCCGCAGCCTGCCGGTTTGCTGACGCTTGATCACACCACCTACGCCAATGGTCACGATGATTGGGAACTGGAAATGGAATACACCGATATCGCCGTAGCCCAGGCCTTTTGGCAACAATTGGCCACAGATTTTGCCATCAACTTACTGCCTCCAGAAAACAAGATCCAGCGTGCAATTGATAATGTGAATAAGTCACAAGGCTAAAAATTGTGTTCTAAAAATTATCTGGTAAAGTTAGGATATCGAATAAATTTGGAGGGTCCAACTTGTTAGAAATGTTTCTGTTTGTGAATCCACTTGGCGCACAATGCCGCCAAGCTGAAGCCGCAGTCTTTCGTCTCCAACAGGAATCACGTCAAAAAGTCGACTTGCATGTCGCGATGTTGCTCAATTTTCAAGTGATCACCGATATCCTCACGCATCACCATCAAGACCCTAAAGATTTGAACTTACGCAACCTAGTCAACGATGCCGCTTATCAAGTGGCCTTAGACTTCAAAGCCGCCCAACTACAAGGCAATCAAAAAGCCCGCCAACTGCTGTTAGGCGAGCAAGAAATGTTCAACGATGGCAATTTCACCTATGATCCCGCCTTTGCGATGGCGCTGGTTTCTGGCTATCACTTAAATCAAGCTGCCTTTCTCGATGATCGTCAGCGTTTGGCGACCACGCGTTGCCTGGATAGTGATCAACACATGGCTCAAGAAATGGGCGTCACCCAAGCCCCAGATGTCGTCGTGTTTGACACCGCAAGTCTTGACGCTGGCGTCAAGCTCGGCAATACCCGCAACTATCAACGCCTCAAAGCCGTCTGCGAAAAGCTCGCTGAGCCAACGTCACCTTCGATGCTACACGTGCTTTGATCCCCAATTCCAATCAGCCCACGACAACTTCACAAAGTAGTCGTGGGCTTTTGCGTCGATTCAGCGCAAGGCTGCTAATTTGTGTTCGCCATCGACAAACCACGGCAACGGCTTGACCCACTGCCAGCCATCGGCGGTGGCATTTAAATAACCTGCTTGGCTCAATGTCTGCAGCCACACCGTTGCCACCGTCGTCACCAGTGCCGCATTGTCCACTAACGGTGTGATGGCGAGTGCGACTTGCTCATGCCAGAATTTCTGATTCATTTCCCGGGAAATATTGCCACCTTCAAAGGTTAATAACCACTTCGCGCGCAGTTGCCACTCAGGTACTTTCAACCCGATCAACTGCGTTAAGTGCTCATGCACCAACCAAGGTAAGCCGCTGAGATGTTGTCCTTGCGCATACGCGAGTTGTTGCAACGCCAATACATTGCGCTCGCGATAATGCAAGGCGTTATCGATCAAGCGCACGATTTTAGGCCCAGATTGTCCGACTCGTACTTGGCGCTGGTGCATCGGTCCCTGACTAAAGCGTTGCACGTTGAAATACCCCCTTTGTGCTTGCCACAATTCCAAAAAGTTTTGGCCGTCGCTATACCACAAGTGATAGCCATGTTGCGTATCCCAACGCAAGAATTTGGCCTGCATGCCGCCAGGTCGTTGACTGTAGTAACGCGGGCCGAGGATCCAAATCACTTCCAACCCTAATTGTGCATAACCTTTCGTCCGTTCTTTCAAGCGCTTCGGGTCTAATGGACTGCACTGAAATTCCAAAATCAATTTCCGTTCAGGCTTTTCCCACACCACATCTGCACGCTGGCGAATTTCTGGATAATACACTTCTAGCGTCACGGCATAACCTAACAATTGGCCCAACTGCATCAGCCACTGTTTGCCGCGCAAATGAATCGTACTTTCGCCTTCGCTGTCGACATCACAAGCCGGTCCGATATGGGCAAAATGTGCAGGCATCACTTGCCCGTTTTTGATGCGGACGGGTTCGCGACAAGCCGGACAGATAAACTCACCGCCGCGTAATTTTTCTGCCTGTTCATGATCCACTAAGGTAATGCGCTTTTCATCAGTTGTCATTGCCACAAACATTCGATCACCCCTTCACTAATAAATTACGCAAAGCAAAGGCGTTTCATCTTTTGAAACATTGGACAACTTTGAGCAAACGAAAAAAGCCTCAACGAAATGAATCGTCGAGGCTCAGTAAAATTCTCATCGATTAATTCTTGAAGCTGTGAATTGGCGCTGGAATATGGCCACCGCGGTTGACGAATACTGATGCGTCCCCGGTGTTCACTGCCATGATCGGTGCTGAGCCGAACAGCCCACCAAATTCAATGGCATCGCCGACTTTTTTACCAGGCACTGGGATCACCCGCACCGCCGTGGTTTTGTTGTTGATCATGCCAATGGCCGCCTCATCGGCGATCATTCCCGAAATCGTCGTTGCTGGTGTTTCCCCTGGCACCGCGATCATATCCAAGCCGACCGAACAAACCGCCGTCATCGCTTCGAGTTTTTCCAAGGTGATGTGGCCGGCTTCGGCCGCTTTGATCATGTTGGCATCTTCTGAAACCGGAATGAACGCCCCAGATAACCCACCAACGCGTTCGGCTGCCATCACGCCGCCTTTTTTCACCGCATCATTCAATAATGCGAGCGCGGCGGTCGTCCCAGGCGTACCGACATGACTCAAGCCCATGGTTTCCAGAATTTCAGCCACAGAATCCCCCTTAGCAGGCGTTGGCGCTAAGGAGAGATCGACGATGTTGAACGGTACCCCTAAACGTTCCGCTGCGACTTTGCCGACAAACTGCCCCATGCGAGAAACTTTAAAAGCAGTTTTTTTGATGGTTTCACACATCACTTCAAAATCCGCATCCGGTTGATTGGCAATGGCCCGCTGTACGACACCAGGACCAGAAACCCCAGTGTTGATCGCGACATCGCCTTCAGATACACCCCAAAAAGCGCCAGCCATAAACGGATTATCTTCCACCGCGTTACAGAACACCACCAATTTCATGGCGAGTTTTGGATCAATGTCAGCGATGGCTTTGACGCATTCGCCCATCAACTTCACGGCATCCATGTTCAAACCAGAGCGAGAGGCCCCGATATTGACGCTGGAACATACCCGATCCGTCGCTGCCAAGGCAGCGGGAATTTGATCGATCAAGGCCAAATCGGCTGGCGTGCAGCCATTTTGCACTGTTGCTGAAAACCCACCGATTAAGTCCACTTCAACGGCTTTAGCCGCATCATCCATGGCTTTGGCGATCGGCAAAAAGTCTGGCTTTGGATCAGCGCCAGCCAACATTGCCACTGGCGTCACTGAAATGCGCTTGTTCACGATCGGAATCCCGAATTCACTGGAAATCGCGTTGGCCACTGGCACCAAGTTCTTGGCCTTATCAACAATTTTGGCATAAACGCGCTGAGCGGTGGTTTTGGTATCGCCAGTGATACAATCCAACAAGGAGATCCCCATGGTGACCGTGCGAATATCCAAGTTTTCTTCGGCGATCATTTGAATCGTTTCTTTGATCTGGTTGCTTTCCATGCGTTCCTGCCTCCTAGAGTTTGTGCATCGCGTCAAAAATTTCTTGACGGGCGATTTTCACTTCAACACCGATGTCAGCCCCAAGATCTTGCAAGTCGGCCTTGATGGCCCCAAAGTCCCCGTCTTCAGGCAACTTGGCCAATAACATCATCGTAAATGCGCCTTGCATAATCGTTTGGGACACATCTAAAATATTGACGTTCAATGCGGCGAGTTTGGTGGTGACTTTGGCGATAATGCCGACTTTATCGGTTCCGATCACAGTAACGATGACTTGCATAGGTTGATTTCCTGCCTTTTTGATTGATAAATTTAGTTTACCATAAGTCCCATCATTTTCCGGTATTAATCTTGTATTGTTCGGATTTTTTGTGATTTTCTCTTTGAATTTAACCGACAGATGCGCAAGGATCGCAGAAAAATTAGCCACTGTCAGCACTGGTCTAATCACAGGCAAAAAGATATCCACAACATCTTGTGGATACTGTGGATTATTTTTGCGACATCAGTGCCATATATTGTGGTAGTTGCGTAATCACTTGAGTTGGTAAGGCCACATAATGGGTGCTTGCAACCTCATCAGCGACGGCACTGTGGGTATACACCGCCGCACAAATCGTGGCATCTGAATACCCGAACTGACCAACAAACGCCGCCAAGATACCCGTTAACGTATCACCTGAACCTCCTGTTGCCATCGCTGGCGAGCCCGCTGGATTCAAATAGGCTTCTTGCAGCCCAAAAATCTCGGTTGCTTCAGATTTTACGATCACGACGCCCGAAATTTTTTTTGCTGCTTGCGCATTGGTTTGTGGGTTTTGATCGGAAAGCTTGACGCCAGACAAGCGTTGCCACTCCATTTGATGTGGGGTCCAAATCAATCGCGCTTCAGGCACTGTTAAGTGCTCACGGGCAATCAAGGTGATGGCTGACCCGTCGATAATCACTGTTTGGTCAGGACGAATCGTAGCAAATACTCGCTTTAATAAATGTAAAGCCGCATTATCATCGCCTAAACCTGGCCCGATCACTAACACATCTTGGGCAATGAGCAAGGCTTCAAGCTTGCCGGCATCAAATGGCAAAATCATCGCCTCTGGCAAGCGAGCATGCAACGCCGAGCGATTCACCGCATCTGTCACCACACTCACTAAGCCTGCGCCTGCATATACTGCAGCACTTGCCGACATGATCGCAGCGCCGCCATATTGGGCATTGCCACCGATGACTGTCACGCGACCGAACTGACCTTTATAACTTTTCTTTTTTCGAGGGTGAACCACTTGGCTCACACATTGTTCTGAAAGAGTTTGCATTGCTATCACCTCAAGACTATTGTACCGCAAGTTTTTTGGCTTGGGACTGGACACACTCGACAAACCTTGATATACTAGTTTTCGTTGTTAAGTTAACAACTCATGCCGCAATGGCGGAATTGGCAGACGCGCAGTGTTCAGGTCGCTGTAAGGTTTTCCTTGTGCAGGTTCGACTCCTGTTTGCGGCACTACTTGAGTTCAACTGAGAAGTTGAGCTCTTTTTTTGTCCTCAAATACAAAAAAAGGACCAGCTTTCACTGATCCCTTACGAGTTATTGCTGTAATTGCTTCATTTCGGCTTCTGTTAACAGCCGATATTGCCCTGCTTGCAAATCATCGGGCAAGCGCAAGCCGCCCATGGACAAACGTTGCAGTTTTACGACTTCGACGCCAACGGCATGAAACATGCGCTTCACTTGATGGAATTTGCCTTCATGAATCGTGATCTCAGCCTCACAATCACCAACTGATTTTACCTGAGCTGGCGCTGAGGTGAAATCTTTAAAGACGATCCCCGCTTCAAGTTGCGCGATCATGTCAGGCGTTAATGCTCCATCTAGCGTCGCCAAGTAAGTTTTATCCACATGGTGCTTGGGGGATAACAAGTCATGGCCTAATGCCCCATCAGTCGTCAACAACAACAAGCCCGTCGTATCTTTATCCAAGCGGCCCACTGGAAACAACCCCGGTCGGCGATCACTGGGTGTAACCAGATCCAAAACGGTTCGGGCTTGCGGATCTTCTGTCGCGGTGATCACGCCAGCTGGTTTATTCATCATATAAGTCACAGCCAGCTGTCCAGAAACCATTTTCCCGGAGACTGCCACTTGCATCGTTTCAGTCACGGCAAACCCGGGATCGCGCACGACGTCACCGTCAACAGTCACCAGTTTTTTCTTGATCAATTGCTTCACTTCAGCACGACTGCCGACTTGCAAATGCGCCAAATATTTATCTAATCTCAAAGCTTACCTCATATGCAACCGTCGCCGGATACCAGCCACCCGCGAGCCGACGATCATGTCAGCCAAGCGCGTTTTCAAAATGGCATAGCCATAAACAAGCACGCCTAATGGGACTGCCACGACGATGGTTAAAATTGCCGGTAACGCGCGCTGAGTGCCTAAGAACATGCCCATCAACAGCGCGATGCCGCGAACCACGACAAACATCAACGCGGAAAAGCCGCAAATGCCAAGCAGGCGGCGCATCGTTTGCCGCGCTTTATAGTGATAATCTACCCGCAAGGTATGCAACATCAACAAGCTGGTGACGATCATGCCGATCATCGAGCTGATGGTGGGGCCATACACATTGAAAAAGTAGATCATCAACCACTGTAAGACGATTTTGACGGCAAATCCCACTGCCATTTCAGCAATCGCCAACCGGTTGCGAAACATGCCTTGCAACAACGTCGCCAATACCGTGAACAACCCAAGCAAGATTGCCAAAAAGCTGGACAGCTCTAACATATGCACACCGAGTTCATCATAGCCGTAAAACAGCACATATAACGGTTTGGCAATGGCTGCCATCCCCACTGCGGCTGGGATCATCACCACATAAAACAATTGCAAGGTGTTGGTGATTTGTGCAGCCACTTCATGCTTGTCGCCTCGCGTCGCTGCCGTAGCCAATAACGGCAAGGCGGTAACTGCCATGGCGACTGCCAATGACACCACGATCATGATCAACTTATTAGCGTTCCCCGCAAACAACGCATAAATTTCATCTAAGCGGTGTTCGGAAACCGCATAGCGCACGTGCATCATCGGATTGAACGTGTATTGATCGACGATGTAGTACAAGTTGATCGCCGAATCCAAAATAATAAACGGTACGGCTTGTTTGATGATATCCAATAAAATTTCTGGAATCGAAATCTGTAAATTATCATCACTGGTTTCAGCCAATTCCACAAAACGCTGACGTTGCCGCAAAAAGTAAACTGCCAACAAGCCCAAACCAAATACCGCGCCGACAAAAGCCGCAAACGTGGATTGCGATACCGCATCAACGTAATTGCCACTACCTAAGCGCATGATGATAAAGGTCATCAACAACATGTAAATGATCCGCGCTACTTGTTCAATGAACTGACTGATGGCACTGGGCGCCATTTCGTTATAGCCTTGGAAAAAGCCCCGTAAAATCGATAAAATCGGGATCAACAATAACGGCCAGGCCAACGAGCGAAAAATCTGTGTCAACGCCGGATCATGTACCGCCAAAATCGGGGCCAAGAACCATAACGCCCCAAATGACAATATGCCCATCCCCGCCATCAACAATAAACCATTAAAAAATAGCCTGAGGCCAGTTTTATATTCATTCATGGCATTGTAATGCGCCACTTGTTTGGAAATCGCACTGGGGATCCCAGCGGTGCCGATGATCAAAAACACACTATAGATCTGATACCCTTTGGTAAATAAGGCGTTGGCGGTTAAAAAAGCTGCGCCCATCCAAATACGCCAAGGGACGATATAAATCGCACCTAAGATCCGGGAGAAAATACTGCCAGCGGTCATCCATGCCGAACCGCGTAGCATTTGTTCTTGGGCAGAACGCTTGGGGCGTTGTGCCGATGTTTGTTTTTCCATGTGTGCTACGCCGCTCCTATCAATGCACTATCCTTTACAGTTTAATAGATATTCACGGGTGATTCAACGAATGAACGTGATTCGTCATGTGTTTTACACCAAAAAAACAGTCGAGCCATCATGGACTCGACTTGATTTTTATTCAGCTGGTGTGGTTTGCGTTTTGTTGACAGCAGGTTGACCATTGACATTGCCACGCGGTGAAATCGTGCCTTGGACATAGTCACCTTGCGTGGCGTCACTGGCTGGCGTCGTCGGTGCGACCCAACCGATATGCTTGAGCTTGCCGGACACATTTTGCCAAGCGAGGTCATAGTAGTAATAAGTTGGCGTCTTGGGATTGACTTGCACTGTTGAGTCAGCGAGCACTGGCACGGCACTAGTCGCACATAATCCGATGAAACAAACAATTGAAATTAAAGTTTTTTTCAATTCGAAGCCTCCTTAACTCTTATGGTAACGCAGAATTCACATTTGTTAAGTCGAGCTAACTGAAAGCCGCCAGCTGTCATTATCGGTATGCCCCGCACAAAAAAGCCAAGGCCTAAGCCTTGACTCCTTGGAAAAACTTATTTGACAACAATGTTGACGATCTTATTTGGGACGACGATTTCTTTAACAATCGTCTTGCCAGCGATAAACTTCGCCACATTTTCGATTTCCTTGGCTTTGGCCTTGGCAGTTTCATTGTCAAGATCAGCGTCGACGGTGATATGACCGCGCAGCTTCCCATTGACTTGCACCATCAAGGTGTATTGCTTGGTGACTAACTTGGATTCATCCACAGTTGGCCAAGCCGCATAAGTCAAGCTGTGATCATGACCTAACTTGTTCCAGATTTCTTCCATCAAATGCGGGGCAATTGGGACGAGCATCTTGACCAAGCCTTCAACATATTCATATGGCAAGACGTCGGCTTTTTGCGCTTCGTTGATGAAAACCATCATTTGCGAAATGGCGGTGTTGAAGTGCAAGTCTTCAAAGTCTTCGGTAACTTTCTTGACGGTTTCGTTGTAAACCTTGTCGAGTTTGCCATCGTTGAAGGTGGTGATGTGATCACGCATTTTACCGTTGTCATCAATGAAGGTGCGGTATACGCGATCCAAGAACTTGCGCGCCCCGGCTAAACCAGTGGTGCTCCAAGCGATCCCGGCATCCAATGGGCCCATGAACATTTCATACAAGCGCAAAGTATCGGCACCGTATTGTTCCACCACGTCATCTGGGTTGACGACGTTGCCTTTAGACTTGGACATCTTTTCATGGTTATCGCCTAAGATCATCCCTTGGTTATACAACTTTTGAAAGGGTTCTTTGTTCGGGATAGCACCGATATCATGCAAGAAGAGGTTCCAGAACCGGGCGTACAACAAGTGCAATACCGCGTGTTCCGCACCGCCGATGTACAAGTTGACCGGCAGCCATTCTTTGAGCTTGTCATAATCAGCAAGGGCTTCTTTGTTGTGCGGATCCACAAAGCGCAAGAAGTACCAAGAAGACCCGGCCCATTGTGGCATGGTGTTGGTTTCGCGCTTCCCTTTGCGGCCGTTTTCGTCGACCACATTGACCCAATCATCCAAGTTGGCCAATGGAGATTCACCAGTACCAGAAGGTTTGATGTCAGCTTCTTCAGGCAACATCAATGGCAATTCATCTTCTGGAACCAACGTGGTTTCGCCATCTTCCCAGTGAATCACAGGAATTGGTTCGCCCCAATAGCGTTGACGGGAGAAGACCCAGTCGCGCAGCTTGTAATTGACATGCTTCTCGCCGACACCTTTTGCTTCAAGCCATTCAATAGACTTGTCGATGGCATCGGCTTTGTTCAACCCGTCTAAGAACCCGGAGTTGATGTGCACGCCGTCGCCAGTGTAAGCTTCTGCTTCAACGTTGCCGCCTTCGATCACTGGGATGATCTTCAAATCAAACTTCTTAGCAAAGGCATAGTCACGATCATCATGGGCAGGAACGGCCATGATTGCCCCAGTCCCATAAGTGGCTAAGACATAATCAGAGATCCAAATTGGCAGTTTTTCGCCGTTGATCGGGTTGATCGCATATGCGCCGGTGAAGACACCAGTTTTGTCTTTGTTCAAGTCAGTGCGTTCCAAGTCAGACTTGTGTTCGATGGCCGCTTTATAAGCATCAACTGCGGCTTTTTGTTCTGGCGTGGTGATTTGGTCGACTAACTCATGTTCTGGGGACATGACGCTGTAAGTGGCGCCAAACAAGGTATCTGGACGCGTCGTGAAAATGTCAAAAGACTTGTCAGAGTCTGCGACTTTAAAGGTCACTTGGGCCCCAACGGAACGGCCGATCCAATTGCGTTGCATCTGTTTGATGTTTTCAGGCCAATCCAAATCATCCAGATCTGCCAACAACTTGTCGGCATAAGCGGTGATTTTCAACATCCATTGACGCATTGGTTTGCGAATGACTGGGAAGCCGCCACGTTCAGTTTTGCCGTCGATGACTTCTTCATTGGCAACCACAGTCCCTAGATCTGGACTCCAGTTGACTGGGATTTCAGCTTCATAAGCTAAACCATGCTTGTACAGTTGTTCGAAGATCCATTGGGTCCACTTGTAGTAGTTCGGATCAGTGGTGGACAATTCACGGTTCCAGTCGTAAGAAAAGCCCAGTGAATTGATTTGACGCTTGAAGTTTTCAATGTTTTTCTTGGTGAATTCCCGGGGGTTATGGCCGGTGTTCAAGGCGTATTGTTCAGCTGGCAAGCCAAACGCATCCCAACCCATTGGATGCAACACGTTGAAGCCTTGCATCCGCTTCATGCGGGCGGTAATATCCGTAGCTGTATAGCCTTCTGGATGCCCCACATGCAAGCCTTGGCCTGACGGATATGGGAACATGTCCAACGCATAAAAATTCTTTTTATCGGGGTCAGTGGTGGTGTTGAACTCGTTGTGTTCAGCCCAATACTTCTGCCACTTTTTCTCGATCGCCTTGTGATCGTATACCATCAAAATTGCCTCCTAGAGTTAACCAAACTGAGCAAAGAATACAAAAAGCCGTCCTAAAAAGTTAGGACGGCTTTCACCGCGGTACCACCTAAGTTCTGCATGATGCAGCGCTTGATTGGGATAACGGTCCAGCCGCGCGGCGCTACTGAGTTCACGCCGACAACGCAAAAGGTGAGTTCGTCTACTACTTCGCCAAGCTCACATTGCCCGCTTGTTTTCTGTTGACCCGTAGCTGGATTACTAGTCCCTTGTTCGTTTGATATTGGGTCAATAATAGCAAAACTTAAAGGTTCTGACAAGCCTTAGCAACCAATCTATGCTAGGATTACTTCTATGAAAAATAAAATATTCACGCCGAATGCTCGGCGTCCTCAATCATTCATCCCCATCGCCATCATTGCCTTGATCTGCGCTTTGCCTTTGATTTACGGCGTGTGGCAACATAGCAGCTGGCTGTCCACCCTCGATCAGCCAATCATTAACGTGATTTGTCACACGCGGCCAAGTTGGTTGACTGCAAGCTTGCTGGTGATTACCACTTTAGGCGATCCCCTCAGTGTCACCCTCATCGCCGCTGTTTTTGCTTTCGGGCTGTGGTGGCAAAAGCGCCCGTATCAAGCGTTATTTGTCCTCAGCAACGTCGCGGTGATGTCTGGCATCAATCACTTGATCAAACACTGGTTACGCCGCCCACGCCCATTTATCGCCGATCCCAGCATTCATCCATTGACCACTGCTGGCGGCTTTTCGTTTCCCAGTGGGCATTCTGCAGGGGCAATGCTTTTATATGGTAGCTTAATTGTTTTAACTTTGATTTGGCCCGTATCCAAAAAATGGGCTTGGGGTCTGCGCCTTGTTTCTGGCGTCATGATTTTTCTCACTGGCGTATCCCGAATCTACGTGCAAGTCCACTATCCCACTGATGTCGCCGCCGGCTGGTTGCTCGCTTTGTTTGGTGTTTGTTTGCTGGCATATCTTTGGTGGCCAAAAATCAAATCTGAAGCCTAATAAAAAGGCCCTCGATTGAGGACCTTTTTATTAGGCCGTTAATTGGCCATCATGATCAAAATAATTAGCGATCAAGGCTAAAATCACGGTGATCACCGTGCACCAGTACAATCCATGGATCCCAGTGTACAAAATGTGCCGCAAACTCGGTAGCACGCTGGCAGATAATTCGCTGGCTTTGTTGGGATCGATCAACGCGTTGAACATATCAGCATTCAACTTGTGATTGCCGGCCACGCCTTGCGCCAAGGGGCGTGCGGACGTTTTTCTGGACTTTCAACCTCAGGCGGCCTTGCTCTGACGGT
>NZ_AZEU01000233.1 GCF_001435035.1 Lacticaseibacillus manihotivorans DSM 13343 = JCM 12514
CCCGTGTGAATCGTGGGATTGCGCTGCTTTTTTGAAATTCTATGAATAATCCAGGTCAATAAATCGATGACCCTCGACATTGAAAACCAACTGATGCTTTATTTGTCCGGCTCCGAAACAAATTATCGCCTGATGAACTTACGTACCAATCCTCAAGGTAGCTATTACCCAATGAATGAGAAGAATCAGATTTTCTCTCAAATTTGGCGGAAACTTCATCACCTTGATCCGGACATTTTCCCGGTTGAACGAGCCATTTTGGATTCCGCTTTATTCAAGGCCTCCCCTTTTCACACGTTGACTGCTAGTCAACGAACTGCCCGCACGACGATTCTCGACCGGATTCAAGTCGCTTTGAAAAACAATCAGCGTGGCCAACTGATCATTATCCAAGGTGAAGCCGGTTCAGGCAAAACAGTCCTCCTCAGTAGTTTGTATTATCAGTTAATGACCACCTTAGATAAACATGGTGATGTGCAGGACCTTGTTTCCGCTAATCAACGTCTGAATGCAAAGTTGATGGTCAATCACGATCAACAATTTACCGTTTACCAACAAATCATGACTAAACTAGGTCTGTACACTGAGGAAGGCGATCAAGTCAACAAGCCCACGCACTATATCAACGTCACTTCTGATAAGGATGAAGATTCGCTGATTGATGTTGCCTTGGTGGATGAAGCACATCTGCTTTACACCCAAGGCAAACAAGCATATAAAGGTAAAAACCAACTTGACGATTTGCTTGAACGATCCCGCGTCGTTGTCGCAGTCTTTGACCCATACCAGGTCTTGGCAACCAATGGCTATCGAACGCAAACACAATTCAAAGAGCTTGCTGATCATGCTGAGGCTAATGGCAACTTGATCACCTTAACCCAACAGATGCGCATGGACGCAGGACCCGAAACACTCCAGTGGATCGAAGATTTTGTGTTTAACAACCAAATCGACGCGATACCACAAGCAGATGCCAAGAATTATGATCTGCAAATTTTTGATTCACCAGCCACACTGCAGTCGGCCATCCGTGCAAAGAATAAAGACCAAGAGCATGGCCTTTCTCGCATGTTAGCCACTTTTGACTGGCCATTTGTTCAAAAAAAGCATCCTAAAGATCAAAAAGATAATATGTGGCATGTTTCAATTGGCGATTGGTCCATGCCATGGAACCTTCAGATCAAGGTCAATGATAAACGTCAGGCTCGTCGGAATGCAAAACTCGCTTGGGCAGAGCAACCACAAACCATCGATGAAGTCGGTTCAACGTTCACTATCCAAGGATTAGACTTAAACTATGCCGGCGTTATCCTTGGCCCATCTGTCGGCTACGAAAATGGTCAAGTCGTGGTTCACCCAGAAAATAGTGCCAACAAGAACGCCACACAGAAGCGTTCAATGGGAAAGAAAAAGCAAAGTGTTGCCTTGGAGTTACTCCGAAATGAAGTGAACGTACTTTTGACTCGCGGCGTACATGGATTGTATATCTACGCTGTTGATCCGGCGCTTAGAAATGCGCTTATGCTTGCGGCCGCATCGCCGATGCAAAGTCGCGTTGCCGAATCAATCAAAAAATTGCACCGGTAAGCACCAATTTCCAATTTATTATACACAAAGCGGGGACACTGTAAAAAAGTGGGTCTAAAATTTTTGGTGTTGAAGAGCACTTCAACGCCGGAAGTTTTAGGCCTT
>NZ_AZEU01000234.1 GCF_001435035.1 Lacticaseibacillus manihotivorans DSM 13343 = JCM 12514
TTTTTATTTTGTCTGAGTGCTAACGATAGTGGCTAACTTGATTGTAAAACGCGGGCTTATTTGAAAAGCTTCCACAGATACCAGAATTTGAACTGAATGAAACCACGCTGGCGCCATACTTGCCATGGAACATTAGTCTGGACTAGCAATAGAAAATCGGGCCAAGACACATCATAGAGATGTGCCTTGACCCGATTTTGGCGTTATGAACGTGTGGTTATCTCCTGCTTACCGCCTATTTCGTGGACTCTTGGCTTTGACACCAATTCAGTTACGTTCGTGCTGTCATTTGATGTATCCAAGTACGTTTCTGCGCAGCCCTAGGGGATTGGCCTTAGACCGCTTTAGTCACTAATCAGCTTTGCACTGCCTTTCGTGCACAGACGTCGACTTGCTTCCCATGTCACCATGAGGAACGCGATCCGGCGTAATCATGGAGTTCCGAAGAACCATTCAGTACCGGTACTCTGATGCTAGAGATCCAATGCCCACCAACCGTTAAGCTGGGGTCACTGCGGATCAGTCTCACTGGGCCTGCGGGGAACTGCCCCCCGTTGCGAAGAGTTTCAAGCAACGTGCGCTAAGTTGCTATCTCCACCTTGAATTCGAGAACATGATAACGCTTACTGTATTTAATTGCAAGCAATTGGTTGTAAAAGTTTTGTATCGCAAAAGTTTTGTATCGCTAATCCTTCACAGTTAAGTGTACGGCTTCAACATGATGGTTGGCCAACAATTCTTCCGCATAAGGATCGTTGCGATAATCATTGGCGTAATAAATTTTTGACACGCCGGCTTGAACCAACGCCTTGGTGCAATTCAAACAAGGGAAAAACGTGACATAAACGGTGGCCCCTTTGGTCGATACCCCATTTAAGGCACATTGCAAAATGGCATTCATTTCCGCGTGCAGCGTGCGAATACAGTGGCCATCACGCATCAAATGCCCAGCTTCGTCGCAATGCGGGTCGCCGGAAATACTGCCGTTATAACCAGTGGCGATAATGCGATGATCTTTGACCAGTACAGCCCCGACTGTGGCGCGTTCACAAGTTGAGCGCTCGGCCACATTTAAAGCCAATTTCATAAAATAATGATCCCAAGATTCCCGTTGGGCATGACGTTTAGACGGTTGAATGGTATCAGGCATGATGCGCACGCTCCTTTTTAATTGGATGATAATAAGGTTTAAATTTGGCCCAAGCCTCAGGAAATTGCGGATCGCGGGCGCTGAGCCATTCACGCCCAGTGCGGATCAAGCCGCGGTGCAACTGGATCCAAGTAGCTTCTGGCATCAATGCTTCTAAGCGCTTTTGAATTTGATCAGGCGTGGCTTTGGGATCAGCGATGCCAAACCCTTTGATGATCCGCGACACATGGGTATCCACGGCAATGCCAGGAATGTTAAAGGCATCCGTGCGCACCACTGTCGCCGTTTTGCGCCCGATCCCGGCTAAAGCGGTTAGTTCAGGATAAGTTTGCGGCACGACGCCATCGTAGCGCAACATCAACTGCCGGCTCATGGTCGCCAAGTACTTGGCCTTGTTGCGATACAAACCAAGCCGGTCGATATAAGGCTCAATGTCTTCAGCTGAGGCTTTGGCCATTGCTGCCGCATCTGGATACTGCGCAAAGAGTTTCGGCGTGATGGCATTCACCGCCCGATCTGTGGTTTGCGCCGATAACATCACCGCCACCAAAATTTCAAACGGACTGTGCGCCACCAAAGTCGGTTGGACATCAGGATATTGCTTTAGGACTGCATTTAGGAATTCAACGGCTAACGCATCATTCAAGGCGATCCCTCCTTACAATTGTTCGCGGCGCGCTTGGTAAGCTTGCACCTGTTGCACCGTGGTCAGGTGTTGTTTCTCCCACGCAATCAAAATGCGATCCATGTAGCGCAAGGAATATTTCTGGTTGATCACCGCTTCGCGCAGCGCCAACTGAATCACACCAGCATCATAATGGTCGATATTCAGCCAATCACTGATGGTTTGTTGTTCGATTGGCGAAAGCGGCCGGCCAAATTCAATTTCAATTTGATTGAATACTAACGCATTGCCACTGGATGTTTTCTCAGTGGTGGTTTCTGGCGTCGTCAACAAGCGGCGCAACAACGGCGTCACGTCGTATTGATCGACACTGTGCCCCGCATTGTCTGACACGCTGATCAACGCAATGGCTTGTTTATTGATCAAGCTGGTGATCGCCGCATATACCCCACTTGGCGTCATTTTCGTCGCTTGCGCCAGCGCCTGTGGTTCTGGGGCTTCCACATGGGTTTGCCCCCAGCGCGTCAAAAATAAGTACACCACAAATTCACTTTGCGTCAGATCCGTTTGCGCAAAGTGTGAAAACAACACATCAGAAAAGCTAGTATTGCGGGTTTGCAAAAAGCTATTTAAAGCATCTGCCATTGAAAACTCCTTTGAACATAATTGACGAATAGATTCCATTCACAACGAATTCTCGATAAGCCGTCACCAACCCGGCCAACGTCAGGTCAGAGACTGCTTTCTTTGTCTCCGCGCTGGCATTGCCGAGAAAATCGGTAGGCGGAAGTGAGTTGGCAAACGGAGAAAAATGGGCCAATTGCCTGTGGTAATGAAATCAAGGATGACGCTGGTTTTTGGCGGCATCCGCAGATTTCATCGGCAAAAAACAAGACAAGTGGTTTTCTTGGCTCGTTTTTTAGGCGGAAGAACATCGGCGGTTTTTGCCGATTTCTGAAGCCGGCCGCACCGGCAACTTGGCCCATTTTTCGCAGTGCCGCCAATTCACTTCCGCCCACCGATTTTCGTGCCCAAGCCCAAGAGATAAACAAAGAGCCAAGACAATGACAGTCTTGGCCCTTTTGTGATCACGGCTTGATGCGGTTGATCATCCGTGGGAATGGGATCGCTTCGCGCAAGTGATCCAAGTGGCAGATCCAAGTGATCGCCCGTTCAAACCCTAAGCCAAAGCCTGAATGCGGCACACTGCCATATTTACGCAAGTCCAAATACCATTCGTATTCATCCAAAGATAATCCTTTGGCTTCGATTTGGGCTTTGAGCTTATCATAATCGACTTCACGTTCGGAACCGCCGATGATTTCGCCATAACCTTCTGGGGCCAACAAGTCCGCGCAGACATAAGTATCATCGCGGCCTTCTTCAGGCAACATGTAAAATGGCTTGATGGCTTTCGGATAGTTCAACACAAACACTGGTTGTTCGAATTGTTCGGACAAGTAGGATTCTTCAGGAGAACCGAAGTCGTCGCCCCACTTCACATCAAAGTTGGCTTTTTGCAGCATTTCGATGGCTTCATCATAGCGAATGCGTGGGAATGGCGTCTTGGTATACTTCTTCAAGGTGTCGATATCGCGATCGATCAAGGTCAATTCGTATTCGCAGTTATCGATGACAGATTGCACTAAGAAGGCGATGTAGTTTTCTTGGATCTTCAAGCTTTCATCTTGATGCATGAAGGCCATTTCCGGTTCGATCATCCAAAATTCCGTCAAGTGACGGCGAGTCTTGGATTTTTCAGCGCGGAACACTGGGCCGAAAGTGAAGACTTTGCCATAAGCCATGGCGCCGGCTTCAGCGTACAATTGGCCAGATTGAGATAAGTAAGCGGGTTTGTCGAAGTATTCGGTTTCGAATAATTCCGTTGTCCCTTCAGGAGCCGAACCCGTGAGGATCGGTGGGTCCATCTTAATGAAGCCTTCGTTGTTGAAGAATTCATAAGTGGCGCGGATCATTTCGTTGCGAATTTGTTGAATGGCGAATTGGCGCTTGGAACGCAACCACAGATGGCGGTGATCCAACAAGAATTCGATCCCGTGTTCTTTAGGGGTGATCGGATAATCTTCAGAAGTCCCCACCACATTGATGTCGGAGACTTGGATTTCATAACCGAAATGACTGCGGCTATCTTCATGGATCGTGCCGGTGATGGTCATCGATGTTTCTTGGTGTAATTCTTTGGCAGTGGCAAACACTTCTTCAGACACCGCGTTTTTCAACACGACCCCTTGGAAAAAGGCCGAGCCATCGCGCAATTGTAAAAAGGCAATTTTGCCGCTGGAGCGTTTGTCTGTCAGCCACGCGTTGATTTGGACTTCTTCATCAACGTGTTGGGCGGCATCTTTAATGCGAATCGTGGTAGTCATGCAATAAATTCTCCTCTAAGTAAAATCAGTTGTTGGCAACGAAGGCCGCAATGCGGTCCATCGCCGTCATTAAGCTTTCCATATCCTTTGAATAGCTCAAGCGTGCATGTTCTGGCATCCCAAAGGCACGCCCTGGCACTAACGCGACCCCAGTTTCTTCAAGCAATGCGGCCACAAAGTCATCGACTGACGTATAGTGGCATAATTGCGCAGCGCGAGAAACTTTCGGGAACAAGTAAAAGGCCCCTTGTGGTTTGGTATCGAGTTCAAAGCCTGGAATCTGCACTAATCGATCGTACACCGCATTCAAGCGCTTTTCAAATGCTTGGCGCATGGTTTCGACGGGTTCCTGGGTGCCGGAAAAGGCTGCCAGTGCCGCATACTGCGCGACTGCCGTGGTGTTCCCAGTGGCGTGGCCCAGTAATTTGCCCATGGCACTTGTGATTTTTTCAGGGCCGGCGATGACGCCGATGCGCCAACCAGTCATGGCATAAGACTTGGAAACACCAGTGATCAATACCGTGTTTGCGGTGATGGCAGGATCGATTTGAATCATGGAAGTGTAAGCCGTGCCGTTATAAATCAAGTCGCGATAAATATCGTCAGCGATCACTAAAATGTCATGCTTCAATGCCCAGTTACCGATCAAGGTCAATTCTTGACGGGTGTAAACCGCACCAGTTGGATTTTGTGGTGAGTTGATGATCACGGCGCGCGTTTTTGCAGTGCGCTGTGCTTCCAGTTCATCCACGGTGACTTTAAAGTTGGCTTTGGCGACCACAGAACGTGGCACGCCGCCAGCTAACTTGATTTGTTCCACGTAAGACACCCAGCCAGGAATTGGCACCAGCACTTCTTCGCCTGGGTCTAACAAGACTTGCATCAAACCATATAAGGCGAACTTCGCGCCAGTGGTGACCACGATTTGTCTGGGATCATAGCGCACGTTGGTTTGGGCAAAAATGTGATCGGCAATCGCTTGGCGCAATTCTGGAATGCCAGAAGCTTGCGTGTAGAAACTGGTTTTATTGTTCCGTATGGCCGCAATCGCTGCTTCTTCGATGTGCTTTGGCGTTTCGAAATCAGGTTGGCCGATCGACAAGTCGATCACGTCTTCCCCACGCGCTTTCATTTGCTTGGTTAAATTCGACACAGCCAATGTTGCTGACGGTGCCACAGTATTGATTCGCTTTGATAAATGCATAGGCTCACTCCCCAGGCTGAATTATAAATTAGCGACAGCAAATAATTGATCGCCGTTTTTAAAATCATAAGTTACATAGCCTAGTTTACCAGACTTTGAGCGATAGCCAATATCCCAAACGACTTTTTGTTTACGAATGCTCAATCCCACGCTAATAATTTTCTTAGGCGCGAAGCTTTTGATGGCTTCAGCCTCAGCTTCTTGCATGGAAATCCCATTAGCTTGACGCAACACATCCATATGCCCGGTTTTTTGGCGGATCAAGACATAGACTTTTTGCTTATTTTTGGTGGTGCCTGCCACCGTCACATAAGAATCGCGCTGTTTGTCCCAATAAAAGGCAGAAACGGATTGCACGCCAGCTTTCTTTTTGGCGATGCTGACGGCTTGTGTGCGTACGGCACGCATTGGGGCCAGACCTTTTTGATAAATGCCTAACACCACGGCGATCAAGACTAAGCCGACAACGACCCAGACTTTGCCTTGCCAGTTGCGGCGATTTGCTCTACGCATTATGATGGGTTCCCTCCTTGTTCAATAGTGGTTGATGATCTAACCATGCTTTACTATACTGCGCCATTTCTGGTACTGACAGGCGCATTGGCTTAAGATTCGGTAAAGCGTGCTGCATTTGCCGGCCATATTTAGTGGTGACTAAGCGCGGATCTAAGCAGATAAACACGCCGCGGTCATGTTCCGTGCGGATCAAGCGGCCAAAACTCTGCCGCAATCTTAACGTGGCTTTTGGTAAGGCTTCTTCAGTGAACGGATCGCGTCCTTGTGCTTGCAATTGCTCACTGCGCGCTTGCACCAACGGCTGGCTTGGCGCATCAAACGGTAAACGGGTTAAAATCACCATTTCCAATTGCTTATCCGGATAATCGACGCCTTCAAAGAAACTGGCGGCGCCAAGTAATAACGCGTGTTGAGAAATCGCAAAACGCTTGGCAATTTTCCCGGCAGAGCCAGACACCCCTTGCGCTAAAATTTCCCAATCCGCCGTCCATTCGCGGTCCGCGATCCGAGCATAAACAGCTTTGATGGTATCTAAGCGATTGAACAAGACAATGGTTTGATGCTGGACTTCGCATAATTGCCGCAACGCATCGACGAGATAATCCAAATAGTCAACGTCATCTGGATGAGGCGCTTCGGGATCCACAAACACTTGCGCTTGTTGGGCGTAATGAAACGGACTGCGCAAACGCAATGTCGGCGTCTCTAAGGGCAAACCGACTGCTTGGAGTAAATAATCGAATTTACGTGCCACCATCAACGTCGCCCCCACTAACACTGGGGCTTGGAATTGATCGAGCAAGGCTTTAGTCGCCAAAGCAGCCGAAACTTGTTGCCAAGTGAGTTTCAAACTTAAGGCATCTTTACCATTGGAAAGCTCCAAGCGGCACAGTTGTTGATCCAAATGTTTGAAATCTTTCAACGCAATCAGTTGGATGCTGTCTTGATCAAAAGCTTTGCGCAATGCACCGAGCGCTTGAAACAAGCCAGCAGCACTGACGCCAAAATGATCTTGATGGCTGAGATATTGTTGTTGCAATTGGCTGCAAACCCCGGCTACAGCATCGAGTTGGCGAGATAATTTCGGTAGCCAGGCCCGCAATTCGGCTTCAACGCTTTGGGCTTGTTCAACGCTCAGCGACTGCGCCATAAAACCAGGTTTAGGGTCTTGAAGCATTTTGCCGAATTTGATTTGGACGGCTTCGATCGTGGCGATACTTGCGGCCACGGCGGTTGCTAAGCTTTGCAATTGATACGTTTGCATTTTGGAATCGGCGAAGACTTGCATCAAGTTGTGATGTTCTGGGCGATTGACCAGCCGGGCTAAGTGTTGCAAATGAATGCGCAACTTGGCCAAATCCAGGGCATGAGCGTGCGCCAACGCCACGTTGTCGGCGAAATGTTGAGCTTCATCCACTACTAAGAATGGCTGGGCTTCAGCAAGTTCTGGATGGCGTGCAAGGTAAGCATGGTTGGTAATCACAATGCTAGCCGCCTTGATTTGGGTCTGCAAACGCTGATAAAAATCATACTCAGCATAAGGCCCCACGGCTTTGGCGCCAGCATGAGCGACTTGGCCAAATAACGGGGCGCGATAAGTGGTCAAGTGCAACTCATCTAAGTCACCAGTGGTGGTGGCACTCAACCACACCAATAACTTCATTTGTAATACTGCCGTCAAGCGGTCGCCGGCAGGCAGTTGCAAACTATGTTGAAATTGGGTGAGGTCTAAATAATGGTGCGGGCTTTTGATGATCACGGCATTGATCGGGCGATCCAACAGGTCAGCGAGTTTTTGCGTTTGGGCAAATAACTGGCTTTGTAACACCGTGGTCGTCGTGGCAATCACCAGTTTTTGTTGGGCATTGGCAACATAGGCATAAGGTAATAAATACCCCATGGTTTTACCTAAGCCAGTGCCAGCTTCGATCACCAACGGTTGTTGTGTGTCGGTCGCATTTTGATAAATGGCGTCCATCATTTTGCCTTGGGCGGCGCGCCACTTATACGCTGGTTTCAAAATGGCTTTCTTGTCGATGGCAGCCAAAGGATAAGCGCGTGGTTCGATCGGTTCCACGACCTCAGGCATCGCTTGTAGCACCAACTCCCCGACTTGGATCATCGGGCGTTTCAGCGGCACATCAAAGCGTTCCACCTTGGCCAGAAAATCCCCAGTTTGCCGGATCAAGGCATGACTTTTGCCCACCAGTTGATGTTGCAACACACTCGGCAACGCTTGAAAGCGTTTGGTCAATGCCATCAACAACTTGGCGGTGCTGACGGCATCAGAGTCTGCGCGATGCGGATTTTTGTGCTGAATGCCCAGCGCTTGGGTGAGATCTTGCAAACGATAGCTGCCTTGCGTCGGCAATAAGATCTGCGCAAGCTCCACCGTGTCGATGGCTGGATTAGTCAACGCCGGTAAGCCGACGCGTTCAAATTCTGCACTTAAAAAAGGGTAATCGAAATTCACATTGTGGCAGACGATCACACAATCTTTTAGACGCTTGGCAAACCCTTCCGCGACGTCAGCAAAATAAGGTGCGGCCACTAAGGCTTCTGGGTCGATATGGGTCAATTGTTGAATCGCTTGCGGCACGTCGCGATCCGGATTGATCATTTGTGAAAAGGTGGCGATCACCTTAAAGTTTTTGACGAAGGCGCATCCGATTTGGATGATGCGGTCGCCATTTTTAACTGACGTACCAGTCGTTTCCAGATCTAATACCGCATAGGTTTGGTCGAAAGCCAATGACTTCACTCACTTCATGATAGATTCAGCGTCTATTTTACTATTCTTGCGGGGCTTTCGCCACACTGATGACCTCACCAGTCGCCAAAGCGATCAAATATCTGGCGATCACCGGTTGGGGCTGCATCGTGCTCAGTGCTTCATCATACAATTGCAGTTGTAACGTGTAGCGCGGCAACAATTCTTCGGCAGACTGCACATGATCCGTCTTGTAATCAAACAACACGACCCCATTTGGCGTGGTGACGTACCCGTCGATCATCCCGTGCACTAAAATATCGTTGTCTTGGTCCTCTGCCATTTTGGCAAATACGGATGCAGCAGGCAACAACAAGGAAAACGCGACTTCTCGATGCAACCCGCTGGCATTGTCCGTGATCAATTGGCCCAAGTCCGTGTGTACAAACCGCAACAAACTGGCTTGATCGATTTTGGCAGCGACTTGGTTATCGAGACGCTGTTCATCCACCAAGCGCGCAACTGTTGCCGCGATGGTTTCAGCTGTCGGTTTCATCCAATCGAGTTGTTGTAATACCAAATGCGTCGCCGTCCCAATCGCAGTTGCAGATGGCGCTTTGGGTTTCATCAAAAATTGCGGTTGGGCAAAATCAGACACAAAGCGATTGCCACCGAGCTGGCGATCAGATGCCACCAATTCTTGAATGTCTTCATCTTCTTGTTGGGCACGTTTGATTTCGGTTACCGATTGAAAGCCCGTGGTTTTCGTCGCGGCAGCAAAGGGATAGTGCCAATCAAACCATTTGGTTAAATCGATTTCTGGCGCCGGCGCTGGTAGGTCTGGGGTGGTGTTGGCGACGACTGGCGTTTGATCAGAATCCAGCACGGTTTTAACTTTCGCGCCAAAGGTTTCGATTTTGCCATCATCCAACCGCGCGATCGCCATGCCGATCCAGTCCAAATACCGCCCGGCACTGGCGCGCATCGCTTGGGGTAACACTTGATGCGTGGCAGTGGTGGCAGTTTCCCATTTTTTGGTCAACTGATCGGGACTATCGACATTGGCCACTAAGAACAGATATTGTTCCGCCCGGGTCAGTGCCACATATAAAAGCCGCATTTCTTCCGCCAACATTTGCCGGCGTTTCTGCGCTTTGGCTAATTCAAATTGCGGCAAGGGATAAATTGCGCCAGTGGCTTGATTGAGCCACTGCACCCCAGTCAAATTTGGCGTCAAGATCTGGCGGCTTTGTAAATCGCGCAGATCAAATTTCGTGTCCATCCCCATCACAAACACGACGGGAAATTCCAAGCCTTTGGAGCCATGGATTGTCATCAATGAGACGGCATCGACATCAGGATCGACGGTAACCGCACTGGCGAGGTCTTTGTTTTGCTTTTGCATCAATTCAATGAAGTGAATGAAGGCAAATAAACCGCGAAATCCTCCTGCTTCATAACTGGCGGCGCGGCTGGCTAAAGCGCGCAAGTTGGCTTGCCGCTGGACGCCGCCATCTAAGCCACCGACAAAATCCAAATACCCGAATTCATCATAGATCCGCCAAATCAACTGCACCAATTCGTGGCCGCGGGCGAAATCACGCAAATCCGCAATTTGATCAGCAAAATGTTGCGCCGTTTGTTGCGTTTGCGCGCCAAATTCACTTCTGGTCGGTTGCGTTAAAAAGGCTTCAAAGGCATCATCAAAGCTGGCATGCGGCTTCGCTAAGCGGATCAACGCCAATTGATCAGCCCGCATCCCCACCATCGGCGAGCGCAATACGGCAACAAGTGCAATTTCTTGTTTGGGATTATCGATCACCCGTAGCATCGACAACATGGTCATCAGTTCCGTGGTTTTGAAATAATTTTGCGCATCAGCGACGACGATCGGCACTTTGGCTTTGGCAAAGGCACTTTGAATGGCGACGTTGTTGGTCCGCCCGCGCACGAGCAGTGTGATATCTTGATAGCGAATGCGGCGTTTTTGCCACACCAAGTCGCCATTCGCGGCTTTGGTTTGGCCATCATATAAAATCGCGTCTGGATCATTGACCAACGCTTGAATTTTAGCGATCACCAAATTGGCTTGGCGGGTGGCTTTATCCAAGTTCTCAACGTCTGGGTCCGCGTCCTCATCATCAGCTTCTGGTTCGCTGTCAGCGTCAGCCACATTCAACAACAATTCCGTAGCAGGCGCGAAATCTTCAGGTGCATTAAAGGTGGCGCGCTTGAGTTGCGCGTCTTGGTCATAAGCCATGTCCCCGACAGCCGGATCCATGATCTGCGAAAAAATCAAATTGGTAAAATCCAACACATTGCGACTGGAGCGGAAGTTCTCGGCTAAGACCAAACGCTCACCATCACTGTCTGCAACACCGAAGCGGCGGTACTTCGCCAAAAATAGCCGCGGATCCGCCAAGCGAAACCCGTAAATGCTCTGCTTGATATCCCCGACCATAAAGCGATTGCCAGGCGTTGTTTGAGAAACTGCATCCAGCAAACTTTCTTGAAGCAAGTTGATGTCTTGGTACTCATCGACAAACACTTGATCAAAGCTGGCTTTATAGTTCTCTGCGATCGCAACGCCTGTTTGCGGATCATCGGTGTGCAAAATATCTAACGCATGATGGGCAATATCATTGAAATCTTGCACATGGCGCGCCTGTTTTTCCGTCGCAAAGGCCAAGGTGAATTCTTGACACACGGCACTTAACGTCTGCATCAGTGGATATGTTGCCGTCAATGCTTCAGTGAGGTCTTTAGGCGCAATTTGCACCATGGTCAGCGCGTTGGCTTGAAACGCTTTTTTCACGGCGTTGGCGGCATCGACGGTTTGCTTTTTGATTTCTTTGGCCACTTCATCTTTGGTTCGACGGCCTTTGCGCCAGTCTGGCCAAGGCAAGCTGTTGAGCAAACTTTGGGCACTGGCATAATCTTGGGTGTCCAATTGCGCCGCTTGATCCAATGCTGTCAACACATTTTGCAACTGAGCGCCTGCGTCGGCTAAAGCATTGTCGGCAGGATCAAGCGCTGAAAGTAACCCTTGCAAACTGTCATGGGCTTGGCGCAATTGTTCGGCTAAGCGCGGCCACACTTGGTGATCGAACCACGCATCGAAATTGTCAGGGTTATAAGCATCAGCAATTTCAGTCAACCATTGGTGTGGCGTCGGTGTGGTGTTGGCATAATCCACTAACGAAAAGACGGCGTCGGCAAGCCCGGAATCATCGGTGCCAGTGCTGAAATTATCCGCCAACGCTTCAAAGTCGGCGGCATGCTCCCCGGCAAGTTCAGCTTCCACCAAGTCACTCCACACAGATTCGGCCAGCAATTTCCGCTCAACGGGGTCACTTAAAATGCGAAAGCCTGGTTCCAAATCGATGGCATAATAGTACTGTTGCACCACTTGTTGACAAAACGCATCCAACGTCATGATCGGGGCACTGTTGGCTAAGGCTTGCTGAGTGCCGAGATGCCGGCGAATTTTTGGGTCTGTTTCCGCTGCGAAAGCTTGTTTGAGCTTTTTTTGAATCTTGAGTTTCATGTCGCTGGTTGCGGCATTGGTGAAGGTCACAATCAACATCCGCGACAATTCGCCGCCGGCTTTTAACTGGTGTAAAATGCGCTCAACTAAGACAGTGGTTTTCCCGGAGCCCGCAGAAGCGGATACCAGCACATCATGGCCACCATGCAAAATGGCTTTGGTTTGATTTTCAGTATATTTAGGCATGGTCTTCAGCTTCCTTTCGCATATTGGCCATGATCGTTGGCACGTCTAAGGAGTCGACATGGTGATAACGGTCGTGTTCTGTTGCGGGGTCAAACAACATGATGGCTTGATAGTCGGATTGGGTGATCACTGTGGCTTCAGATTTAAACTGCAATGGTGCTAGCGCAATATTGCCCGCTAAGATCTGTTGGGCGGCATGAATGATCGACTGGCGATTGTGATTTAAATATAACGCTAACGCATCTTGAGAAATGGCATGTGTGCGCGCAGAAAATTCGCCGTTTTTCTTGGTGCCGATTTGCACGATATTGCTGGTGAATCCGGCATCTGCTAAACCAGCGTCGAATTGTTTCGCTAAGTTCAAGGCTTGGTCTTGATCATCTGGCAAGACTAATAAGCCTTGCAGTTTGTAGGCTTTTTGATGCGCGATTTGTAATTTGTCTGGATTTTGATCATAAGCGACCGGCTTTTTGTGCATGTGCATATAAAGCGCGCCGGCAGGTTTGTTGGCGACGCCTTTTTCATCGAGATCATTTTCCACCGCATCGATATACGTCAGCATTTGCATCGCTACGCCATAATAAGCTTCCAGTGGCGTGAACACGTGCTTGCTGGATTTGTAGTCGATCACCAAGAAATATTCGTCGCCATTTAAGGTGACCGTGTCTAAGCGATCGATTTTCCCGCGCACTGAAACTTGGCGCTGGTTACCGATCGGTAGCACGATTGGGGCCAGTTGTTGTTTCTGGTCGCCGCCGCCAAACGGCAATTCGGTTTTTTGCGGGGCAAAACGGCTAGCCATTTGTTGTTGGCGAATCGCGGTCAGCACCGCGACCAAAATGCTTTGGATCCGCCGTTTGGCATAATCCCCTTGTAAACTGGTGGTGAGGATCTCTAATCCCGGTTGCGCCACCAATGAATCCACGACATCGCTGACCAAGTCACGTAATTGTTGGGCATCCAAATCGCCTAAGCGCAGGTTTTGTTCCGCGAGTTTTTTGAAGACTTGATCTAACGTGGCGTGATCCAAGGAACCTGTGTCTGCTGGCGTCATCGCAAATTCTGGCCGCACGCGCAGGCGCAAGCCATATCTGAGGAAATATTCAAACGGATTGCGATAATAAGTTTCCAGTTGCGACACGGACACAAATAAATGTTCGCCGTAAAGCTTTTGCGCCAATTCTGATGATAGCTTGCCGACGTCATTGGTGTAAGTCAAGCTGCTAGTTAAGCGCACCGTCAGCGGTTGCCAACTGGTTTGCATCAGTTGCGTATACACTTGTTGCCAAGCCACCGGTAATTGCTGGCGCTTTTGTTCGCGGGCTTTTTGTGCGACAGCGACATAATCACTTAACAAACTCCGCGGGGTTCCGCCGTTTGGGGCAGCATCTGGCGTCGGCTGCTCCCAGGTTTGTTCCGTGAGCTTCAACGCTTCTAGCATATGGGTGTAGTAAGGCGAGGCATGATTTTCACTGTCGACAAAGCCTGGATAACTCATGGTCAATTCAGTGTCGCCGGCTAACATCCCCGCATAGTTAATGAAGGGATCGCCTAAGGCCACTTGAGGCCCATTGACTGCCAACCACGCGGTATCTGGCAAAAGGGATTGAATGGCCACGCGGTCTTCTGCGGATAATAAACCGGAATCAGACACTTGATCTGGCATTACCGCCGCCGTCGCCCCAATGACAAAGACATGTTTGAACTTGTTCAAGCGCGTCAACGCAGTTTCAGAAACCACCACTTGATCTAACGTGGACGGGATCTGCGTGTAAGTCGCACTGGCAAAACCAGCATTTAAAATTTCAACAAATTGTTCCAGATCCCAAGGCGTTTCGCCTAAAATCGCGACATAATCATCTAATAACTTCACAAAAGTCGCCCAAGCTTGTTCCCCGGCTTGGCTAGCTTGTAAGTTACCGGCATCGATATCCGCTTGTCGCCAAGCATTGAGTTGATCGACGACACCCATGTCGATCAACCATTGGTATAACGTCGTGGCCGCTTGTAAGCCAGTTTCGGCCAGATTCAGTGCTTTAAATAAGCGCGGCACATTGGCTTGAATCAAGCGCCGCACAATGTTGAGTTGTTCAGATTTTTCTGGGTCTAAATCAACGCCATCGTCGCTAGTGCGGCGACGTAAATACTGCCAGTCTTGATTTTTGGTCCAATAACTGCCAGAAATGCCGGTGCGCAACAGATGGTTGTCGCACACGTCGACGGCGGCGCGAAACGCTTGAGGCGACATGTCTTTGGGGATCAATAATTCCGTACGCAACAAACGGATCACATCGCCGTATTGATAATGATGGCGCTGGATCTCAAATAAACTTTCTAATAAAGCCACAACTGGGTGATGTTGCATCGGATGTTCATGATCGACGAACACCGGCAATTGATATTCCGCAAAAATCGGATCGATCACGTCCGCATAAGGATCCAAATGCCGCGCCATCACCAAAAAGTCGCGGTAGCGCGCGCCATGGTGCACCGCGATATTGATCTGTTTGGCCACTTCTCGTAATTCGGTGTAAGGCGAATCCGCCTTGGCCAGCGTAACGTTGGGGACGACTTGGCTGAATTTGATCGGTTCAAGCTTGGTGTCCGCAACAAAGAATTGTTCAACCGCGTGCATGCCTTTTGACAAGGTGCGATCTGGGGCTACGATCGCCGGCAAAACCGCGACATCTAAGCGTTGTGCCGCTGCATCTAAGCGCTGATACAAGCGTTTGGCCGGCAAAAATAAATCAGGCGTGTGAGCTGGTTCTAAGTCATCCAACGTCAAAGCCACTGTCACTTGGGCTGCCTGTTGCATCAAGGTTTCCACCAAATTCTGTTCACTGGCTGCCAAATCATTGAAGTGGTCCAAATAAAAATAAGTATGACTGAGATCATGCCGTTGCAAGGCTTGACTTAACGCCGCAAGTAAACTGGCATTGGTGGCAAAAGGCCCCACTGCTTGTTCATAAGCATCGAGCATGATCACCAAATCTTGCAACTTGGCGCGATGGCGGTCATTGCCAGGCAAATCGTCACAGGCCTTTTGCAAGGTTTTGGCGTCAATGCGACCGTTGAGCAGTTCAGTGAGTTGGCTGGCAAGCTTAGTGGTGAAACCGATGGCATTGGCCAAGCCGCCAAATAAACGCAACTGGTCGCGATTTTCATGCAACAGCCGTGCAACTAACATGGCATTCGAGGCAGTGTCTAAGCGCGGCTGGGCAAAAATCGGGGATTCGCGCAAAAAATACCACGCCATGCGCGTAAAGGAAAAAGTTTGCACGCGATTTTGCGCCGCGATGGTGCCAGTTTTAAGCCCTTTTAACAAACTGACTTCTGCTTCAAACTTCACGTGGTTAGGCACCAAGTAAAAGACTTGCGCTTTGGGGTCGGCAAGATTTGCTTTGATTTGTTGGATCATCGCTTGTTCATGATCCTTGCTGGCGGGTCCGATCACAAATTGTAACGCCATCACACTGCCTCCTATAATTGTTACTTCTAGTTTAGCACAAGCTAGTTTCTGGCCTAGCTTTAAGGTATGATTATTGTGGTTATTTTAAGGAGTAAACACATGAAAAACGCAAGTGGCGAAAGTTTTGCCAAAATTATTTTGATCGGAGAACATGCCGTGGTGTATGGCCAACCTGCCATCGCCTTGCCTGTCAAAAGCATTCGCTTGACGGCGACGCTGACGGCTGACTCGGATCAACGCATTCAATCGAGTTTTTACGCTGGCAGTTTGCACGGTGCAGCCAACACCAATTTCGCTGGGATCGCGGATTTGATCTCTGCTTTGTTGAAACATTTCCACGCCTCAAAGCAAGGCTTCTTATTAACAATTGACTCTGCGTTGCCACCAGAACGCGGTATGGGCAGTTCAGCTGCTTGTGCCACCGCCGTTGTGCGGGCATTTTATGCGGCCTTTGATGCGCCTTTAAGCCGCGCACAACTTCTCGAGTGGACGGCGACTTCCGAACACGCGATCCACGGCAATCCCAGTGGGTTAGATGCAGCCACAACTTCAGCTGACCGCCCACAATGGTTTGTCAAAGGCCAAGCCCCAGTGCCGATTCAATTCCCGAAAAATGGCACCTTGGTGATCGCCGACACGGGCATCGCTGGTCAAACCAAAATTGCCGTGGCCTCAGTGGCCGACCATTTAGCCACTGATCCAGCTCAAACAGACGCTAGTATTGAAGCCATCGGCATGGCGACAGTTTTTGCCGCCAAAGCCTTGGCTGAAGATGACTTGTTAGCACTTGGCGAACAAATGGATCAGGCGCAAACTCAGCTCAAAGCCCTGGGCGTTTCTAATGAGGCCTTAGACCGCCTGATTCAATCCGCGAAACAAAATGGCGCATTAGGCGCGAAGTTGACCGGCTCTGGACAAGGTGGTTGTATGATCGCTTTGGCAACTGATCCCACGCATGCCGCCCACATTCGCCGTGCGTTGCGCGATGCAGGCGCAACGGCCACTTGGCAATATGATTTTGGGGAAGAAAGGACAAACTGATGACTGCAATCACTGCGCGCGCGCATACCAATATCGCGCTGATCAAATACTGGGGCAAAAAAGACCCCAAGTTGATCTTACCTTACACCGATAGCGTCAGTTTGACGTTGAATGATTTTTATACCGATACGACGGTTGAATTTGTTGACGAATTAGCCGCCGATCAATTCAGTTTAGATGGTCAAGCCCAAGTCACCACTAAAATCACGCCTTTTTTAAATTTGGTGCGAGACCTGGCAGGCATTAACTTATTTGCTCGAGTTGAAAGTACCAATCACGTGCCAACTGCGGCAGGTTTGGCCAGCTCTGCTTCAGCGTATGCAGCCCTCGCCTTGGCGGCAAGTCGCGCGGCTGGTTTAAATTTAGATCAACAGGCTTTATCGCGCCTAGCTCGCCGCGGTTCTGGTTCGGCGACGCGCAGTATTTACGGCGGTTTGGCCATTTGGCATCGCGGCGAAGATGACGCGACCAGTTTTGCGGAACCGTTGCCAACACCTGATTTAGATCTCGCCATGTTAGTGGTGCTCGTCGATGCTGGCCCCAAGCCGATTTCATCGCGCAACTTAATGGCCAACACGGTTGAAACTTCGCCGTACTACCCTGCTTGGGTCACTCACAATCAACAAGCCGCCCAACAAATGGTGACGGCCCTGGCCCAAAATGATTTCGCAGCAGTCGGTCATTTAACCGAACAATCCAGTATGCAAATGCACGCCACGATTTTGGCTAGCGATCCGGCCTTCACTTATTGGACTCCAGAAACACTGAAAGCTTGGGCCATCGTCAAACAACTGCGCGCTGATGGTATCCCAGCTTATGCCACCATGGATGCCGGGCCGAATGTCAAAATCTTAACGTTAGGCGAGCAGGTGCCCAAAATTCTTAACGCCTTACAAGCGGATTTTGCTGGCCGCGTGTTGACCACCACGCCAGGCCCTGCTGCCAAAGTGATCGGAGCGCAACATGACTGAATCGATTCAATCGCATCGCAAAGATGAACATTTATTTTTAGCCGAGAAATTTTTCCAACCGCGATCTGCCGCTGGCTTTGACCAAGTACGCTTGATCCACACGCCATTGGTCAAAACCAAAGTCAGCGACATCGATGTGACGCCGCATGTGTTTGACTGGCAGTGGCCGTTTTTCATCAATGCGATGACTGGCGGCTCCAAACAAACTGGCGAGTACAACGCCCGCTTAGGCCGCTTGGCACATGCCTTGCACTTGCCGATTGCTACTGGTTCTCAATCCGTGGCCTTGCGCGAACCTGCCTTGGCCAAAACCTTCGCCACCTTGCGGGAAAATGACCCTGATGGCTTCATCATGGCCAACCTCGGCGCCGGCGCGACTTGGCAACAAGCCCAACAAGCCGTTGCGATGCTTGACGCCAACGCCTTAGAGATCCATGTCAACGTGGTGCAAGAAGCGGTGATGCCTGAAGGTGATCGCGACTTTGATTGGCTGGACAATCTCGCCGACATCATTGCGCACAGTGCAGTACCGGTGATCGTCAAAGAAGTCGGCAACGGGATGACCCGTGAAGCCATCACACAAATTGAACACCTCGGCGCCCAATATATCGATCTCGGCGGGCGTGGCGGGACGAATTTTGCCCAAATCGAAAATGCCCGCACTAAAGATCCTAGCGTGTTGGCAGACCTCGCCGGCTTTGGCCAAAGCACCGTTGAATCTTTACTGGAAGCACAAAATGTCCAAGCCAAACTGTTTGCCACTGGTGGCGTGCGTTCGGTTTTTGATGTGATCAAAGCGTTGCGCTTAGGTGCCAGTGCCGTGGGCGTCGCCGGGTTAGTGCTCCACTGGTTGATCAAACTCGGTGATGAGCAAACCCAAGCCAAGCTTGAAAGCTGGCAACAAGAGCTGCCGATCCTCATGGCAATGCTTGGGGCACACAATTTTGACGAGCTCAAACAAGTGCCGGTGGTGTATAGTCCTGAACTGGTCAATTACGCCGAACAGCGCCAACTGAAATTACGGTAAATCAAATACGCGCCAACCTTGCAGAACTTGCAAAGTTGACGCGTATTTCTTTTAGACCCGTAAGCCTTTCGGATAAACATTTTTAATGCTGCCGTTGACCAGCTTGCCTAACGCATAACCCATCCCATTCAACGTGAGCAAGACGTAATGCTTGCCGGGTAAATCACGATGCAACAAGTCACCATGGCGATATTGCGTGTACTCTTCTTGCGTGGTTTCAATACTCAGTTGGAAATCTGCCGGATTAAGTGCGGTGGCCAAGCTGTGGCTTGGTTCAAAGCGGTTCTTTTTAAACGTGCCGACATGCACTCCCGCGCGCACCACATGCACTTTGCGCCAATCAGGCGTACCGACGGGAACCACAAACAATTGATCTTTGATCGCCATCAGTTGACCTGACAAACCATGGGTCAGATCATTTTTGACAAAGGCCTCATAATCTTTGCGCTGGGTCGCACTTAAACGCCCGACATCGGCGAGCTTGCCATGAATTGCCGCATCATCGGCTTTGACAAACTTTGCGACAAAATGCCCTTCCCCGTTTAAATGTTGCGGCCATAAGCGGGCGGTCATTTTCACCGCGTCGTCATCATCAGCCCAATTTGGCCGACCGGATTCAATCCCGAAGTCTTTGTCGATCGGTACCAAGTTCAACGGTAAGTTGGCATTGGCCCAGCTGGCGATTTGCTCGTCTTCCTCGGGACTGAAGGTACAAGTCGAGTAAACCAACGTGCCACCGGGACGCAACATCGCTTGCGCAGATTGTAAAATCAACTTCTGGCGGCGGGCACATTCATCCGGGTAATCGACATTCCAATATTGCATCGCTTCAGGATCTTTGCGAAACATCCCTTCCCCAGAACACGGCGCATCCACTAAAATCCGGTCGAATGCTTCAGGCCACGCCGCCGCCAAGCTTTCTGGGTCATTATTGGTGATCAAGGCATTGGTGATGCCAAAACGTTCCACGTTGCTGGCCAAAATTTTAGCGCGCCCACGATTGATTTCATTGGTGACCACCACGCCTTGGCCTTGCATAAAGCTGGCGATATGCGTCGTTTTGCCACCAGGGGCTGCACACAGATCTAAGACCCGTTCACCAGGCTTGGGATCAAGGACGGTGGCGACAAATTGGGCACTGGGTTCTTGTGAATACACATAACCGGAAACATGTTCAATGCCATTGCCTTGGACTTTGCCGTAATGGCCCCATTGACTCCATGGCACTTGCGGATCCGAGTTTTCAGCGTCGACTGCCGGTCGCAAAGGATTGGTGCGATACCCGCTTTGGGCTGGTTGGTCGAAAGTCGCAAAGAAGCTTGCGGCTTCATCGCCTAATAATTGTTGATACTTGGCTTCAAAGCCGTTTGGAAATTGACTCATGATTCATTCCTTTCGCGATCAAAGCGCCTGCGCAAGCCCCAGTAATCACCAGCAGCAAATACCGCTAATAACAAGGCCGCATACATTAATAAGTAAACATGATCCGTTAAGTAAAAGGCCCACCAAGCAATCGCCACGCCAATGGCACCGGCAACCACATTATGCGCCACCGCTCGACCCCACCAACCACGGATATAAGTGGTGGCCATCATCGGCGTCAAACCCAATGCGGGATTCATTGGGACTAAGCGGCTGGCAAAAATGCTTAACCCAAACGCCACGACCAGCAATACCAATAAAATCGTTAACGTTTGACCTTTTTCGGCCCACCAGCCGCCCGATTGCGACCCGGTATACACATAAGTGCTGGCCGACGTGGCGCCAAGCAGCGATTTCAAAGTGGTCACATCTTGGTCAATATTGGTGCCGTCTGCGATCACCGTTAAGTTTTTTAACGCTGGGGCATTGGTGGCGGCACTAGCGTTCAAGAAAGTCACGGAGTTAAGTGGACTGCCTTTTTGCGTACCAACGACACCAAGTACCGGAATATAGCGATTATTTTGCGTCACATAGTGCTGGTTACTGCCAGCGTACAATTGATCAGACAACTCTGAACCGACCACAGCCACTGGCAAACTCGACATCAGATCCGCATCGGAAAACCACGCGCCAGAAGTTTGCGGCAAGTTCGTCGCCGAACCTTTCCCATAATAATAAATGATCGGCGTTTTGCCCGTGGTTTGAAACTGGACTTGTAAGTTATTGAGTTTTGACGCCGATAGTTTCTTGACGGCTTGCGCTGGCGTCATCGTGCTGTCAGTGTGCAAGACTTGGGCGGATTCACTTAAGCCAAAATGATTCAGCAAGTCGGCGTAGGCCGATTGGTCATGCACCGACCAAGTGAGCCCGGCAAGCACCACCAAGCCGATCCACAGCAAATCGATAATAAAAAGTCTTTTCACGAGATCTCCTCACTGGATCAAATAAATCCGTTCATTGATCGCATCAAATTGTGGTAATTGCCGATTCAACTTTAACAAGCGCCGATCAGCTTGAATGCGTGCCAACGACCAAAACAGCTGGCTATCGGTTGCCCCATTGCGCTCGCCGATCACAAACCACAGCAATTGCGGAAACTGGCGACGCATCAAGTGTAGCGTATGGGCGTCGTTGATATCCCGATCAGGACTCCAGGCCATCACCACCGCATCGACTTGATCACCATAAGCCCATAATGCTGCATTAGCCGTCAGTGCTTCAGTCTGGACCAAAGGCGTGCGCCCAGTCATATTCTCTTGCGTCCAAGTCAACGCATCAGTGGTGATCACGGAATTGCCTTGCGCTTTTAACCCGGCCGAAAGATAACCATTGCCACTGGCGACTTCTAAATAGCGCATTGGTCCAAATAAGCTTTGCCAAGTCTGAAACAGATCAAGGTTTACGCTAGACCACATGCCATAGTGATAGGCAAAATATTGCCGGAAGTTGCGCAACATTTTATCCATGGTTTGAATGGACTTGACGTCGCCGCCTGCCATCACCAAGTCCAGATATAAACTTTCATCAATGCCTAAACGCGGTAGTGGATGCTTAGGTAACTGACGCTTGGCTAACGCTTCCCGCCAAGCACTCATCGCCTGCACTTGGGCATCGAGTACTGGATTGGCAAGCACCTGATTTAATTGTAATAATTTGGTCCAATAAGGCATATGGTTTCCTTTACACTTGAAAAAAGAGCATGCGTACATGCCCTTCTTCGGATTTATTGCGTGGTTGAGATCTGGCATCGATAGTGTTTCATGCGCCATCTGGCGATAGGGGTCTAACTGCGTTTCGGAACTGAAATCATCTCTCGTGGCCGGCCGGCTCCAGAAATCGGCAAAAACCGCCGATGTTCTTTTGCCTAAATTTCGAGCCAAGAAAATCGCTTGTCTTGAAATTTGTCTGAAATACTAGCTGAGCCAGAACCCACTGTCTCACCTAGTATTTCTGCCACGTTCGATGATTTCAGTTCCGCCACTCCGCTAGACCACTGACACCTGATGGCTACGAATCAGATGGTGACAACGCTGATGCAACAACTATTCATGATAACGGGTGCCTTCGAAACGTGAGCATTTTTAATCTGTAGCCAGTTGCATCAACGTAGAAAAGCTGTGGGCGGAGACAAAAAGTGCGGAGGCGGGCTGGTCATCAGCTGTGGAGCTCTTAGCGGTTTACCGCTTAGAGCTCAGCGAGAAGGAGATCCATTTTGCGATTATGAGCGAAGCGAATGTAAAATTAGCTCCGACGAGCGACATTGCGTTCCATGACCAGCCCGCCGGAGCACTTTTTGTCGGAGCTCACAGCTTTTCGTGCCGCTAGGCAATGAGAAAGTTAGTGAATGCCTAACGCCATCTTCGCATAACGGCTCATGCGCTCTGGTCCCCAAGCGGGATACCAAACCAAATGGATCTCGACGTCTTTGATGCCATCGATGCCCATTAAGGCGCGGTGGATGTCTTCATCCAAGATATCAGTCAGTGGACAGCCCATGGTGGTCAAGGTCATCTCGACTTCACATTTGCCGTTCTCATCCAAATCAACACCATAAATCAGCCCGAGGTTGATCAAATCGATGCCCAGTTCGGGATCAATGACCGTTTCTAAGGCTTCAAGGATCTCGCCTTTCATTTTTTCAAAATATGCAGTATCTGTGGTTTCAGCCATGTTAATGACCTCCGATTACTTTTCGTCTGCCTTCAGCACGCCGCCAACGGCATAATGTTCTTGGGCCATTTCATTGAGTACGATGTGGATGTGTTCCTTAGGTGCGCCAGTGTTTTTGGCAATGGCTTCGGTAACGTCGGCACACATTTGGCGCAGTTGTTCGCGAGAGCGGCCCGCGATTAAATCGATATGAACTAATGGCATGAGAAAGTCCCCTTTAATTGTTATGCTGTTATTTTAGCATAGATCAGCGGTTACGAAAAGAAAGCCCGTTTCGCATTTTTTCCGGCTTCAAGGTATACTACCTAATAGAAGAAAAAGGAAGTGGCCAAATGTTAACTCGCAGTTCTTGTACCAGTATTTTAATCGGCAAAAATGCCACCTTTGATCATTCGGTGATCATCGGGCGCAACGAAGACTCGAAAGCCGCTTGGCCCAAACACATCGTCAAGCATGCGCCAGTCGTTGACGCGCAACAATTCGCCTCAAAAGCCAACAAATTCGCAATGCCTTTGCCTAAAAATGCTTTAGCTTATACCGCAACGCCTGAATGGACTGATAAATTCGGTTTATTCGAAGAAGCTGGCATCAACAGCGCTGGCGTCGCCATGAGCGCCACAGAATCTGCCTATGCCAATATGCGCGTGCTCGCTTATGACCCATTCATTGAAGACGGGATCACTGAAGAAGCGATGGTCACTGTCGTTTTACCATATGTGAAATCTGCTCGCGAAGGCGTCCAGCGCTTAGCCGATATCGTTGAAAAATACGGCACCGGCGAAGCCAACGGCATTTTGTTTGCCGATCATGATGAAGCTTGGTATATGGAAATTGCCACCGGCCATCGTTACGTCGCGCAACGCATTCCTGACGACAGTTATGCCGTGGTCGCTAATCAACTCGCGATTCAAGTGGTCGATTTTGACAGCGATGACTTTATGTACAGTGCGGACCTCAAAGATTTCGCCGAAAGTCACCAATTATGGACGCCTGGCACCGACTTTAACTTCCGCCAAATTTTCGGCACGGATTCCAGCTTTGATCGCACTTACAACACGGCCCGGGTGTGGGACGGTCAACGTCGCTTGACGCCAAGTGTCAAACAAGATCCCGAATCCAGCGATTTACCGTTCATTCAAAAAGCCGATCGTTTGTTGCATGTCGACGATGCTTTTTCCGTGTTAGGGTCGCATTTTCAAGAAACGGAATTCGATCCTGCCGACCCGCGCGCCAAATTTCCGCATCACTATCGCCCGATTTCCGTAGCCAAAACGCAAGAAGCCCACGTCTTACAAATGCGGCAAAACTTACCGCAACCGATCGCCGACATTCATTGGCAAGCGATGGGCGTGGCGGCAGAAAGTCAATTTATCCCCTTCTTTGCTGGCACAACGGACACACCGGAAAGCTTCAAACAAGGCGAACTGCCTGCTGACCTCAACTCCGCTTATTGGCAATTCAAATTGGCCAGCGTTTTAGTGGACGCCCACTTCATGCGCTTTGCCAAAGATTTAGACGCCGTGCAAACTAGCACTCATCAAAAGCTCCTGGCCAGCATCGCCCAAGCAGACGCTGCCAGCGCCAGCCTTGACGAACACGGGTTAGCTGGTTTGGCGACCACGGCGACTGCTGCCAACGCTGCGATTGCGTTGAATGCTTGGCATGAGTTCACGATGAAATTGTTGATGGACAGCACCGATTTATCACCGCTGAATTTCATGCATGACGCTAACTTATAGGAGTCGCTTATGAACTACGCACGAGTCGAAGCTTTCACTGATGCAGTGATTGCGATTATCATGACCATTATGATCCTTGAATTTAAAACCCCAGAAAGTCCGCAGTGGACTGCTATCTTAGCGGATGCGCCGTATTTGTTTGCCTATCTGATCAGCTTTTTGTTCATCGGGGTCGCTTGGTTCAATCATCACTATATGTTTGCGCTAGCCACACGCTTAACGAAAAAGATTTACTGGATCAACAATGCTTGGTTATTCACGATGTCTCTGATTCCCGTCGCTACCGCTTGGGCGGGACGATTTTTGAATCAGCAGGCGCCAGAATATTTCTATTTGATCGTCTTCTTTTTATGGAGCATCGCTTATTGGTGGTTGACGCGCGCGTTGATTCAAGCCCACGCCGACTCGGCAATCGCCAAGAAAATTGCCGCCATGCCACCATATTTGTTTATGAATTCGTGGCGGCTCCCGACTTTTACGATCGGATTGGCCATCGTCATTTATTTCTTCCCGCCTGCGTGCTTGCTCGCCACTGGCGCAGAATTAATCTATATGGCCTTACACACCACGCCTGATGCAGATCGCGTGAATTAACACCACTCAAAAACATCCTGCGGGGTGTTTTTTAATCCATTACAAAGTATTTACAAAAATTCCTGAAATTAAGTACTTGACTATACTCGGAGAAGGCGTTAACATGATTGTGAATTCAAGGAGGAAGGAGCGGCTTAGCGCAAGTCGTCAGTAATTCTTCGCAACGAGGGGCAGTTCCTCGCAAACCCAGTGAGACTGATCCGCAGCGGGGTGACCCGTTGGATCTCTAGCTTCAGAGTGCCGGCACTGAAGGGCTCAATCGGGCTCATTCCAGATCACACCGGATCGATTACCTCATGGCGACATGGGAAGCAAGCGTGCCTGTGGACGAAAGGCAATGCAGAGCTGAGTAGTGCTTAAAGTGGTTTTGGGCCAATCCCCCAAAGTTACGCAGCAACGCGCTTGAATACATTTGATCACTGCAACGACGTAATTGAATCGGCATGAAAGCCGCAAGTCCACGAAATAGACGCCTGTTTCGTGGACTTGTTGTACTCAAAAAATCCGCCATCACAACCTTTTTCAGTTTGCGATGACGGATTTTGTTTTTTACATAAAGGTATAAGGATCAGTGTTCAGGGTTGAGGCTACGGCCTGAATCCCCCAGCCGTCAATTTGTGACCAGTCATTCAGAAGATCCGCCACATGGGTTTTCATGATGCTTTCGATATGATGACCGGGGTCGATCACTGGCATATCACTCGCTAACATATCATGGCCGGTATGATAGTAAACATCCCCGGTAACATACACATCAGCGCCGGCAGCTTGCGCATCCAAGTAGAATTTTCCTCCGTCGCCGCCTAAAATTGCGACATTTTGCACCGGGCGCGTCAAATCATTGGCGATCACCCGCAGCGCCGGTACATTGAAGGCTTGTTTGACTTGGGCCACGAAGGCTTTCAAGCTGAGCGGCTGTGGCAATTGCCCGATGCGTCCCATGTGTTCCTCGTCGCCGGATTCGATGAATGGCAATACCCTTGACAACTTCAAGGCTTGCGCCAACCAGTCGTTCATCCCACCAATCGCTGAATCCAAGTTGGTGTGCGCCGCGTAAACTAAGATATCATGGCGAATCACATTGGCATACATGGCAAATTGCGGATTGGCGTAATTTAAGTTCTTGGCTGGCCGAAACATCGCCGGATGGTGCGCAAAAATCATGTCGCAGTGCAACGCAACCGCTTCTTCGACCACTTCTGGCCGTACATCTAACGCCACCAAGACCCGTTTGACGGTTTTGGTCGCGTCCCCGATTTGAATGCCGATCGGATCGCCTGGCACGGCTAACGATTTTGGGGCAAATTGTTCAAATCGCGCGATTAAATCTAAGCCTTTAGTCATGTTGCGCTTCCTTTAACAAGGCTAACCGTGCTTGCACTGCCGCGAGCTTGTCAGCGTTGTCGGAGTTGGCCTTTTCTAAGCTGGCTAAAATATATTCTTGATTGGCGATGTCGCGGGCTAGTTGTTGTTCAAACACCTCGCCGCGCTTGCGTTTCAACACTGGGCCGAGCACCAAGTCGGCTTCAGTGTATGGCACTTCTGGGCTGGTTTGGCCAGCCACGATGATCGGATAAACATGGCCTTCATCTTCCAACAACGCTTCATCCAAAATGCCAAATTCATGCTTGGCCAACCATTGGCGCACGGTGTAGTCATCACGGTTCGGTTCCAAAATAAAGCTTTCAGTGCCATCGAGCTGCGCCAAGCCTGCTTCCAGCAATTCCACCATCAGTTCGCCGCCCATTCCAGCGATAATGATCGTGTCGATGTCATCTTCAGGTTTGATGCCGCTTAACCCGTCTGCTTGGCGCACGACGATTTTATCCTCGACGCCAGCTTGTTGGATATTGGCTTTAGCGATTTTGCAAGGGCCGGCACCGATATCAGAAGCAACGGCAAAATCGATCACGACATCTTGGGCTAAGGCGATGGGAATATAAGCGTGGTCAGTGCCGATGTCAGCTAAGCGCGCGCCTGATTCGACAAAGCTTGCAATTTGGGCCAAACGTTTGGATAAATGAATTGTCATGTTGATCCCCTTTGAGAAATTTTCTGTATTTAGTATACCAAACCCTGGACGCACTTTGGGGTCAAATTTGAGGTAGAAGCTTTGTAAGCACCCAATAACAGACCGTCTTGAAAATCAATAGAGGCCCGTTCCCAGATT
>NZ_AZEU01000235.1 GCF_001435035.1 Lacticaseibacillus manihotivorans DSM 13343 = JCM 12514
TCGAAGTAATCTTTCTTAGTAGTTTGAACTCCGGCTGGTTGACGACTGAAGAAACGGCTGGTGTCTGGCGTGATAATTTCTGTGGTCTTATCACCATCAGTTCCTTGATGAGTTAAGACGATGTTGCCATCTGGGTCGCCATTATCAAGTGTCGTCTTACCGTTTTTACCAGATTCACCTGTTTGAACCGTGACTGGTTCACTCGGATTGCCACCAGCAGGCGTTTCGGTAATCGTCGCAATACCAGTATCCGTATCGATATCAACATGAGTGTGATCACCATCACCCCAGTTTTTATCGATCGTGGTGATATCACCTTCACCATTAGTCTTCGTGGTAGTTGTGCCACCATCTGGATCATGAGTGATCTGGGTTTCGAAGTAATCTTTCTTAGTAGTTTGAACTCCGGCTGGTTGACGACTGAAGAAACGACTGGTGTCTGGCGTAATGGTTTCAATCGTCTTATCTCCATCAGTTCCTTGATGAGTTAAAACAATGTTGCCATCTGGTTCGCCATTATCAAGTGTCGTCTTACCGTTTTTACCAGATTCACCTGTTTGAACCGTGACTGGTTCACTCGGACTACCACCAGCAGGCGTTTCAGTAATGGTTGCAATACCAGTTCCAGTATCGATATCAATGTGAGAGTGATCACCATCACCCCAATTTTTATCGATCGTGGTGATTTTTCCATTAGTATTCGTCGTGGTAGTCGTCTTACCACCATCTGGGTCATTAGTGGTGTGTGTGTAAGTGAAGGTCCGCTTGCCATCTGGCGTGATAGTTACGATCGTGCTGTCACCATCAGTGCCGGCATGGATCAGGTTGATCGGGTCATGGTTATCAAGCGTCGTTTTACCCACTGTTGCCGTGGTTCCTGGTTGAACATCAACCGGTTCACTTGGACTGCCACCGTTTGGCGTTTCGGTGATGGTTGCGATCCCAGTGTCGATGTCGATGACAACATGTGAGTGATCGCCATCTGGCCAATTGCGATCAATAGCTGTGATATCGCCGTGCCCATTAGTCTTGGTCGTGGTGGTGCCACCATCTGGATCGTGAGTGATTTGAGTTTCATAGAAATCTTCAGGTGTCGGGCTTACGGCTGCAGGCACTTGCGAGAAGCTGAGCTGACCATCAGGTGTGATGGTCTCAGTGACTGTACCATCTGGCGTATTCTGGGTCAAAATGATGTTTCCATCATTTCCAACTGTCCCAGTAACTGGCCCGTCACCGTCTGGCACATCAGTTTTCAACACGCGTGGCGTGCCATCAGGATTTGGTGTCAAGGTCACGACACCGTTTTCGATCAAGACATTGGTATCACCACCATCAGTGCCCCACTTCTTATCGATCGAGACCACTTTGCCATTACCATCAGTCAAAAGCGTCGTGGTGCCGCCATCAGGATCGTTGAAGGCACTGGTTTTCAGGTAGACGATCTTCACGACTTGAACGTTGCCATCAACATTATCGTAAACAAACTGCTTCAGGGTGCCATCCTCTGAAATGGTGTAAGCCGCGGCTTTCTTGTCGACTTCCCATTCGTGGATGCCTTGGCCGGTGACCCCGTGGAAGGTGTAAGTGGACTGGCCTTCGTCGTTCGTGACCGGATTGCCAGCAGTGTCGATCAAGATCACTTGTGCCGTTTGCACGTCTGGATCATAGTTGATCGTCGTCTTTGTGGTCGGGTCATCAGGCACTGGCACCGTGTAGCCTTTGGTCTTGTCCTCTGGGTCAACCGGTGTCAGCGCCGTACCGTCGTCAGTCTTTGGCGTGTAGCCAGGAATGTAGTCGACGTGCCCTGGCGTAGTGGTGTCCACTGGGACGGTTTCGGTGTTGCCGTCGTCAGTTGGCTTGGTGATGGTCACGACGATTTTTTCATAGCTGATCGTCAAAAGCGTCCCGTCATCAGTTGCAGCAAACTTGGTTTTATCCAAGGTGCCGTCAGCAGTCAAAACGTACCCAGCGATCGCTTTGGTCCCATAGTCGATGGTTTGATCCGTTTGACCGGAGAGGATTTTGACTGGATAACCGGCAATTTCTACGCCATTTTCATCAACATAAGCAACTTGTACAGATTTGCCAGTTTCCGGCGTGTAGGTCACAGTCGTCGGCTTGGATGGATCGATTGGCGTCACGGTGTAACCCTTGCTTGGGTCATTGTCGTCAACTGGGTTGCGCTTCCCGTTTTCAGTGTCCAGCGTGTAGCCAGGCACCGTTGGGATCCTGATCGGTTGAATGGCCTTTGGATCTTTAGGGTCGGTGACGTAAGGTGTCGTCAAGTCAACACCAGCTGGGGTCTTCCCGACGTATCCACCAGCCGTCTTCTGGTAAGTGAGCGTCAAGTTCTCACCATTGTCAGTGACAGTGAACTTGGTCTTGCCCGCAGTTTCATCCGTGAGCAAAACGTACCCGTCGATGACTTTCTCAACTGTGGTGTAATCAATGTCACCATCAGTCACGCCACTCAGGTTTTGGGTCGGCTTCAGCAAAGTTTCAGGATCTGCTTGATCGACGAAGACCACATTCAAGTTCTTACTGTCAGCGTTGTACTTAACATCTGCTGGTTGCGCTGGATCCGACGGTGTGAAGGTGTAGCCTTTGGTTAGGTCCTTGGGGTCCTTTGGTTCAACAACGCCCTCCTCTTCAGGCGTCGTTGGGGTGTAACCAGCGATATAAGGTACATCGATTGGCAATACTGTTGATGGGTCTTCAGGATCATTGGTATAAGTCTTAGTAGTTTGTTGCCCATCGGGATTGTCTGGATCTGGCGTGGTCAAAGTTAAGCCGGTGCTGATTTTTTCGTATAAAATCGTGAATGGCGTACCGTCATCATCTGCAGCGAAAGTCGCCTTATCTTTAGTTTCATCACTGACCAGAACGTACCCGTCGATCAACTTGTTGATCTTGGTGTAATCGATGGTTCCGTCTGTGACACCAAGTAGTTCGATTTTCGAATGACCAGCGATTTCTTGTTTGTCATCGTTATCTACAAAGGCGACTTTAATACTCTTTTGGTCAGCGTTGTATGTCACACCCGCTGGTTGCGCTGGGTCTTTTGGTGTGAAGGTGTAGCCTTGGGTTAGGTCCTTAGGGTTCTTTGGTTCAACAACGCCCTCCTCTTCAGGCGTCGTTGGGGTGTAACCCGGAATGTACGGCACATCAATTGGCAATACCGTTGATGGATCGGTTGGATCATTGGTGTAAGTCTTGGTGGTTTGTTGCCCATCGGGATCATCTGGATCTGGTGTGGTCAAGATCACGCCAGTACCAATTTCGTTGTACAAGATAGTAAACGGCGTACCATCATCGTTTGCAGCAAAGGTCGTCTTTCCTACAGTGCCGTCACTGACCAAAACGTACCCGTCAATCAATTTGTTGATCTTAGTGTAATCGATGGTTGCGCCTGTGACGCCAGGCAATTCGATGGCTGGATGTCCAGTGATTTCTTGTTCGTCAGCATTATTAATGAAGGCCACATTAATACTCTTTTGGTCCGCGTTGTATGTCACATTCGCTGGTTGAGATGGATTTGATGGTGTGAAGGTGTAGCCTTTGGTTAGGTCGTCTGGGTCTTTTGGTTCAACTTTGCCTACTGTTTCAGGCGTCGACGGGGTGTAACCTGGAATGTATGGCACATCAATTGGCAAGACCGTTGAGGGATCTGTCGGATCATTGGTGTAAGTCTTGGTGGTTTGTTGCCCATCGGGATTGTCCTGATCTGGCGTGGTCAAGGTCACACCATTGCCGATCTGATTGTAAACCAGCGTCAACGTTTCCCCATTATCAGTGGCAGCGAATTTGGTTTTACCTTCCGTTGGATCCGTGACCAAAACGTACCCATCGATGACTTTCTCAACTGTGGTGTAATCGATGTCGCCATCAGTGACGCCATTCAGATTTTGCGTCGGTTTCAGCGCAGTGTTCGGGTCTGATTCATCCACAAAAGCCACGTCGAAATTCTTAGCGTCAGCGTCGTAAGTCACGCGGGTCGCCTTTGTTGGATAAGTCGGGATCAAGGTGTAACCCGTAATGTTGCCTTCAGGGTCTTTGACTGGGGTAACATCCCCGTTGTCAGAACTTGGCGTGTAGCCCGGCACATACGAAATCGCGATCGGATCGACGGCCTTTGGATCTTTGGGTTCGGTGGAGTCGTTGGTGTAAGGCGTGGTGGTCTTTTCACCAGTTGGCGTTGTGACCGTCACCCCATCACCTAATGCGGCGTATGTCAAAATGACTGATTGATCTTGGTCATCATCAGTATCGTATTTAGTCGTCGACAGCGTGCCATCAGTCTTTAAAATGAACCCAGTACGTTGCTTGTTGACCGTACTGTAATCAACCGGACCGCCACTGACGCCAGTCAACGTCACCTTGCCTAAAATTTCAGCTTCATCAGCAGTTTCAAAGTACACCGTCAAGTTTTGCTTTTTGGCATCGTATTTGATTTCTGCGGGCTGCGTTGGATCTGTTGGCGTAAAGGTATAACTGGTGACTTTACCGTCAGCATCTTTAATAGGGGTAAGGTTCCCACTGGTAGAAGTTGGCGTGTAGCCATCGACATACGGAACCGTCCCTGTGGCAACGCTTGGATTGTCTTGATCAGTCGTGTACGTCGTAGTCGTTGGTGTATTAGTTCCTGGAGTCGTGTAAGTGTAATCACCAACAGCTTTGTAAACCAATGTCGTAGTTTGCAACTTGCTGGACTCATAATCAAATTTGTCAATGATGTCAGACTCGCTAGGAACATAAGCATACCCGGCAATCGACTTGATCACGTCTGTGTAAACAACGTCTGATCCACTTTCACCAGTCAACGTCACATCGGCTGGTGCACTAGACCCTGCAGGCATCACAAAGTGGACCGTCAGCTGTTGTTGATCGGCAATGTATTTGATCGTGACATCATTCAAGGTATCGGTTGGTGTCGGTAAAAGATATTGGGTTGGATCATCTGGGTCAACTTCGATATCGCCTGGCGCGTTATCACCATGATCGATAACCGCCGTGTAACCTTCGACCACAGGGATCGTTTGTTGCAGATATTGCGTTGGGGTCTTAGGATCCACTGCAAAAGGCTTAACTTCAGGATCGCCACCATTAATTGGCGTGATTTCGTAATTGCCTTTTACTGGCATATAACCCATATTAACGGTTTGGGCCTCTGAGCCATATACTGGCGCATCAAGGGTCCCATCGAACAACAGGAGATAACCTTCACGGTATTTGTTCAAAGGCTTCCCGTTCTTATCTTGGGAATACTTAACTGGCTTTCCAGGCTCGCCTGAGAAGGTCTGGGAAGGCCAAGGGGCGTTGGATGGATTCGTGTAGTCAGTGAAATCAACGGTTACTGAGCTGGTATCTTCATGATAAGTGATGTTAACAGAAGCATTCGGGGCGGTCGGTGCTGGGATAATGTAGTCACCAGTGTTCGGGTCTTTGTCCAACGGCGTACCGTCATCTAACACTGGGGTATAGTTCTCGATCGTTGGCACTGTGACTTTAGCAAGTTTGGACGGATCATCTGGATCAGTCGTCCAATGATTTTCAGTCACATCCCCTTCTGGCGTGGTAATCTTGTATGTCCCAGTGATCGGCGTGTAAGTGAGGGTAGCTGTGGTTGAAGATGGCGTGGTATCAACATTAATTGCTAATGCGCCAACGCCTGAACTAGGTGCAAGGTATCCAGGAATCGCCGTCACCGGAACCGCAGTAAATTTATTTGCACTCAATGTCCAATCTGAATAACCCGTGGTTCTTGCCATGCTTGGATTAGTCAAATCCAAAACCGGTTCACGAGTAGCTGTAACTGTTTGAACGATTGGGGCCGCTCCTGCAATTAACTGATTGTTTTCGTCAACAAAATTGACTGTCCGCGTATACGTCCGCTGAAGATCGTTAAGCGTATAGAAAATAATGTAATATGTCGATGTACTTGGGCTATCGGCAGTTACTTGTCTTGCTGGCAAGCCATACAAGCTTTGTCCAAAGACATCAATATCTGCAAGATCAACAGGATTTCCTTTCGCATCAAAGGCTTTAGCAATTTGGGTAGTTGGATTAAACGTTTTGACTAAATCAACGGCTTTAATATAATCAGCAGCTGGATAGTAGTCACTGCCTAACGTTTCTTTGATCGTAGTATTCTTGGGACCTTCAAAAGCGTGCCAATCACCAAATTTGACACTCGGAGCGGACGGATTTGAAAAATCAATCGTCGCCGTTCGGTTAAAGTAGGCATATAAACGTGAAGGTACCAATTCAGTCGGATCAGTGGTAGTCGACGGATACTGATAAACAACTTCTTCGATTGTACGAATCAAGCCATCACTATTAAAAGCATCTGTCGGATTATCTAATCCCGGTGTCGTCAAACTTGTTGGCCACTTAGGTCCAGTTGGATCATCGGCGGAAATCGGTTGACCTGCAACCGGTATTCCTGCATTACTCGTTAATACTGGAGTATCACTGCCAGCTGGTGTCTCCCAGGTGATATCAACAGTCGTCGGAACATAACGCAAGGTGACACCTTTCGTATCATTTTCAATCAAGGTATAAGACGTTGGGTTATCAGAAAATGCTGTATAACCCGGAATTGCTGGTGAGGTAAATTCGACGTTCTCACCCTTATCACCACTTAGCGTTTGAGGTGCATCAGTCAAAAGGTTGGGATCAATGGCATTTCCACTATTATCAACATAATGAATCGGAGCGGTAAACACTTGTGTATATGGCACTTCAACCGTTTGAACACCATCAATGAAGGTATACGAAACAGAATCATCGGTAGCTTTGTAGCCCTGGATATTCCAGTGGTCTTTGTCGGTGGTTGCATCAATCGTTATCGATTGACCGAACTTTCCTTCAAATGTTGTATCCGGACCGATTGAATAGTTATTGGCATCAACGTGTTTGACCGTGACTTTCTCGTCGTTAGCAATATAATGAAGAGTTATTATATTTTCTGCGTCAAGGTCAGTAATCAAATAAGTATCCGGGTTGTCCGTTTTAGTTGATTTATACGCTGAATCATAGGTATAGTGCAAAATATCTGGATGAGCGATCGGTGAATCAGTTTGATAAACCACGCTTTGATACTTATCGGTATCTTTATCAGGTTCGATGCTATTGCCATTTTGGTCGACAAAGTTAACTGTCAATTTGTAATGAGACGCATCGTATCTATAAGTGATAGTCGTTGTTTGGTCAATAAAAATACTCTTAGCTTTATAGTTACCGAAAAAAGTTGCTCCGCCTTTCGCAATTTTGACCGGAGCTGATCCATCCATTGAGACCAACATTTCCCCAGTCTTAAGGTCGTTTACAGTATAGGTTAATGTACCAGTCTTTGTAATTATTCCACCCTTATTTGACCAAATATCTTCTGAAAAGGTTTGTCCGACTGCCGTGAATGGGGACATATACCCATTTCCGTTTGTAACTTCTGGAGCATCAAAGCCTGTTAATTGATCTGAAGCTTTGGTTGTATACTTTTGTCCTGATAGTCCGGTCATCGTAACAGAATCAGCGATAGACTTGTTAGTTGCCGCATCAACATACTCGGTTGTCTGAGTTTGACTTAGTGGCTTTAATACCGCATAACCACCCCAACCACCATTTTCACCAGATAAATATGAATAAACATCGTAAACGATGTTTAAACTGCCGGTCAAAACAAATACGCTGGAATCACCGTTGATTACTGTAAATCCCGGAGCAGTATACTTCTCGCCTTGATTTAAGATTTCAGTCTTAACAGCTTGCTGATTGGAATTGAGCGTTGTAATTTGAATTTTTGAAACAGTATCACGATCGATGGATAAGGAAATAAAGTGTCCTGAATTATCCCCACCCTCAAAGAAACTATAATATTGAGAATCTTGCGGCTCATGATAGCTACCAGCTGGGTAGTCTGGATCCGTCACCGAAAAGCCATCAGGTAATCCATTATTGCTTGTCGTGGTCTGATCAGCTGCACCATTTGTCGTCGCAGGATCAGACGTATTATCAGGCGCAGACGGCACTTCACTAGTTCCAGCCAATGCAACTACTTGCTCAGCAGACAACATAGACTTGTAGCTAACTTCAGGCAATGGCGTGTTAGACGTATCGACAATCGATGAGGTGTCTTCAGTCACTGGTGTAGCCGAATCATCAGAAACCGGTGTCTCACTCGTTGAAGAGGCCTCCGAAGAAACCAACGATTCGGTTTGATCAGTCGTTGGCGTCACAGTATCCGCAGTTTCATCTGTGTTAGTTGTCTCAGCAGTTTCGCTTGAACTTGCGGTTTCACTCGAACTGGCACTCTCAGAATCGGTTTGTTCTTTAACAGGTGTGGCATCAGACTTGGTCGCTGTCGACGAGTCAGCCTGATCGGTTGCACCAGTCGTGTCAGTGGCATCCGTTGTCGACAAATTAACCGGATCGCTCACCGGCGATTCAGTCGTTGCACTCTCAGTTTGATCCCCCGCAGTCGTTGGTTCAGAATCTGTCGCTGATGAAGTCGTGTCTGTTGCGTCAGAACCAGTTGCTTCAGCTGTTGAAGGCGCGACCGTCGCATCAGTTTGCTCAGCATTTGTCCCTGAAATGTCTGGCTCACTGTCCGAAGTTGCCGTGGTTGTACTGTCGTCGGCAGATTTCGAGATGGAAGTCTGCAACGGCACAGCACGATCAGTTAGTTGCGACGCAATGGTGCCTTTTTCAGTTTCAGCGCTGAGTGCAGTTGTATCAGCGTGCACTAAATTGGCCTGGCCGAAGGAAATACCAGCCATGCCAAAGAAAAACAGCAGCCCATAGACCCAGTTCTTGCCACTGCGCCACATTTTTACCCGAGATTTGACCTCGGTAGTTAGAATTGAATGATGATTGTTTTTTCGCATAACCGAAACCCCTAATCTTATCGGCCACGCTAGTCAAACTTATGCTTACATGTACCTCCAGAATAAGCGACATACACTAAAAATCAATATTTAGTTACACCTATTCCGTTATTTGCATAAATTAATGTAATGACGCAAGGATATCGGTTTTTCAGTAACAAAAACCAATAAATAATTAACCCATTAATTACCCAACGTTGTCCAAAATATGTTTTCCACAACCAAAAATCGAATCAAAAGCATGTCACGCAAAAAATGGCCGAAACCGGCGTGATACCAAGGTTTCGACCACTTCAAAATGGAAATTGAGCGTGCTTCTTCTATTATATAATCACTATTTTTAGTAACTGCACGTAATAACAGGCGAAGAATTGCGCTTATCGTCGAGTCGTCGAGCTTTCTGCCGCAACGCGAGCACGTCTAGCTACGAAAGAAGCACCGAGCCAAAGTGCAGGCTCGATGCTTCTTTCTAGGCTATCCGACTCGCTAAGTACGCGGCAGAAAGCTTTGGTTATTTTTTAAACCGGTTTTCAAATAATGGAGAAACTGGTTTGTTTTCTTGAATCCGGGTGATGGCACGGCCGATGAGAGGGCCAACGGAAACGGTGACCAGCTTGGACAACTTTTTGTCTTCTGCTAATTGGATGGAGTCGGTGACGACAACTTGTTCGATCACAGAGTTTTCCAAACGTTCAACCGCTGGACCTGAGAAGATCGCATGCGTTGCGGCGACTAAGACTTCAGTAGCGCCAGCATTCTTCAATGCGGCAGCGGCTAAAGTGATGGTGCCGGCAGTATCGATCATGTCATCGATGATGATGCAACGCTTGCCGTCAACTTTACCGACGATGTTCATGACTTCGGCCACGTTTGGACGAGGGCGACGCTTGTCGATGATGGCAATTGGGGCCTTCAAGAATTCAGCCAACTTACGGGCACGGGTCACACCACCATGGTCAGGAGAAACAACAACTGTGTCTTCGCCATTGTAGTGGTTGCGCAAGAAATAGTCGGCTAATAATGGGGCACCCATCAAGTGATCGACAGGGATATCGAAGAACCCTTGGATCTGAGCGGCATGCAAGTCCAAAGCCAACACACGAGTCGCGCCAGCGCGTTCCAACATGTTAGCCACAAGCTTGGCAGTGATTGGTTCGCGAGAACGCGCCTTACGATCTTGACGGGCATAACCGTAATATGGGATCACGACTGAAATCGTGTGTGCAGAAGCACGACGCAAAGCATCGATCATGATCAACAATTCCATCAAATTGTCGTTGACCGGGGCCGACGTGGATTGCACAAGGTAGATATCATCCCCACGAATACTTTCTTCGATGTTGATTTGAATTTCACCGTCTGAGAAGCGCTTGACGGATGACTTCCCTAACTCAACGCCGACTTCTTTAGCAATTTTTTCAGCAAGCGGCTTGTTTGAGTTCAAGGCAAAAATCTTCAACTTTGGATCAGCATAATGCTCTGGCATGGTTTCCTCCACCTGAATGAATTTATTCATCTCATCTCGTATGGGCACACACCCGTACTCACACACGCTCTAGTATAACAAAAACTACGGGCTTTGCGGGAGAGATTTTCGGATGAAAGCAAATGAAAGCGTGCACTCCTCATGATGGTTTAATTTTGTCGTCGAAAAACGCCGAATTTTCAGGAAAAGCACCGTCGATCGTTTGGAAAAAATTCTGTGAGGTTTCAAAAATACGTGACTCACTGCCAAGTCAGCACCGAGAAACGTTTTTCAGTACCGCTGTGAAAATGTAATTATATAGAAGCAATCGCACATTTGGTCGACTTCAGTTGCACAATCGCATCCATCGGCCAATTTCATAAAATTTACTGCGCTTCTTAGACTTAAACCTAGCGAATCGTCGTCATCTGATCGAATAAATCATTTTATCGTCAAAAAACTAACAAAAAACAGAATTTTCTGTATCACAACAGTTGACGTGCAATTATAATTTTGATAACCTAGAAACATAAACAAAGTTAAATCAAACACAATAGATTTAGCTTATGCTACTATCATTCAAGTGAACCACGAACGCCACGCCGCCACCGCCTCATTCCAGACGATCCCGACTGTCACACGCTCGTGATTTTTTCTCCCATTAAATGTAATCGCTAACAAAAAGGAGGCTCGCTATGAACAAATTCACCCAGTTACCTCAAACCATGCCACTGGGCCACGCAGAATTGATGATCGCCGAGCCTCTTGCGAGCGAATTGATCGTCGCAGCACACCCTGGCCAAGCCTTATTTTTAAACGTCGGTGACAGTTTTACATACTATCACGAGCCAACCACAGACGGTTTTGCTTATTTCAACTTAATGCACCCACTGCCAGCAAACGCCGAGATCCAAGTTTGGTGCGACACCACGCCAGCGCACCTGACACGCCTCAACCCTTAACGACAGGAGGAACAACCCATGACAAACACTGCCCAACTTTACACGCGCTTGACGATGATGCCAAAGCTCATGCCCCATCACTACGCCGAAGTCTTGGTGATGCCCATGGATCTGACCATTGCCGTGCGTCCTGGCCAAGATGTCTTCATCAATGTCGGCGATCAATACAACTATTTTGCCCCGGCGACACAAGATGGCATTGCCCACATCCACTTGATGACGCCATTGACGCAGCCGTATTTAATTCGCGTGTGGTGTGACTTGTTGCCAGCAAGCGTCCACTTACATCACACCGCTGAATCCGCCTAATGGTAAAAGGAGGCTGCCGATGATCACGACTTATTATCCCTTAAAATTCACTGATCAACTCATGAACGCGTGCTTGGACGCCTTTTACAACGGTGAGGCACCACAGCCTGCGCCAACTTATGACGGCATGATCGCAACACTGTTAGCCGATGCCAACGTCGAACATCGCTTTGTTTACTTCGGTCAAGCACAAGCAGAACATCGGGTGTTAGTCGAATTTCCCAACGACACCACCACCTACTTATTTTCAACCGATCAAAATGGTTACTTTGGCTTTGGCGTGCACGCCGATGATCCAGACGGCGCCATGGCGGAAATTTCAGTGACGGTGCTGCAAACCGATGACGATGAATTATGGCCACAAGCACCACTGGGCTTTCATCCGCTACAGTTGCCTAGCAAAGATCGCTTCGACATCTATCACGAGTTGATGTTTGGCGATATCCCGAAAATTCAAGTCGGCGAGTTCGAATTCACTTGGCACACCATGCCCAGTGGTTTTACGGCTTATTTTGGCTACGGGCCAGCGCGAGCACCCTTGCCGTTACCAGTATGTGATTGCGCTAAACACGGCCAGATCGAAGCTGATGACGCCGGCTTTGTTGTATTCGGCACGGAATTGCCAGCAGGGCTGACGCCAGAGTTCGCTTTGATGATGCAAAGTTAGCATTAACTCAATAATTATTTCTCATAAATGGAGTTAACTTTCAATATGGTCAACGTAAAATATTGATGACGATGATCAGTGAAATCCACACAAAACACAAATTGCAGCCCAATGAATCAGTGATTTTACTAGATAGGCAACTTTTTTCAAAAAACTATTGAAACCGTTTACGGTTAGAGCGCAGAATGAGGTCATAAAGGACGTTATAATTTTATATATTTTCACCACGTTCTGATTGACCCCCTAGTACTCCTCTTATTTCTCAATAGCGCATGATCTCCAAGCCTCGCCACCAACCTGACGCCGCCTGCCGGTCATGCGTTTTTTTACCCAAAAATCATCGCTCACCCACTCACCCACAGGAGGACTTTAAGATGACTGTATTTTCAATGACGAGTACGCGCATGTATAAAGCCCGCAATCAATGGCGTGGCGTGATTACCCATACCAAACAAATTTGGACTGATACCGTTGATTATGAATTGCAAGCCGATACGATCACCACGCAAGACCGCATCATGCACGGTACCGCACTTCCTCACACCGTGATCCATGTGTTTACCGATACTTATGAACACCTCACTTGTAGCGACGAGAACGGGTACTGGCAAGCACCACTGCCTAAACTTAATGCAACTGATGAGATTTGGGTTCAAGTTCTGGCGCCTGGTCCGGAACTACTTGAGCTCATCGAAACGATCATCATCGCCAATCTCAATGCGGCCAGTCCCGTCAGCATCGATGGCAAGCCACATCCGCACCATTTGCGTCAGTGTGAGCCTGGAGGCATTGGAACGGCAGAAGTAGCTTAAAATTTCTATTTAACAGAAAGGCGGTACCCTCATGCAAATCAATCACGGCGCAACCCACACGAAGGCCAGAGACCAACCGTTGATCTAGCAACGTCCCCACGCACTTAAAGCAAAGCATTGATCAGCCAGAATTGGTTTTAAGTTGAAAGTGTATCACCACCCGACCTTGACGCGGGCTTCCTCCTAAGAATCATCAGGTGGTGCACCTTCAACTTGAAATCAGTCGGTTGATGTCCGCACAACACTGTTAAGTAGTGCGACCTCCCAAAAGCATCTTGGCAAAATGATGAGCATTTTCGCGAAGATTCGGTCAACTCATTTAAAACAGTGCGGATCATGATAAATCTGGTTTTATCAAAAATAGACAACAAAAAAAGAACTGAACTCCGCAATGGAATTCAGTTCTTTTGTTTAACAGCTGAGCGCTAATTAAGCACGACGCTTCTTAGTTTCAGCTAAGCCGAACAATGCGAGCATTGCAGTAGCAACACCGGCAACAACGGCACCTTCGTTAACAGCATCGCCAGTAGTAGGCATTACAGCAGCGGAAGCAGTAGCAGCCTTAGCAGCAGTAGTTGCGGCAGCAGCTGCAGCTGGAGTAGCAGCCTTAGCAGTGTCAGCCTTTACAGTTGCGGCAGTCTTAGTAGTTGCGGCTGGAGTAGTAGTAGCAGTCTTGGTTGGAGTAGTGGTGGTAGTAGTTTCGCCAGCCTTAGCAGCCTTAGCTTTAGCTAAATCAGCAGCAGTTGCTTTGATACCTTCGTTAAACTTAGTAGCGCGGGCGTCTGCAAGATCCTTGATAGCAGTTGCTTTCAAGCCTTCGTTGAACTTAGTAGCACGGGCATTGTACAAGTCCTTAGCAGCGGTTGCTTTCAAACCGTCGTTGAACTTAGTTGCACGAGCATCTGCAAGGTCCTTGGTAGCAGTTGCTTTCAAACCATCGTTGAAGGCAGTTGCGCGCTTGTCAGCAAGATCTTTAGTAGCTTGTGCTTTCAAACCAGCAGCAAACTTGTCAGCTTTGGCTGTGTTCTTGAGGCCTTCAGCAAACTTGTCAGCACGGCCAGCGTACATAGCAGCAGTCTTAGCCTTAGCCTTAGCATCGATCAATTGTTGTTGCTTAGCTTCACCAGCTTTACGAGCAGCAAGAGCCTTGGCTTTTTGAGCAGCTTTAGCATCGATTAATTGTTGTTGTTTAGCTTCACCGGCTTTACGAGCAGCAAGAGCCTTGGACTTTTGAGCAGCCTTAGCGTCGATCAATTGTTGTTGTTTAGCTTCACCAGCTTTACGAGCAGCAAGAGCCTTGGACTTTTGAGCAGCCTTAGCGTCGATCAATTGTTGTTGCTTTTGAAGACCAGCCTTACGAGCAGCGTTGGTCTTATCAAGTTGAGCTTGCTTTTCTGCTTCGGCAGCAGCCTTGGCAGCGGCATTGCGCTTAGCTTCTTCAGCAGTCTTTTCAGCCGCTTTGGCGTCGATTAATGATTGTTGCTTAGCTGCACCAGCTTCACGACCAGCGAGAGCTGCAGACTTTTGAGTAGCTTTGGCATCAATTAATGATTGTTGCTTAGCTGCACCGGCTTCACGACCAGCGAGGGCTGCAGACTTTTGAGTAGCTTTGGCGTCGATTAATGATTGTTGCTTAGCTGCACCGGCTTCACGACCAGCGAGAGCTGCAGAGTTTTGGGTAGCTTTAGCATCAATTAATGATTGTTGCTTAGCTGCACCGGCTTCACGACCAGCGAGAGCTGCAGACTTTTGAGTAGCTTTGGCATCAATCAATGATTGTTGCTTAGCTGCACCAGCATTTGCTACAGTAGCAGTTGCTGGAGTTGTGCTTTCAGCAGCAGAAACAGATTGGCCACCCAATGCGGAAGCGCCGAGTAAAGTAGCAGCTGCTACCCTGCAGCGATCCATGTTTTATGTGCTTTGTATAACTTCTTGGCCCCTTGACGATTGTTCATAATCAATTCCTCCTATAGGAAAATCAAATATTATCAACCAGAAGCGAAACACCAACCTAATGTTACGCTTCCACTATGATGATACTTAGATTGTATAGCCTTTCACCATAAAAGTCTATAAATAGTTGTATAACCGTAAACAAATATTACGATTTTGTTCATATCCAATAATGGCAATTCAAGATGGATCTTTTAAATCTGTACGAACAAGCCATAAATTTGAATACGGATCACTGACTATTAATTGACGCTTATGGTGACTTACGAAACCGACGAGCAAACACGATAACGTCCAGGTTGAAAGCCGCTATAAATGCTTATCATCAACCATCGTAAAGCTAGACGATCCGCCATCAGCAGGAACAGCCCGCTAATGATATCATCACCCTTAGACTGTACAAGGTCTCACAAATTCCGTCAATATTGAATCATTCTAAAAAAATCTATTAATCAATAATCAAAAATCAATTAATATGTCATTGAATTTTAGGTGCTTGTAAGAATAGCTTTTTATTATTCGGATTTTCATCAGGCTCACCGCTGGTATTATGGCATTTGTATGAAGATGCTGGTATGCCAGCGACAGGCGTTTTTCATGCCATAATTCACATAGCATTCCAAGAAGATGTTATTTAATTCCGGCATGGAATCAAAGCTCGTAATATTACAATTTGATGAAATTCACCATTAGCATTCATGTTTGCGCTATCATATATGGTTTGCGCGCAAGTTTTTGCATATCTGCAACAGTTTTGTGACTTGTCTGAGCATGAGCTCAAAATTGTCAGTTTAATTTTGTCGTTGTATACTACCGTCATCATCGACCGGTGACGGAATTTCAAATGTTATTATTCCTTCGCCATTTTGCATCTACCCGCATTCTTTATTGTATGAGGAGGAATCATGATGGCTGATTCACAACAACGTTTTGCAACGATTACTGGCGTTCTTTCAGATTACATCCCGATCACGAACATCTCTGGTGACGGTCAAGTGTTCACCAGCCACTTCCTACAAGTCCGGCTAGAAACTATTGACATTGAGTCGACCGAATGGGAATGGCCGCACTTTCACTTTGTCTATATCGTATTGGATGATTTACTACGTGACACGCCTGCGTTAGGCGATCATATCCAAGCTGACGGTGCCTTAAACCTCACCCACTTTGCCTTGAGTGGCAATGGTAAGCAAACTGCCAGCACCGTCAAAACCTTGTATGAACGCATCGCGTTATATGCCAATAATTGGGCTGAAGTCAATCTTGTGAATCAAAGGCGGCGCGAATTTGACACTTTGACACAACAATTTGCCGCGAGTCCTTGGCGCTTTGATGAATGGCTCAATGCGCAAAATGCTTTGTTGCCGCAAAGCGACGCCTTGGCCACGCTGCAAGCCTTATTAACGGAAACTGCCAAGCTTCGCGCTGATGCGCTTTCCCAGTCAGCCCCAGTGGCCGCCTTGATGCAAAATTTAACTGCGATCAAGTTAACGCATCAACCTGGGTTCGACCATCAGCCCATTACCCGTCAACTGATCCAGTTGGACGATCAAGCCAGACTTATGCATCTTCATCATGGACTGCTAGAACAAAGTGCCGCTTTAGCGCGCAACCAAGCTCGCTCACAGGATCTGTAACGAATTCAAAGTTACGCACTTTATATAGGAAAGTCCTTGCCTACCATTTCCAATTCAAATGGCAGACAAGGACTTTTTTGATCTCAATAGTTTTCTAGAATAAACAAAAAAGCCACCCATCGCTGAGTGACTTTCTTGCCATAAACGGTTGATTACATGATGTTGAGCACGTGTAATACGATACCAACGATGAACAAACCGAAGATGATGATGATTGGGCTGACTTTCTTCTTGAGTAACCACATGCAAAGCAGGGTAACAAGAAGACCAGCAAGACCTGGGATCAAGGAATCCAAGTTTTGTTGCAAGGTGGTAACCTTGTGGTCAGTCAAGGACAAGCCAGAAGCTTGTTGTTGTAAGGCAGATTGGATACCTTTGGCACCTTTTGGTAAGGAACCCCAGTCGATGTAGGCACCTTTATCCAATTTAACATCGGAAACCGTTGGTGTGAACTTAACAGAAACCCAACGTTCTACCAGAGAACCCAAGATGAACATACCAAGGATGGAAGCACCTTTGGTAACATCTTGCAACATCGTACCGGACATATCGTCGGCAATCTTTGAACCAGCTTTGTAGCCGAATTCTTGGGTGTACCACAAGAAGGCGATACGGATAATGTTCCAAGCTACGAAGAAGATGATCGGTCCGATAATGGAACCAGTCATAGCCATAGAAGCAGCCAAGGCACCTAAGATTGGACGTACAGTGAACCAGAACACTGGATCGCCGACACCAGCCAGAGGGCCCATCATGCCGACCTTAACACCTTGGATGGTAACGTCGTCAACGGGAGCACCGTTAGCACGTTCTTCTTCAAGGGCCAAAGTAACACCGATAACAGGTGAAGCCAAGTATGGGTGAGTGTTAAAGAATTCCATGTGACGCTTCAAAGCGGCAACACGATCTTCTTTAGTGGTGTATAACTTCTTTAAAGCTGGAATTAAAGCATAAGTCCAGCCACCGTTTTGCATACGTTCGTAGTTCCAAGAACCTTGCAGGAAGGTCGAACGCCAGCAGACGTCCCAACGATCTTTTTTAGTTAATTTGATCTGATCAGCCATTGTGTTCTACCTCCTTTTAGTAGTTGTCAATGATGTCGCCGACGGCATCACCAGAGCCAGTGGATTGACCACCATCACTGCTTGAGCCGCCCATCTTGGAGAGGTTCAAGTAGATCAAGGCCAAGCCAACACCGATAGCACCTAAACCAATCAAGGTGATTTCGGTAACCGTGCCAAGCACGAAGCCAATGGCGAAGAATGGCCATACTTCAGCAGTAGCCATCATGTTGATAACCATGGCATAACCAACGGCAACAACCATGCCACCACCGATTGACAAGCCATCAACTAACCAAGTAGGCATTGCATCAAGCATTGCTTTAACAGGGCCAGAACCAACAGCGATGATCAAGCCTGCAGGGATAGCAATACGCAAGCCTTGTAAGCAGATCGCAACCCATTGCCAGAAGTCGATCTTACCAAAGCTACCTTCTTCAGCAGCTTTATCCATGATATGGATGATCGCAACAGTAACAGTACGAACCAAAGTGGTTAAAAGTAAGCCGGCAACAGCCAGAGGAACGGCGATAGCGATGGCAGATGAAACACCTGCTTTGCCTTGGCCGCCAAGAACAAGAATGATGGCAGATGCAACAGAAGCCAAAGCCGCGTCAGGCGCAACAGCGGCACCGATGTTCGCCCAGCCTAAGGCGATCATTTGTAAGGTCCCACCTAAGATAACACATGGGACTAATTGGCCAGTAACCAAGCCGATCAACGTGCAGGCGATAACTGGTTGGTGGAATTCGAATTCATCAAGAATCCCTTCCATCCCAGCTAAGAATGACACGATGAGGACTAGGATGATTTGAATGAAATTCAAAGACATTTTAGTATCCTCCCTTTTTGTAGGAATAATCGTTTGAGTCGAGTTGCGCTTCCCAGCGCGATTCACTCTGTTTATTACTTAGCAGCGTTCAAAGCATCTTGAGCTTTCTTCAAGATGGCGTCCATGTTGTCTTGAGAGTCGGTTGGGACTTTGCGGACATCAAAGGTCAAGCCGTCAGCCTTCAGTTTGCCGAAGGTATCGATATCATCTTGGTCAAAAGCCAAAACTTTGTTAGGTTGAACTTTACCAGCGGAGTGAGCCATGGACCCAACGTTGATAGACTTCAAAGGTACGCCACCTTCAACAGCGCGCAATGCGTCTTGAGGGGTTTCGAATAATAGCAGTGCTTTTTCACCGCCAAAGTGCTTGTCGTCTTTGGCGAGTTTGATCATTTGATCAACTGGCACAACATGGGCATGAATGCCACCAGGTGCAGCATCAGTGATCAATTGCTTACGCAGCTTATCTTTAGCAACGTTGTCAGAAACAACGATGATCCGGGTAGGCTTAACTGACTTGGACCAAGCAGTTGCGACTTGACCATGCAACAGACGAGAGTCGATCCGAGCAAGCACGTATTCGAGCTTGCCTGGCTTGCCACCACCGTTGCCCTTGGCTGCAGCTGGTGCAGCTTTTGGTTTTGGTTCAAGTGATTCTGGCTTGATCTTCACGCCATCACGCCCAGCTTCTACTAAGTGTGCAGCGATTTCGTGTGCCGAGGTCATCGACAGACGAGAGCCATAAGCTTCAATGAGCATTGGCAGGTTTAACCCTGTAACAATTGCCCACTTATCCTTATGTGCTTCGAACAAACCGTTGGATTGGTTGAATGGTGAACCGCCCCACAGATCGACTAAGAACAACACTTCGTCGTCTTCGCCGAACTTCGCAATGGCTTCTTCAAGATGCTTCTTGAGATCATCTGGGCCTTCGTTAGGCATGAAAGTCACAGCTTCGACTTTTTCTTGTTCACCGAAGATCATTTGACCAGATTGCTTGATGCCAGCAGCGAATTGCCCATGACTAGCAAGAATGATTCCGACCATTGTTTGTCGCCTCCTAAATAATATTTGGGTTCGATCGCCAAGTGTATTGAATAATGTAGAATAAGTATACAGATTTTGATCGGTGAATGAATCCCCATGAGCTAGTATGCCGTTATCAGTCGCGTTTTGCAATCCCTTTCTTGAGACAAATTTGAGCGTTTTCATGAAAGGACTATACCAGCGGGCATCTCGCGAGTATTTTTTTATAAATCTTTATGTGCGACAAGGGTTATAGCGTGAAAAAGTTAAGCCCAATTCGGCGAAATTTGTGGGTACAACTCGTTATTTCGCTGAGTTTGCTGATAAAGCGCTACTCAATAAAACGCTTTTTAATTTTGAGAAAGCGTTTTTTGATCCTGCACATGATACGTTGACGTGCTAGCAGGTTCGCGCTATACTCTTCGCAAGACATGTGAATATCCACCAAGAAATAGAGGTCGCGGGTGGTGACGAAAGCAGGCGAGGGCTAGATCCCTTTGAACCTGTCGTAAGCATCCCCGCCGAAATCATCCAACTCGTCTAGGAGTTGTTTGGTTGGGGCAAGCGAAAATATCGCTTGAACTGTCGCAGCAATGCGGAGCGCTATGATTCTGGTTTTATTACTGAAATCAGGGGATCGACCTTTATTTATGATATAGGTCGATCCCCTTTAATGTTCTCTCTATTCCTTCGGTGCGCAAAACACGAAGGGAGAATATGTCTAATGAAGAAAGTGTGGCTTTACCTCAGTGGGGTTGCCGTCGCGCTGTTAGCCGTTTTAGCTTTCAGCACGCAAAATGTTTCTGCCAGTGGGACCTTTAAAGTCGGGATGGAAGCCGGCTATGCCCCATTCAACTGGACCCAATCTGATAGTTCCAATGGCGCCGTCAAGATCCAAGGGTCAAGTGATTATGCCAATGGTTATGATGTGCAAATGGCTAAGAAAGTCGCCAAAGCCATCGGCAAAAAAGTCGTCGTCGTTAAAACCTCTTGGGATGGCTTGCAACCAGCCTTAACTTCAGGCAAAATCGACGCCATCATCGCTGGGATGTCGCCAACGGCTGAACGGCGCAAGGCGATCGATTTTACCTCAACTTATTACGCGTCGAAGTTGACCGTTGTCGTTCGCCGCGATTCCAAGTACGCCAAGGCCAAGGCCATCAACGACTTCAAAGGCGCCAAGATCACTGCCCAACTGTCCACCTTCCATTATCAAGCCATCAAGCAAATGAAAGGTGTCATCAAAGAAGAAGCGATGAACAACTTTCCAGCCATGCGAGTCGCTTTGGAATCTGGCACCATCGACGGGTATGTGTCTGAAGTTCCAGAAGGCATCACCGCCCAAAACGCCAACCCGAACTTGACTTACTTGAAGTTCTCCAAGGCTAACGGCTTTAAGACCAACCCAGAAGATGTGGACTTGGCCATCGGCTTGCGGAAAAACGATCCTGACAAAGCCAAGATCAATGAAGAACTCGCCAAAATTCCCACTAAGACGCGTGATCAAATGATGAATGACGCCGTTGCCAATCAACCAAGCACCTCTGAAGGTGGCAACTGGTTCATGCAGATCCTCAAGCAATATGGCCCAATGTTACTCCGTGGGACTGGGATGACCTTGTTGATCTCCTTAGTCGGGACCATCGTCGGGTTTGTGATCGGCTTGCTCGTCGGCATCGTCCGCACGATTCCAAAGCCAAAAACCAAAGGCAAGCGTGGCCTGCAATGGTTTATCAACTGGTTATTAGCGGTTTATATCGAAGTCTTCCGTGGCACGCCTATGATCGTGCAAGCAGCCGTGTTGTATTACGGGGCTGCGCAAGCGTTCGGTTTGAACATGAACAAAACCATGGCCGCGTTAGTGATCGTCTCCATTAATACTGGAGCTTATATCTCTGAAATCATCCGTGGTGGGATCATCTCCGTTGACGAAGGGCAATTTGAAGCTGCGCATGCATTAGGCTTCACGCACTTGCAAACGATGATGAAAGTCGTTTTACCACAAGCGATTCGCAACTCCTTGCCAGCGGTCACCAATGAATTTATCGTGAATATCAAGGATACTTCCGTCTTGTCTGTTATCTCCGTTTCCGAATTGTTCTTCTCTGCCGAAACGGTAGCCGGGCAAAACTTCCAGTTCTTCCACACTTACTTGATCGTCTGCGGGATCTACTTGATTTTGACCTTCACGATTTCGCGCTTGTTCCGCTTGATCGAAAAGCATATCGATGGGCCGAAGAACTACAACGTGATGTCCAACCAAATGCAAGCTGTTGATGCATCAAAGGAGGCAAATAACTAATGGCTGATACGATTATTGAAGTCAAGAATTTGAAAAAAGCCTTCGGGACGCATGAAGTGTTGACCGATATCAACTTCGACGTGCATAAAGGCGAAGTGGTTTCCATCATTGGCCGTTCCGGTTCTGGAAAATCCACCTTGTTGCGTAATATCAACTTGTTGGAAGAACCTACTGGCGGCGACATCTTGTTCCATGGCAAAAGCGTATTATCCGGTGATTTTGACTTGCCGCATTATCGCGCCGCTGTCGGTATGGTATTCCAGCAGTTCAACTTGTTCAACAACTTGACCGTATTGCAAAACGTGGTCACCCCACAAACAACGGTGTTAAAGCGTGATGCCGCGTCTGCGAAAACCCACGCTTTGGAATTGTTGAAGCAAGTCGGCATGGATCCTTTCATCAACGCCAAGCCTGATCAATTATCCGGTGGGCAAAAGCAACGGGTAGCCATTGCCCGCGCTGTGGCGATGGACCCGGAAGTGTTACTGTTTGACGAACCAACATCTGCGTTGGATCCAGAAATGGTCGATGATGTGTTGAATGCGATGAAGGCTTTGGCCGACACCGGGTTGACCATGATCGTCGTCACTCACGAAATGCAATTTGCCAAAGATGTGTCTGATCGCGTGGTCTTCATGAACGAAGGCGTGATCGCAGAAGCAGGCACCCCAGCAGAAATCTTTGATCACCCTAGTGAAGTGGTGACCCAAGAATTCTTGAAGCGGTATTTGAACAGAGCGTAGTCAAGCGGGCTTAGGCCACCGGCTAGCGTAAGAAAGACCATTGAAGCGCACTTTGCTTCAGTGGTCTTTCTTAGCTAGACGCGTGGCCGTTGCTTGACGAAGCTCGACTACGAACAGAGCGGGCTTAATACCAAGCCTAACGGAAAGAATCGTCTTGAAATGCATTTTATTTCAAGGCGATTTTTGTAGTTAGACCTAGCATGTTGCTGAGATAAACGCGTTTAGAGCGTGAGAAACCGCGCTTTTAGCTCAACGGCTAGCGTAGGAAAAATCGTTAAGACGCACTTTGTCTTAGCGGCTTTTTCGTAGCTAGGCGTTTGGGCGTTGCGACTGCGAACGCGTTTAGAGCGTAGGCAGCCAGGCGATTTTCGATTTCTCAAAGCTTGCACATCGGCGTCACAAATTCATCACAACTTGCCGGTAGTATAGGAAACATAGAAATGAGCTACCCCCTTGTTTCTACCCCACTTTTTCATTTTCTCGCTCAAATCAGTGCCCGCTGATTTGAGCATTCACTCCTCCAAAGTGATAAATCCCAACCTTTTTTGGTCGCCAAGCCCATGGCGACCTTTTTTATTGGGCGAAAGGAGATCCGGATCGGTTACGACCGATTTCCGATTAGTCATCACAACTGAATGATTTATCCGTAAAGTTTGCACATCAGCGTCACAATTTCGCCACAACTCGCCGGTAGTATAGGAAACATAGAAATGAGCTACCCCCTTATTTCTACCCCACTTTTTCATTTTCAGAACAGCCAGTGCCCGCTGACCGTTCATCACTCCTCCAAAGTGATAAATTCCAACCCTTTTTTGGTCGCCAAGCCCATGGCGGCCTTTTTGTTTTCATGTCGTAACTCGACGGGTTTTCTTTTGAATCGGGCATTTTGTTATGATAGAGATAAGAGGAGGACAAGCCTATGTCAGAAACGATCGGATCTGTGCTCGATGCGACCCGCCGCGCTCAACACATGCCTGCCCCAATACTTTATGACGATATCGTTGATCAGCCGACTTTTGAAGCGTTCATCAATGGAACTCAATTCCCAACGCCACAACAAATCATGGCGTTCACTGCGCGGCTCAAGCAAAATGAAGCGCCGCTGGTTTTTACCCACACTGATCCAATTTCAAAAAATCGACTCGTCAATCAAACCATTGCACGTTTATTAAAAGCTGGCGACTGGGTAGGCGCTAACGAATTTTTGCAAACTTTAGCGTCTGACTCGCGTGCCGCATCGCAAAATCAAGCTTATGCTTTGTATCGCGCGATCAGTGTTTATTTAACTGGCGACGCCACTGCCGCCCGCGCCCTTTTAGAAAACAGTTTGACTCAGTCTGCCACCAGCTTAAACTTGAAATATTTGAGTCAAGCCACGTTAGCCTACATCGCAGCCAATAGCGGCCGTAAATTTGTCGCCACGCGTTATCGGCATTATCTTTTGCAAACCTTGCAAAAACCTGCCCGAGAGCTAGATGTCGGTGCGGTGTATTTATTGTTGGCTTTGGCTGATGTCGTATTTGATCAAACTGCCCCTGCCTTGCAACTGATTCAAACTGGCATCAGTATCGCGACTGCCTCACACCAATCAGTTGTCGCCTGGCGCTTGATCGATTTGTGGGCGCAATTATTATTGCCAGATGCGACTTCAGCCAGTGCCGCTCGCCGTTTGGGGCGCTACCTGAACGATTCAATCGTTGAATTATCAGTAAAATTCAAGCCCTTGCCACGGCCATCTGATCAAGAAATCCCATCAGATAAGCGAGTTATCCAACGTCAAAAAAATAAGCCGGCCGTAAAACCTGCTGTGATCACCGACCCGATCGCCCATCAAGAAAAAATTGCCCAAACAATGAAGTTGATGGCCAAAGTCCGCGCCAAAACTAAACCGCCAGTTGAAGAATAACAAAAATAATACCGCTGATCTCATCAGATCAACGGCTTCATTTTTGCGACGCTTATTCGATTGTTGGCATTTCGGCTAGGCTATCATCAAAATAGGCTTGGCCATCATAGGTAATGGTCGGCACACTGGTGATCCCCGCTGCCACCACTGCTTCTGCGACTTGCGCATCGATCAATTCCGCTTGCGGGTGACGTTGGACATGATAAGTCGCTTCTAAGTATGTTGGCACATCTTCAGCGGCGTTTAAGGCATCTTGGTCAGCAAACACTGCTTTAACAAAAGTCCAAGCATCATTGGGATGCGCGTAAGCGATGTAGCCATTGGCAATGCCCCCGTTAACCAAGGAAACTTTTTGCTTGCTCCAAAATTGCCAGTGGGCTTGTAAATGTCCCGCTGCGATTGCTGCCTCAATGTCGGCAATATTGGCATTGAACCAATCGCGCGTATCTGGACAGCCCAAATTCAAAATGCCCCATAGTTGATGCGGGGCACTATCACTGCCAAAGGTTAAGGTATTGCTTGGATCATAGGCCATATCGATTCCTCATTTCCGTCAGGTTATGCCCTAAAAGATAAGCGCTTGATTCGCCAATTGCAAGCCTTAGTTTGCTTGGTCGACTGCTGAGACGATTTGTTCAACGCTGGCGACGGTGGCAATCCGGGAGAACATTTTGGTGAAGAAGAAATCGTGCTTTTCAATGTCGCGGTCTGCGCAAGCATCTTCGGCGACGATCACATGATAGGCGTATTGGAATGCATCAAGCGCAGTGGCATACACGCCATTGGATGTCGAAACGCCAGCTAAAATAATGGTATCGATGCCTTGGCGGCGCAGTTGTAAATCCAGATCTGTGCCGAAAAAGGCCCCAGGATTATGCTTGGTGACTTGGATCACATTTTGTACGTCTGAGTCTTTGGCGATCGGCAACAACAATTCTGGTTGACTCGCATTAGCCAAATGGCGCTGTTTGCCTGCAAAAGGATATAAATGTTGGAACGTCTCGGTTTGCACCGATACCAAGACTTCTAATGCTGGGGTGTTTTTGAACACTTGACTGAGTCGGTCGTTAGCCGTGATCACGGCACTGGCAGTCCATGGGTATAACGGCGCGGCGTGTAGAATGTCTGCTTGCAAATCGATGAATACTACGGCAGTTTTGGCTAAATTAAAATCAAGCATATTTTCTCGCTTTCAGTTGTCGAAAAGATAATTTTCATTATACCTTGATGCGCCGGGAAGTCACGTTTAACGAACTGTTTTTCTCTGCCACCTCCGTATTTTCTTTCAATCAAAAACGTTGAATGAGTCGTTAAGGTCAGATTTCAGGATGAAACTTAAAATCCAACTTTTCAGTTTTGCGCGCTAAAAAAGACGCACTTTTCAGCACGCCTTCCCCGTTTACAGATCAAACACAAGCTTCGCCAAACTCGTTACTGGATCATGATCATTATCAACTGGTAATACTAACCCAGCTGCGTCTTGAATCGCTGGCACACCGTTTTTCACGGAAACGCCCAAACCGACTTTTTGAATCATCGACATGTCGTTGAGGTTATCGCCTAATGCGATGATTTCTTCTGGCTTGATGCCGATTTTTTCACCGAGGATGATCGCCGCATCCCCTTTGTCGATACCGCTAGGGTTGAATTCGACATAGCGCCCAGATGAATAACTGACAGTGGCAGGATAATCAACAGCTTCCGCAATTTTCTCTGCGAGCTTCTGACGTGCCGCCAATTCAGGATGTTGGAAAATCACCTTCGCGATCGGATGGCCTTTCAATGCTGACAAATCATCATCCGTCCATAACTCGTAATCCACACCGCGGTTATCCAAATAGGCATATTCAGACGCACTCGGCCGATAAACGTAAACATGATGGAACGTATAAATGTGCGCGCCAAACTCTGGATCTGCTGCGCCAACTTTAAAAATCGCATTGGCAATGTCAAAAGGCAATGGGGTCGAAGCGATAATTTGGTTGCCGGCATTTTCCACAATAGCGCCACCGTTATAAGAAATCACATATTGGCCAGCCACTTGTTCGGTGCCGATGGTTTTGAGCAACGCCTGAACAGACGCGAAGCCGCGGCCGGTATTCGGCACAAACTTCACCCCAGCATCCCGCAAACGTGCGATGGCTTGGACATCGGCTTCAGACACGCTGCCATCGGTGCGCAACAAGCTTTCATCCAAATCAGACACGATCATTTTATAAGTCATTTTTTATTTGCTCCTTTAAGGCCCCAGGTGAAGACGATATAATATACCGCCGCGATCAAGAGACTGCTGACGACACTCGACGATAAACTCCCATTTTTGCCATGTGCCATCGCCGTCATCGCCACCATTGCGATAAAATACCCCGCCGGAATGATCAAGCCGATGCCGTATGATTTACCTTTTTGTCCGAGCTTAAAGTTCCAATAGCCCAGACCAAAGGTGATCACCACCACTAAAAGGATCAAAAACAATGCCAAAATCAAATCACGTGTCCCCCAGTTTTTTCTTCCATTATACAAGACTTTGTGAAACGCTACCACCCGCCGGAGAATCCGCCGCCACCAGAACTCCCGCCACCGTAGCCTGAACCTGAGCCAAAGCCTGATCCAGAACTGGGACTGCCGCCGACATCTGAAAGCCACACGGGCATCATTGCCAAGCCCAAGCCATCGGTATCTTCTTGATTCAATCGCCGCCACAACGCTTCAAAAAATTGTTTTTGGGCTTTAAGCGTGTTGAGTTTCTTGGCATCTTTTAGGGCGACATGCGCCACAAAAGTTCGCCACACTTCTTGTTGATCTTTAAAGCTGTGCCCTGGCGCCCATTCGCTGAACCCATTGAAATACTGACGATATGGTGCAACGAGGCGCACCAGTTGCGGTTGAATCGTGTTGAAGTAGGCTTGTAAACTGGTAGCTTGCCAAACCAATTCATCAGAATCAGGCAGATCGGTATAATCTATCCCAGCATAGGCAAAAGCCGGCATTGGCGTTGGGACACTTGGCGCTAATTCGGCGAGTTTATAGCGAATGTACCACGCAAAATCACGCATCAACCAAGGTTCAAGATCTTTGGGCAATGACTTAAACCAGCCGACGGATAACTGTTTGCGGTAAGCAGCTTGTTGCGTGGAAATGAGGCTTTGAAACAGAGGCAGTTGCGGCGCGACTTGAGCATCGAAAACTTGTAGCAGTTTGGTGTGTTGGCGTTTATGCCACCACAGCAAGGCGATGACCACTAATACCGCAATGGTGATAAAAATGATCACGCCGATCGTATCGCGGACTTTTTGCGCGTGGTCGGCGGCTTTTTGGGCTTTGATCTGTGCCGGCGTGGCAATTTCTGATTTGTGTTTGACCAGCCAATTGCCAAGATTAGCCATGATCAGTTGCATCGCGCTATCATAATGTTGGCCGCGCAAATAGGTCTTCACCGAATCCGTGATGATCCGGTCCATTGCCCCATCTGGTAAGGCCGCTTCTAAACCATAGCCGACTTCTAACGCATATTTTTTATCTTTTAAGGCCAGCACAAAATACAACCCGTTGTCCCAACCTTTTTGGCCGATGCCGAGTTGTTCAAAGCGTTTGACTTTGAACTTGTCGATATCTTGGCCGTTGGGAATGCGATCGTACACTTCCATCGATAAAGCCGGCTTGCCTGGCAACGTGCCTAGCGTTTGATTGATCGTTGCCGCATCTTTTAAAGTCATTTCTGACAAGGTGTTGGTGTGATCATTTAAGTATTGATTTTCCAAGGCGTGCACTGGGGTCGTCCAAACGAAAATCAGCCCTAAAAATACCAGTATAGCCAACCAGCCGTGATGATGTTTCATGTCAGCCACCTCCACTTGAATTATCTCAAATTGTTCAAGAGAAAGCACGAGAATTAAATGGAAAGGCCATCACAAAGGTGTCATAATCATTTTGATGGGTATCGGCGGCCAATGGGAGAAAAATCATGGGGAATGACTATTATGGGACCAGTGGCTTCAAAGCGATTTACGGATTTTTTGCCAACTACACCAATTTTTCAGGTTATAGTAGCCGGCGCGAATACTGGTGGTGGCAGCTGAGTTCAACTGCCATCATTTCGATTATCGGGTTCGGCTTGAGTTTGGTCATGTTTGGCTCATGGGCGAATTTGATGCGTGGCAATTCCGGAGAGATGAACACGCTACAAGTGGCGGCGATGGTTCTCGGCGGCGTGCTTGCTGGTGTTTTCCTAGCGGCGACCTTGATCCCACATGTTGCTTTAAGTGTGCGGCGGTTTCGCGATGCTGGAATATTTTGGGGTTGGAATATTTTACTAGAAAGCGTGATCGTATTGTCACGCTTTATGCCTTTGCCAGTGGCCAGTCAACTACTCAACGGCTTGACCTTAGTTTGTTTGGCGATCGATTTGGTGATCTGCTGCCTGCCTAGTCGCCCACCTAAGCTCTTTCATCTTCGTGGTACCAACATTGTCATCGTCCAACGTTCACAAACCACGCTGTCAGTGATTTTACTTTTATTGATTATCTTGGTGTTCATCAACCGTTGGCATTGGTTGATCCCGATTTTACTGGTGGCCACTTATGTCAGCTCGGCGGCAAGTGGTGCCTTTATGCGCGAGGCGCGCAAGCGGGCTGGAAAAATCTGGTCATTAGCTAAACAACTCGACTTATCTGCTTCGGATTTACAACAGCTCACCAACGCCTACACGACACAAAACTGGAAAGATTCTCAACCCTCGCATTTGTTGTTCGTGCCTAATCCAGTGATTGCTTGGGATTTGATCGACAGCTTAGAAAAGCAACTCAAACAAAAGCAATTAACGACTTTAGCGCAAGACCTGTCGTCAGTTGCCAAACTCTAACGCATGAAAAAAGCGCCCACCTCAGACAAACATTGAGGCGGACGCTTTGGTTTTAGTTCAACAACCCGGTGATTTTATCCCACAAGCTGGCAAAGAAATTCCCGATGGCATCGAGGATCTTTTGCAACAAATTGCGGTTCTCTTGCGTGTCTAAGCCTTTGAGCTTGGAAAACAAGTTCTTGGCACTGGATTGAATCGAGCTGGCCAGCTTTGAGGCTTGGGCTTTGAAATCACTGGACTTCAAGGCCCCAGAATTTTGAATCTTGACCATTAAGTTGATAATTTGGGTACGTTGATTGTTGTTGATGATGTTCGTCAAGTTGTTGGCTTTTAACTGCGAGTCGACAATATTGCCAATGGTGTTTTGCGACAAGGTTTGTTCACCGGAATTGGATTGCGTCGCCATGTCTTTTTTCATGCCGGCAACCGCATTGTTCAATTGCTTGTCGGTGTAGCCATCTTTGCCTTTGTTAGCGTCGGTGATGTCAGACAAGGTGTTGACTTCGGTTTGCGCCGCGGCGATTTGGCTGGCATTCAAGGTGTCCCCATTTTGCGCAAAAGCGGCATACACCCCAGCCAAGGCGCCGGAACCATCAATGGACACTGCTGACGTGATGAAAATGTTGGCATTGGATACCCCAGCGGTCACCGCAGCGTTACGGTACTGGTCGGAAGTGATCGTGGTGATATTATTTGTGCCGTTATAAGGCACGATGGTGACGTTAATGCCACCAGTCGAGGTTTTTTGCACTAAGGCTGACGACCACACGCCAGACGTGGAAGTAAAGGTTGAGCCACTGGGATTCAAGTACTTCACCAAGGTGTCCCCATTAACGGTTAATTCAGAGACATTGGACACATTGGCAGCATTCTCTAAAGTCGATAAGGTCCCAGATTTTTGATCGCTGGTCAAGCTCGTGCCTAAGGTTGCCACCGGCGTCCAAGTGTCATCGGCGTGCACAGTGTGGGTGCCAAACGCCACCGTGGCCAAAAGCATGGCGCCTAAGGTCAAAAGGATTTTTTTCATGATCATCGCTCCTGAATTGATTTTCTTCATCATACTACCTGGATTATTCATAGAATTTCAAAAAAGCAGCGCAATCCCATGATTCACACG
>NZ_AZEU01000028.1 GCF_001435035.1 Lacticaseibacillus manihotivorans DSM 13343 = JCM 12514
GGAAGGCCTTCAAGGGATAAAAACTATCCTTCAACACCAGTTGACAAATTTCCACTATTATATAGTAGAAATTAGTAATCTAAATCATCGCTGGACAAGTTCGCGCCGTTAGTAGCGATCACCCGTTGATACCAAGCGAAGGATTCTTTACGGCTGCGAGCGCCTGAGCCTTTGCCTTCATCGTCGAGATCAACATAAATGAAACCATAGCGTTTGGACATTTCACCAGTGGAAGCTGAAACCAAATCGATGCAACCCCAAGGGGTATAGCCCATGACCGGCACACCATCTTCAAGCGCACCTTCAATGGCTTTCAAGTGCTCGCGCAAGTAGTCGATGCGATAACTGTCAAAAATGCGCCCATCGGCTTCAACTTTGTCGTGTGCACCAAGACCATTTTCCACTACGAAGACTGGGACTTGGTAGCGATCGTAAAGTTCGTTCAACGCGATGCGCAAGCCGGTTGGGTCGATTTGCCAACCCCAATCACTGGCTTTGAGGTAAGGATTCTTCACGCCACCCATTAAGTTGCCAGCCACCGTATCTTTCGTTTCGCCGGTAATTTCAGTGGCACTAGACATGTAATAGGAGAAACTCAAGAAATCAACGTGATATTCTTTCAACAAGGCGAGCTCTTCCGGCGTGCGGTCGAGATCCGCTTCCGTTAAGCCAAATTCTGCCAAGTAGCGATGGGTGTATGCGGGGTACTCACCGCGAACTTGCACATCAGCGCAGAAAAAGTTGAAATCTTGATTATGCTGCAAGTTGGCCAGTTGGTTGACTGGGTTGGCGTTGTAAGCATAACTGGTGGCATATAGAATCATATTGCCCATTTGAATCTCTGGGTTGACGCGACGAGCCGTTTGGACCGCGTAAGCCGATGCGACAAATTGGTTATGCCAAGCTTGGAAAACGGCCTTTTTCGGGGTGTCACCAACCATGCCTTGGGATAATACGGGGAAGTGCGCCGCTGAGTTGATTTCATTAAAGGTCAAGAAATATTTGACTTTATTCCCCCAACGTTCGATCACGGTGTCGGCGAAGCGCTTGAAGAACGTGATCAATTCTTTGTTCTTCCAGCCACCGAAATTGATGGCCAAATTTAAAGGGAGTTCGTAGTGCGACAAGGTGATCACGGGTTCGATGTGGTGTTCCAAGCAGGTGTCGATCACATCATCGTAAAAGGCAAGGCCATTTTCATTGGCGTTTTCTTCTGTGCCTTGTGGGAAGAGGCGACTCCAAGCAATCGAGAAGCGATAGCATTTGAAGCCCATTTCGGCAAACAAGGCGATATCTTGTTTGTAATGATGGAAGAAGTCGATGCCTTCGTGGTTGGGATAAGTGTATTTTGAAGGATCGATGGTCCAGTCAAAGTTGGGGTCGGCGACAATGTTTAAGCGTTGTTTGCCCCCAGGTAAGGCATCATCGATCGAAGGACCGCGGCCACCTTCTTGCCAGCCACCTTCGAGTTGATTGGCAGCAGTGGCGCCACCCCATAAGAAATGTTTTGGAAAACTCATACAGTATCTCCTTTCAACGTAAGCGCTACCGTTATTGTAACACAATCGAGCAAACAAGCTTGTTTCATAGCAGATCCTAAGCAGGTCACCGAAGCATACTGCGTGTGTTTTGTCGGAAAATGCAAATGAAGCAGCAAACTAGTTTGTTGAAAATTTTCAGCATTTATGATATCTTGACATGGGAGGTGAGTGGATTTGGAAGGCAAAGATTTCCTGACCGAACCAGATATTCGACCCATGTCGGAATTGCGTCATTATCGAAAAGTTTTAAAAGATGTCGTCCCAGGGCATCCAGTAATTTTAACGAAAAATGGCTATGGCAAGTATGTGATATTGGCAATTAAGGATTATCGTGAGTTAATGGCGATCAAAAGGGAGTTAGAGGAAGATGGAAAAAATTGATACGCATCGAATTGGGGAATTGCGAGACTTTCAACAGTTACTTTCATCTGTTGAAACGGATCACCAATTGATTTTAGATGATCATGATATCGACGAATTTGCGGTGGTGTCACTTGAAGACTTCTATCGTCATGGACAACAACTTGTAGCCCGTGAGTTGAATCGGATCGCAGACCAAGCTCGACATGGGGAACCCAAATCCCTTGCAGAAGTTCGTGCTGAGTTGTTGGGACGCTGATGTATCGCGTCAACATTTATCCCGAAGCCCGCGCTGATTTGTTTAAGCTTGAAGCCTATTTGACGCAAAGTTTTGGACACCGGATCGCGAATCAAAAAATCAAATCGCTACTAGATCAGCTCGATGGACTTAGCTATTTTCCTAGGTTAGGCAAAAGAGTACCGCAATTTGTAGAAATGGAATCTGCAAATCTATTTACGCTACAAGCTGGTAAGAACACGGTACTCTATCATGTGAACGATGATCAAGCGGTGATTTCAATTTATGCTGTCATTGATATTCGAAGCGAACTGATCAGGGCTAAAGCATTTTTCTTTCGTGAACGAGACTAGCGACGGCGTGAACCCGCCTCCAAAAAATCAGGATACCCTGAACTTTTGGCCTAGACCACTATTGATTTCCGTGCTACACTGTAACTGTTGAGAAACGGCAAACTTCAATGAAGGAGATCATCTAATGAGCTACTACATCCATGCGGATAAGTTTTTCCTGAAGAACACCACTGAAAACGGTGGTTGGCTTGAAATCACTGACGACGGCAAGTTTGGGGACTACACCCCATCCTACGGCGAAAAGCCAACCGGCGAGATCAAAGACTATGGGGATCAATGGATCGCCCCAGGTTTGGTCGACACCCACATTCATGGTTCTTTAGGCCATGACGTGATGGACAATGACTGGGCAGGCATCAACGAAATGTCTGAAGGCTTATTGAAAACTGGTGTCACCAGCTGGTTGCCAACCACGTTGACCGGTCCTTTTGATCAATTAAACGATGTCTGCAAGACTATCGGTGAACATGCCGGTGAAGAAACTGGTGCCAAGATCCAAGGAATTTATTTTGAAGGCCCATTCTTCACTGAAGAACACAAAGGTGCCCAAAACTCGAAGTACTTCCGCGACCCATCCATCGAAGAATACGACGAATGGCAAAAGTCTGCTAAAGGCATGCTCCAAAAAATGGCTTTGGCCCCAGAACGTGACGGTGCGGTTGAATTTGTTAAGCATATGGCTCAAGATGGCAAAGCCGTGGCGTTAGGTCATTCTTCTGCTACTTTTGAACAAGCTAAGGCCTGTGTCGAAGCTGGCGCGACTGTATTTTGCCACACCTTTAACGGGATGTCTGGCTTGACCCACCGCGAACCTGGGATGGTCGGCGCTGCCATGTTCATGAACATTGTTGACGACGAATTGATCTGCGATGGCCACCATGTGCGTCCAGAAGTTGCTGATGCGTTGATTCGTGAAAAGACCCCAGAACACATCGCCTTGATCACTGACTGCATGTCTGCTGGCTTGATGCCAGAAGGCGACTACATGTTAGGCGAATTCCCAGTGATCGTTAAAGACGGTACTGCGCGCTTAAAGAACGGTGGTAACTTAGCCGGCTCCATCTTGAAGTTAAACGACGCCATCAAGAATGTCGTTGACTGGAACGAAAACACCCCTGAAGAAGCAATCATGATGGGTGCATACGTGCCTGCCAAGTCTTCTAAGATCGACGACAAGTGTGGTAGCATCTTACCAGGCCGCGACGCTGACTTCTTAGTGTTGAACAAGGACATGTCCTTGTCTGAAACTTACTTGGATGGCGTTTCCCGTTACCAAGCTTAATTCACTCAGATTTATCGAAATCACCGAGCCGCGTGCTTGGTGATTTTTTTGGACTTTAGGCCGATTTAAAAGGCGAACGAATTTGATAGGATGGTTTCATTATCAGAATCAGATTTTTGGAGGTCATGTGATGCCAACTGCCACCTTTTATCGCTTACCCACACCTAAACGTGCTCGCATTGTGCAAGCAGCGTACACCGAATTTGCGCGCGCACCGTTTTGCGATGCCAGCGTCTCAAATATTATCCGCCAAGCACAAGTTGCGCATGGCAGCTTCTATCAATATTTTCAAGACAAAGCCGACATCTTTGATTATTTGTTGAGCTTACAGCAAAACCACAACATCGCTTGGATGCGCGAGGTGTTGGCTCAAGAAGATAACGACTTTTTTGCTGCGATCGCAATTGTTTTTGATCGGTTGATCGACACGCTGGTCACCGGACCTTATGCGCCATTTTATGCCAATGTGTTTGATTACTTGCACGAACAGTCACCCGATTTCTTGAAGCAGCAACCGCAAACCGGTGCGGCGGTGTATTTGCGTGATCATCTCGATCGCAGTCGGCTGAAGGTCAACAGTGATGAAGAGGTTGAGTTACTGATTTGGCAAGTGGTGGGGATGTTTGTCCAAACCATGGCGGCCTATTATCAAAACTCGGAAAATCCGGGTTCAGCCACCGAATTAAAACAGAAAGTCGCGCGACAATTACAATGGCTTGCCTCAGGTTGTGTACAAGGTTAAATCTTTCAATTCAGATCAAGGCTTCAGCAGATGCTGAGGTCTTTTTTTCTTGTCTGCAACTGCAAAATAACACTGACCGCTGATTGATTAAAGGTCTAGTTTTTGACGATTTGGGAATATTTCCGAACCGCAAATTGCAAGAACAAGTTAGCCACCCCATGGCACGACACCGTGAGATGAA
>NZ_AZEU01000236.1 GCF_001435035.1 Lacticaseibacillus manihotivorans DSM 13343 = JCM 12514
TCAAATTAAGTGCAAAGTCTCATTATAGAAAACTTCGTAGGGTGTTCTCCAACCCAGACACTTCTTGGGCCGGGTATTCAATTTATGAGCGTACTCTGCGAATTCTGGTGCAGGAATATCAGACATGTCTTGAGACTTAGGAAGATACTCACGGAGCAGATTGTTTGTATTCTCATTCGTGCCTCTTTGCCAAGGAGCGTGTGGATCTGGAAAGTAAAATTCAATACCAGTTTCTTCTGTGATCTCAACGTGTTTAGCGAATTCTTTG
>NZ_AZEU01000237.1:0-375 GCF_001435035.1 Lacticaseibacillus manihotivorans DSM 13343 = JCM 12514
CCGAGAGTAGTTGGTGGGTAACTGCCTGCGAGGGTAGGAAGTCGCCACGCTGTTATATTTATTCCGGATTAGCTCAGTGGTAGAGCACCTGACTGTTAATCAGGGTGTCGTCAGTTCGAGCCTGACATCCGGAGTTGCATGGAGAGTTGTCCGAGTGGCCGAAGGAGCATGGTTGGAAACCATGTATAGGGGCTTTACCTCTATCAAGGGTTCGAATCCCTTACTCTCCGTTGTTGCAAATGGCCCGTTGGTCAAGTGGTTAAGACACCGCCCTTTCACGGCGGTAACATGAGTTCAAATCTCGTACGGGTCACTTTTATATGGAGGATTAGCTCAGTTGGGAGAGCGTCTGCCTTACAAGCAGAGGGTCACAGG
>NZ_AZEU01000237.1:385-3847 GCF_001435035.1 Lacticaseibacillus manihotivorans DSM 13343 = JCM 12514
TTTTTATTCTTACGGTTCCATGGTCTAGTTGGTTAGGACGCCTGCCTGTCACGCAGGAGATCACGAGTTCGAGTCTCGTTGGAACCGTACCGGCTACGCTCACTATGATAGTGGGCGCTTTTTGTTTACCTAAACTGGAGGTTCTGTGATGCAAAATTCAAAACCAGTCCTGGTGGCCTTGAGTTGGCTGCAAATCGCTTTAATGCCAATGCTATATCTATGGTCAGCAGGGATTCAGTGGTCGTTGACCTTAGTGGCAACGTTGCTGTTTACTTTATGCCTGGCAGGCGCACGCGGCCAAATCAAGCTGATTTGGTGGCTGGCCACCGCCGCAATTTTTGGCGTGATCGCAGCTAGTGCGCAATGGTTATTGTTGCCGGTGATCTTGGCCCAAGTGGTTTATAGCGGCTTGATCAATAGTCAAAAGCTGTCGCAAGCGCTGGAAATCACCTTATGGACCATCAGCGTGTTCTTTGCACAAATGGTGTTGTTGTATCAATTGATGCAAGGCACCACTTGGCAGCTGTTGTTATTGTTGGCGGTGCTACTGATCCCTCAAGTCATCAGTGTGTGGGCTGATCGGATGCCAGTGTGGTTAGCACTGATAATGCTGGCAGCCGTTGCTGTGATCGGGTATTTCAGCGGGCAATTGACCTTGATCGCAGCTGGCGCGTTAGTGGTGATCGCAGCGGCATCATCCACGCGCGTCTTGAAGGTCAATGCCAATCTCCAAGCCCTGGCTTCTGTGCTGATCGGTGTTATTTTCATCTTGTCGCGCTTACACGGGTGATTTGTTTCAGCCAACGTGTTATGCTAGAAATGTTGCAATCGACTTCCCGATGGGGTCCAAATTTTGGACATGCCTTGTAACCGATAAATTTTAGGGGGAAACATAAAATGCAGGAACGTCACTTATTTACGTCGGAGTCTGTTTCAGAAGGCCATCCCGACAAAATCGCTGATCAAATCAGCGATGCGATTTTAGATGCCATTTTAACTGAAGACCCACAAGCGCACGTGGCTTGTGAAACTACTGTTACCACAGGATTGGTCTTAGTCGTTGGCGAAATCTCCACCACAGCTTATGTCGACATTCAAAAAATCGTGCGCGACACGATCCGCGAAATCGGCTATACCAAAGAATCAGGCTTTGATCCAGATTCTGTTGGCGTTTTGACGGCGTTGGACGAACAATCACCAGATATTGCTTTAGGCGTCAATGATTCTTATGAAGCCAAAGAAGGCCAAACCGACCCATTAGATAAAATTGGGGCCGGTGATCAAGGCATGATGTTTGGTTACGCGATCAACGAAACCAAAGAGCTCATGCCTTTGCCAATTTTGTTATCACATCAATTGATGCAAAAAATTGCCAAGCTGCGCAAAGACGGTACCATCAAGTACTTGCGGCCTGATGCCAAAGCCCAAGTCACCGTCGAATACGATGACAATGAAAAGCCAGTCCGGGTCGATACGGTTGTGGTTTCCACGCAACATAACCCAGATGTCACGTTGGCGCAGATCCGCAAAGATATTGAAGCGCAAGTGATTCGCGCGGTGATCCCAGCAAACTTGTTGGATGATCAAACCAAGATTTACGTCAATCCAACTGGCCGCTTTGTTTTAGGTGGCCCGCAAGCCGATTCTGGTTTGACCGGACGTAAGATCATCGTTGATACTTACGGTGGTTTCGCCCGTCATGGTGGTGGTTGCTTCTCTGGTAAAGATGCCACCAAAGTTGACCGTTCCGCTTCATACGCAGCCCGCTACATCGCCAAAAACGCGGTGGCAGCCGGCTTAGCTGACAAACTTGAAGTGCAACTGGCTTATGCCATCGGCGTGGCGCAACCGGTTTCCGTGTCCGTTAACTGCTTTGGCACCAACAAAATCGCAGAAGAAAAGATCCAACAAGCGATTCGCGAGAACTTCGACCTGCGCCCTGCAGGCATCATTAAAATGTTGAACTTACGCCGGCCGATTTACAAGCAAACGGCAGCGTATGGTCATTTTGGACGTACAGATGTTGATCTGCCTTGGGAACACCTCGATAAAGTTGAGGCGTTGGCCAAGTACTTAGATTAAACGAGTGAAGAGGCGTCCATCACCCTAAGCGGTGGTGGATGTTTTTTTATGGGATCGATCAGACTTATTTGGAGGTAGTATGCAAAAGAAAAAAACCAATGTTGTGGTGGTGACCATTGCGATTTTTATCGCGACATTTATGACTGCAGTGGAAGGCACCATTGTGGCCACTGCCTTGCCGACCATTGTTGGGGAGCTCCATGGCGTGGCGATGATGAACTGGATCATTTCCATTTATTTATTGACCAACGCCATGGCGACCCCGATTTTTGGGAAGCTCGCGGATCAAATCGGACGCAAACCCGTCTTTTTAGTCGGCTTGGCGATATTTATTACCGGATCATTTTTATCTGGGATATCCAATTCTATGCCGATGTTGATCGTCATGCGGGCGATTCAAGGGGTTGGTGCCGGCGCCATTATGCCAGTGACCTTTACCATCATTGCCGACATTTATCCGTTTGAAAAACGCGCCAAGGTGCTAGGCTTCAATGGCTCAGCTTGGGGCATTGCGGCTTTAGTGGCACCACTGCTAGGTGGCTTTATTGTCGAAAAGCTGTCGTGGCATTGGATCTACTTTATCAACGTGCCGATCGGGTTGTTGTGCATGGTGTTAGTCGGTGGGTTCTTGTTTGAATCTCGGACCCCTTCCAAAGCCGCGATCGATTATGTCGGCACAGTGTGGTTAGTGGCCAGCTTGGTGCTGTTACTCCTCGGTTTTCAAAGCTTATCGGCCAGCCATGGCGTGATCAAGCTGATCGGTTTTTTGATCGCTGCGGGTGTGTGCTTGTGGCTGTTTGTTAAAGCCGAACGCAAAGCAGTGGATCCGATTATCGATTTAAGTTTATTCAATGAACGCGCCTTTGTGATCACGAATTTGATCGCGGCGTTGATTTCCGGGTTTGTGATCGGGTATGAAACTTATATGCCGATGTGGGTGCAAGGTATTTTAGGCATGAGTGCGACGTTTGGTGGGTTTGCCATTACGCCAAGCTCTTTGATGTGGATCGTCGGGTCTTTTGTGGCGGGCCGTTTATTGGTCAATAGTACCCCGAAGAAAATCATGACCATGGCGCTGATGGTGCTGTTAGTCGGCAGTATTTTGTTGGCGTTAGTGCCACAAAGCTTTCCATACTGGGGCTTCTTGTTGATTGCGTGCTTGACCGGATTTGGGTTTGGGAATGTGATCACCACTACGACCGTTCGCGCCCAAGCCGTAGTGCCAAAAGATATGGTCGGAGTGGCGACGAGTTTCAACACCTTGAGTCGGACTTTAGGGCAAACCATCATGGTATCTGTCTACGGAGTGGTATTGAACTTACGCTTGGGCGTGCGGACAAAAACCTGGACTTCGGGTATGATGTCATTATGTATTCAAAA
>NZ_AZEU01000238.1 GCF_001435035.1 Lacticaseibacillus manihotivorans DSM 13343 = JCM 12514
ACCGACGTAGCAAGGCTGCGTGATGGTATTGGTCCAGAAAAACGTCCGCACGCCCTTGTGGCCACCGGTTTAGGCAACTTGCAAGCTAGTGGGTTTGTGACGTTAACTGATGATCAACGTAGCGAAATGTTGTCATCCGTGTTGCAAGACTTTATTGCCAACGGCCGCTTCACCAACTCTACGTCAGCCATCGCGCTTGACCACACTGCAGCACTGTAAGACAAGATGTCGAGCCTATTTGGAGGCTCGACTTTTTATTTGGAGGCTCATTATTAATTCTTTAATTTCAGAAATTTTAGATCCCACTTTACCTGTTGGCGTCGAACAGCGTCAGGCTTTTGGCAAAAGTTTGCGTGAACAAGTGCCCTTGACTGCTTTAGGGCATCGCCCGGTGATCACGCGCTCGGCGCCGCGGTTTATTGCGCGAATCGAAAGTCATTTGATTCCAGAATTGTTACCATTGCGGCATGAGCGGATGCTGGCGAGTCCTGCCGCATTTTTCCGTGGGACTGCCGAGTTGATGGCTTATGATTTGCGGCATGAAGTCAATAGTGGTATCACCTTGTTGAGTTCTGGGGATGCTCATTTACAAAACTTTGGCTTTTATGCTTCACCTGAGCGGCAATTGCTGTTTGATTTAAATGATTTTGATGAAGCTGGCGTGATGCCATTTGAATATGATGTCAAGCGCTTGGCCACCAGTGTGTATTTGCTCGGGGCGCAGTCACATTTTGATGCGGATCAAATGGATGAGTTGGTGTTGCAGGTGGTGCGGACATATCGCAAAAGTTTAAAGGCGAGCTTCAAACAATCCCAGCTCGAACGCTTTTATACCACTAGTGAAGTGCATGGGCTATTAGGGGCAGTTGATGCGCAAGAGGCAGGGTTGATCGAAAAAATCATCCACAAGGCCCAAAGTCGCGACCAAGCGTCAGTGATCAAAAAATACACGCAACGCACGGCCTCTGGTCAGTTGCGCTTTAAAGTGGATCCACCGCGGTCGATTCATGTGGAAGCTGATACTGAAGTCAGTTTGATGCAAGGCTTGCTGGATTATCGCGAAACCACTCGCGCCGATGTCAATTTATTATTACATCAATATCATGTCACCGATATGATCCGGCATTCTGTGGGCATCGGGAGTTTTGGCACGCATTGTTATTTGGCGTTGTTAACTGGACCTAATGGCAGCTCGATTGTCTTGCAACTTAAAGAAGCTTTACCAGATCGCCATGTGCTGAGTTTACAATCAGATCCTGCCAGTTTGAGCGCTGAAACGCAAGCGGGTCAGCGCATCATTGCGGCGACACAAATTTTGCAAAAGGCTTCGGATCCATTTTTAGGTTGGATGACCATTGGCGAGCGCAGTTTTTATGTGCGTCAGTTCCGGGACATGAAAGAGTCGATCAATGTCGCGAAATTAACCTTCGATCAATTCAAAGCATACAGTGAAGTTTGTGCGCATTTGTTAGCGAAGGCTCATGCGCAAAGTCCCCAAGCCGCTGTGGCGTGCGGCTATGTGAACAAAGATTTTGATCGGACGATTCAACAATGGTGTTTGGGCTATTTGCATCAAGTCATCGATGATTTTGCGGCGTTTGCAGCTGAATTTGAAGAAAACTGATGACCGACGTCAATTCGGAGTTGAGTTTCGGCTTGAAAATGCCTAGAATAGATAAGGTGTGTTTTTCAAGAATTGGTAACGTTGAGTTTTTTTGACGTTTTTTTTGCGCGTTTATGCGTATAATCAATTCGCATGCACGAGTTCGGCAAATTTTGGTGAAGGGTTCTGATGGATTGGTAACAGCGCAGGCGCCAGGTAAGCTTTATATCGCTGGTGAATACGCGGTGGTGGAAACAGGGTACCCCGCGGTGATCGTGGCATTAAATCAATTTGTAACGGTGACAGTGACGAAAGCTGAGGGCATTGGGCGGATCAATTCCAAGCAATATCAAGAAAACAGCTTAACTTGGCAACGCAATGGCGATGAAATGGTATTTGATAATCGGGACAACCCGTTTCATTACATTTTAAGCGCTATTCGTTGTACCGAGATGTACGCAAGAGAGCTCGGACGTAACTTGTCCGTGTACACCATGGATATCGATTCGGATCTGGATGCCAATGATGGCAAAAAGTACGGCTTAGGGTCCAGTGCTGCGGTGACTGTGGCAACAGTCAAAGCATTGGATCAATTTTATGATCTACACATGACCAAGGCGCAACTGTATAAGCTCGCGGCCATCGCCCATTTGGATATTCAAGGCAACGGGAGCTTAGGGGATATTGCCGCTTCCGTTTATGGCGGCTGGATCGCTTATCGCTCCTTTGATAAAGCGTGGTTAGCGGCTGAGCGCCGTGAGCATGGGTTGTCTGAATTATTGAGCATGGATTGGCCCCAATTGTCCATTGAGCTGTTGCAAGCACCAAAAGACATGCAGCTGCTGATCGGCTGGACTGGCTCGCCGGCTTCTACTAGTCGCTTAGTCGATAAAATTGCCATTGCGCAAGCCAAAGAACGGGTCGAATACCAAACGTTTTTAAGTGCCAGCAAAAACACCTTGGAAGGCTTGATCGAAGGCTTCCGTCAGCAATCACTTTCAGCCATTCAAGCTGGCATTCGCGCCAATCGCCAATTGTTAAATCATTTAGCAACCTTAACCGGCGTTGAAATCGAAACGCCGATTTTAAAGCAAATGTGTGATTTAGCCGAGCTAGCCGGTGGGGCTGCCAAGTCCAGTGGTGCTGGCGGCGGTGATTGTGGCATTGCGTTAGTGGATGCTTCAGTTGATCAAGCGGCTTTAATGAAACAATGGGAACAGGCCCAAATCGAACCCCTGGCCTTTCAAGTCCATGAAGTGATTTAACCAGATGGCGTCGCGGTGATCGCGGCGCTTTTTTTATGTCGCTGTGGGCTTGATTGTTTCATTTTCATGTTTTCTGAAAAATGATTCGGCAAATCTGGTACAATACAAGCGAGACTACTTTGGAGGTTTACATATGGCAGACGAACATCATACACATACGCAACATCGGCATCATCATCGCAATCGCGGCAAAAAGCATCCGGTGATCAAATGGGTCGTGGGCATTGTGCTCGTTTTACTGGTGGCCATCGGTGGCTATGCTTATTATCTCTATTCCAGTGTCCAACACACCGTCGACAAGACTTACACCCCATTGAAGAAAAACAATGGCAGTGGCACCACGGCATTGAAGTATAAAAAACCGGTTTCCATCGCGTTGCTTGGGACTGATACCGGGGACCTTGGCCGGACGGAAACACGTGGTCGGACAGATACCATCATCATCATCACGTTGAATCCCGAAATGAAGAAAACCACGATGACTTCGATTCCGCGAGACACCATGGCCCAAATGGTCGGTGAATCCGGCGTTCAAATTCAAAAAATCAACGCCGCTTATAACTTTGGTGGCGCAGATATGGCGATCGATTCGATTTCAAGCTTGGTCAATGTGCCGATCAATTACTACGCGTTGGTCAACATGGGCGGTCTGACTAAAGTGGTCGACGCTGTCGGTGGGGTGGATGTGACCCCAACCTTGAGCTTTAAGTATTCCGGTTACACCTTCACTAAAGGCAAAACGGTGCACATGGATGGCGACAAAGCGTTGGCTTACAGTCGGATGCGTTATGATGATCCCAATAACGATTACGGCCGGCAAACTCGGCAACGTCAAATCATCATGTCGATTCTTAAAGCGGCGCCATCCTTCCAATCTTTGGCCAACTTCAAAAAGTTGTTGAGTTCCGTGGAATCTAATCTGAAAACTAACATGAGCTTTTCTGATATGACGCAGTTGTTTACCAATTACCGGGCAGCGGCTAACAACGTTAAAGAAGATCACATGCAAGGCGTTGGGGCGAATATCTTGAATGCTTCTTATCAAGTCACCTCGACCAAAGAATTGCAACGCGTTTCCGATGAGATCCGCAGCAACTTAGGCTTGAAGCAAGAAACCATCAGCAACGAAGAAACCAAGCAAAATGCGTTGAATCCAAACTTCAACTGGAACGGCACCAACAGCACCGGCTATACCGTGCATAGCGATAACAGTAATTAAACAAAAAAAGTTGAGCTACGGCTCAACTTTTTTTGTGTTTAAACTCGTATCGTTCATCATGAAGGTAAACAAAAAGCAGCAGATCATTGATCTACCGCTTAGGCGTTACTTCACATAGAATTTGTCGACTTGTTTGGCTAATAAATCGGCGATTGCTTGATTCCCGCTATCGTTAGGGTGATACCCATCGCCTGATCCAGTCCAACTCGAGGCACCTGATTGAGCGATATTGCCTGCTTTGGCATAAACGCTGGAAATATCCACCACTGGAACTGAATATTGTGTCCCGACGGCTTTGATGGCGGCATCATATGAGGCGCTGGTTTCAGCTTTCCAAGTGGTTAATAAAATGATCTTCGCTTTGGGTAAATCAGACTTTAATCCAGAAACCAAATTGGTGAGGTTCGTTTTAAACGTCGCCGCATCGGCATAATTGGCATTGGTTTGATCTTGCTCGTTGGTGCCTAACTCGATGGTGATCAGATTTGGTGCCATGTTCACCACATTATCATAATTTGGTTGCGCGATGCTGGTGATGGTCGCCCCAGCTTGCCAATACCCATCCAAAGTGGCTTTAAATCCAAGCGTGTCTTTGAGATAGCGTGTCAGCACATATTCATAGGCCATATTTTCTTTGCTGGTGTAATCACCTGCCGCTAAGCTATCGCCTAACGCGACATATTTCAACGGTTGATTGTTGCCGATTTTTTTGTTGACCTTGGTGGCCTTTTTAGTGGTATTGCTAGAGGAGGTGCTTGTCGTGGTTTTGGTGGCGGGTTGTTGTTTGGCGACTAACGCTGAGTGGGAAGCGCGCTGTGCGGCTAATTGATCGGCCTGATGTTGGCGGCCGAAGAAAATGATCGCACCTAATGCGGCGATCGCTAAAAGTGCGGAAAAGAAGAGCCCAAATTTTCTCATAAAAAACGTTCCCCCGATATGTATTAGCTTAATTTTACGCAAATTGCAAGAACAAGTTAGCCACCCCATGGCACGACACCGTGAGATGAAC
>NZ_AZEU01000239.1 GCF_001435035.1 Lacticaseibacillus manihotivorans DSM 13343 = JCM 12514
GTTCGCCTCACGGTGTCGTGCCACGGAGTGGCTAACTTGTTCTTGCAATTTGCGTGCGCGTAATCATGCTTCAACGTAAGGACAAACCTATTATCACTGGTCGTAACTGTGAAATCAGTCCCTGCCGTAAGGGTCTGATTGGTGGTTTGATCCACCAGCTTCAACGTATCCGAGATTAAATTGGCAACGGTATGCGTCGCGTTGTTACTGGTCAACTTGTCCGTCAACTCAAGGTCAGACAACGGCTGATTCGTTGTATTAAGGTCGATGCTGTAGGTAATTTGATGATCAGCTTCTGAACTATCCGTCACGGTCTTATTCACCACTGGTTTGGTATCGATCACCCCAGTATCAGAATCCTTGTGGCCTTTATCATCACTCACTGTGTTTTCAAGTTTTTGGCCATTAGTAGGCTGGTCGACTAAGACATCATAAGTCAAAATCAAAGGCTCACTGATGGCCTTTTTCAACGTGATCACCATTTGCTGGCCGGAATAGTCAACTGTGTAGTCTGTATCTTTGACTAATGGAATTTGCGGGTCAAGGGAAGTGCTTCCCTGCCAGTACCGCCCAGTCGACAATGTAAACTCCCCACTACCATCGGTGATAAACGTTTGACCCGCCCCTAAGGTATCCGTCAACGTCGTATTTTTAGCCAAAGCTTCACTATTTTGGTTGTATTGGACTTTCCATTTGTAATGGTAGGCATCCGCTCCGCTGCCAGCAAAATCTTTTTCGATCCATTTCTTGGGCACATAGTTGATGTGCGCATGATTACTGGCATCTGGCGGAGTGTCTGGCATCTCTTGCCCCTCCCAAGATAATGAAACCTGGTTGGTTACATCTTGTTCATTTTGCGGTTGATCAGGATCGGCAAGCTTGGTTTTGACCGTCACGAGTAGCGGTGAATTCGTATTGGCGTATGCACCAATCAAGTGGATCTGATTATCCTTGACGTTATAATCAGTGCCTTCAACCAAAAAGTTTCCTGTCCCAGTCCAACCCGAAACACTTTGCTTATCCGCGTTAGGATTGGCAGTGGCCGTTTGGATTTCAACTCCTGCCAAATTCAACGTTGCCGGTAAATTCTCGGTGATCACAACATCTTTCATCGTCAGTGACATATTATTGATGCCTAATTGCCAATCAACTTCATCACTCGTCCCGACTTGCTTCCCGCCGGCTTTGGCGATATCGACTCGATTGTTGGGGATAACGGTGATCGGTACTATGGAGGTTTGATCTTTCACCAGCGGCACTAAAATATCTTGATGCCCAAGTGAATCAAAATTTAAGTGCTCACTGGACACTTCAAAATGCCCTTTCACCCCTGACATCTTGACGTTCTCATTAAACGTAAAAGTCACATGTCCAGCTGGCGTCACCGCCCAACTCCCAAAATTCGTGCCATTTGCGGCGACCAAATCGCCACCATACCTCTTGGTCAACACACAATTCTTGGGCAAATCAAAGTTAAACGTATCGCCTGCTTGCGCCAGATTATCCGGAATCGACCAATCATAATCTAAGGTCAACTTAGAAGCAGTCGTCACTTGATCTGCTGAAATTTCCTTACCTGATGCGTCGGTAAAAGTCGCTTGCACATGGTCTAAAATGCTGCCCCCAGCAACCACTGTACTCAAATCGCGGCCGCCATCCGCGCCCGCGATTTGTGCAGTGGTCATGCTTGTCACAACGACTTGCGTGACCATGATACCTGCTAATAATGTGACTAACCAACGCCAAAATTTTGCGTGGGTCAACATTTGTAAACTCCTTTAGGCACGGGCTTGACGCTTGCGAATCCCAACAAGGGCAAACGCAATCAACGCACTACCAACTGCCAAGATGGCTAAGATGCCGGCACCACCGGTATGTGGCAAGATGCCACGAGGCATATCTTTGATGTCAGAAGTGGTCCCATCAGCGGTAAAAGTCGTGTCAGCTGCTTTTTCATAACCGGCAGGTGCTTTGGTTTCAATGGCTTGATATTTAGTCGTCGTGTCATCAAAACCATTTAAGCCAAACATGCCATCCTTGTCATCACTAGTAAAAGTCGTGGCTTCACTGTCGGCTTTAACCCAGTTGAAGCGTAAGTTAGCTTTTTCGGTATCAACATACCCTTTTTCTGTCGCTTGGACATTGCCATCAACGTCGATCAGTTGTAAGTATTCGCCAGCTACATTGGTGATTTTGAATTCTGCGCCAGGCAGGTCTTTGTTCGTAACCCCATCAATTTTGTGAAATTTGCGTAAGTAGGTTTCATGCTGAACGTTTTTCGGGTAAACATAGACATTGCCATCGGCGTTGGCAGTGGCTGGCAAACTCAACATAAAGTCTGCAGAAACAGCTTTGTACCCTGTACGTGGCTGGGTTTCGTGGAATACATAAATCGCATTGTGGGCACCACTTTGAATTGGAAGACTGGCCTTAATCTGTCCTTGATCATCAGTCGTACCAGTTTTGATCGCGGTCAACCCGTCGATGCTTGGCGCCTTCGTACTGGAATAGTCATTCGGAGCTTTCCAATAGGTTTCAGTGACGTCATAAACTTCAAACTTAACGCCTGCCAATGGTTCCGCATTAGTGGCCCAATCAGCTATAGCTTGATCTGGGGATTGTGCGGTATCGCGATCACTCTCCGTTTGTTCGTTGGTGAACCCATATTTCGTCAACACCACTGGTTGCGTGGCTGCCGGCGTATCATCGTCGGCATGCGTTGTGTGTTGTTGTCCCAAACCAAAAGCAATAGGCAAAGCGAGCGCTAAGGTCGCGACGACAGCCAAAATTCGTTTCGTCCATTGTTGTTTCATTCCCAAAAATCCTCCCAAAATTTAAGTGACATTTCTACAGCCATGCATCTTATCATGGAAAATACTGGTTGTCACCTTTGCTCACACGACGACAGTTGTAAGCGTTTCGTACTTTTCAAGAGAAAAAACTTAAGAAAATGATCAATATTTTGATGTTATTGAAAGTCAGGCTGGAATTGCTAAAATTTTGGTCTAAACCAATCGACTGGTTTGTTGAGAACGCCTGTGAAAACAAATCAACTCGTTGTCATGATCAGCTTTCGTTTTCTGAAAATCATTTAAAAAATGGACTATACTTTACAAAAATAAACGTTCACGCCAAAATCACGAGTTAAATATTTGTTCCCATAAATCGACTAATCAGAACACAAAAAAATTTTCCTTCGCACTTGATTTTTGACCTCCCCCAGCTTTTCCCCACATAAAAAGCCTGCTTAAAATCAAGCAGACTTTGACGACTAATCGTTATTTTTAAGCCAATTGTCCAACACGGAAATAAATTCATCGTGTTGATCGAGCAAAGCCAAATGCCGAGAGTTGGCAAACAAGTGCCACTTTGCACCAGGAATGTGATCATACACTGATTTGGCAATCAGCGGGGTGCAGAGATCATCGGTACCACTGGTAACTAAAGTTGGCACGTCGATTTTGTGCAGATCATCGGTCACATCAAAATCGGAAATCGTCCCATTTTCGGTGAATTCATTCGGACCTTCTGCAATCAAGCTGGCGCGCTTGCCGTTAGTTGGGCGACGCAATGGTTCTGGTGAATCTTCCGTCGGGTCATCCCAGCAGTAACGCTCCATGTAACGATCATTGGCCGCTAAGTACTTGGGACCTGAGAAGTTGCCAGTGCGTTCAGCTTCAGCGATGGCTTCACGGTCAACGGCTTCAAGATATGAAATCAAGCGATGCTGTTCTTGCGTCCAAAGCTTAATGGAAGCAGGCGACCCATCGATCATCACGGACTTCACGCCGTCATGGGCATATTGGGTGAGATAAAACATTTCCAGCATCCCACCCCAAGATTGGCCGAGCATATGGACTTGATCCAAGTGCAAATACTTGCGCAACGCGATCAACTCTTCGGCCCAAGTTTCTTTGACGTACCACTTCTCATCTTCTGGCAAACTGGATTTCCCGCAGCCGACTTGGTCGTACATGATCAACTGACGACCAGATTGTTCCGCGTAATCATCGATCAATTCAAAATAATTATGCGATGACCCAGGGCCGCCATGGATCAACAACAATGGGGCTAAATCAGGGTTGGGTTCGCCGACAATACGATAGTAGGTTTTGAATTCATGAAACGGCATGTGGCCTTCTTCAATTTTCATTTTCTCAGGTCCTTTTAATGTGATGTTTCCATTGTAGCGCTAGTGACCCTAGGCTTCAATTGCAAGCGCTAAGCTTTCAAACCGCGACCCTTTGGCGGTGAAGCTGACGTGGCGTGCTTCATCGATATTTTCATCTTTAACAATGTGGATCATCAAATACGCATCCGGCATCGCCAAGCCTAAAAATTCTGGCCATTCAACAACCGACACCCCGTCGCCTTCAAAATATTCTTCCAGCCCTAAATCTTCGACCCCGCCATCTTCCAAACGGTAAATATCCATGTGATACAGCGGCAAGCGGCCTTGTTGATACTCGCGGATAATGGTAAAAGTCGGGCTTTTGACTGGCTTGTCGATGCCAAGTCCTGCGGCTAAGCCTTTGGTGAAGCTGGTTTTGCCGGCACCAAGATCGCCATCCAGCAATAACACGTCGCCTGGTTTTAATTGTGGCGCCACTTTTTCTTTGGCCCAAGTTTGTAACACTTGTTCATTTGCGATATCCATGATGTGACTCCTTTTGTACGTTGTGATCGTCTTGATTATACCAAAAAATCCCCGCTCAACGACAAAACAAAAAGCCTTGCGATTCCCAAAATGAGAATCTCAAGGCTTCGATGAATTTGATTAACTTAAAGCTTGGGCTGCGGTGATGATGGCTAACTTGTAAACATCTTCTTCATTGCAACCGCGAGAAAGATCAGCTACAGGGGCGTTCAAGCCTTGTAAGATCGGGCCGATAGCTTCAAAGTTACCGAAGCGTTGGGCGATCTTGTAGCCGATGTTCCCGGCTTGCAAGTCTGGGAAGATGAAGACATTGGCATAGCCGGCCACTTCTGAATCAGGGGCTTTGAGCTTAGCGACTGTTGGCACAAAGGCAGCGTCAAATTGTAATTCACCGTCTAAGGCCAAATCTGGGTTCAGCTTGTGCGCAATGGCAGTGGCTTCAACGACTTTGTCCACTTGTGGGGCTTTCGCTGAGCCTTTAGTGGAGAAGCTGAGCATTGCGACTTTAGGATCGATATCAAAAATCTTGGCAGTGCGGGCAGATTCAACCGCAATTTCGGCTAATTCTTGCGCGTTTGGATCGATGTTGATGGCGTTGTCAGCAAACAAGTAGCGTTCGTCGCGACCGCGTTGCATGATGAAGGCACCGGAAATGCGAGTGGCATCTGGACGCGTCTTCACGATTTGTAAAGCTGGGCGAACCGTGTCGGCCGTTGAGTGCACGGCACCAGATACCATGCCGTCTGCTTTGCCCATGTAAACTAACATGGTGCCAAAGTAGTTGGGATCGCGCACGATTTTTTCAGCTTGTTCAGCAGTGGCCTTGCCATGACGGCGTTCGACAAAAGCGGCAGCCATTTCATCATGAAAGGCGTCTGTTTCTGGGTCGCGCACCGTGACTTTCGAAATGTCGAAGCCTTTTTCAGTGGCAACTTTGCCAATAGCTTCTGGATTGCCCAATAAAATCGGGTGGATCAAGCCACTGGCAGCCAACCGCACTGCCGCGCCAACGATGCGGGGGTCAGTGCCTTCTGGGAACACGATACGTAAATCCTTGCCGGTGATCTTGTTGCTTAAGCTTTCAAATAAATCCAAGATTATGCCCTCCATAGAAAACGTTTTTCTGTGTTAATCATAGCGCATTCATGTTGCTTTGACTAGTGTTAGGTGTACTAGGAAGTTGCCAATTTATTGGTGTTTCGCCCATTTGCGCAAGCGCTTCATTGGTTTTGGAAAATGGCCGGCTCCCAAAAAAGCCGCGGTAAGCGGATAAGGGGCTAGGATGTGGAGATTCGATGATCGCATTTTTACTGCGGTCGATCACTTTGGCTTTGGCGCGTGCCGATGCCCCCCATAAAATAAAGACCACCCCACCGCGATCCGATAAGGCTGCGATCGCCGCGTCAGTCAGTTGTTCCCAGCCGCGGTTTTGATGCGAGTTGGCCCGCCCATCTTGCACCGTGAGCACCGAGTTCAACAATAACACCCCTTGCGTCGCCCAGTCCTTTAAGTATCCATGATTAACTGGCGCGATGCCAAGGTCGGATTGCAATTCTTTATAGATATTTTGTAAAGACGGGGGCAATTGGATCCCCGGGGCCACTGCAAAGGAACACCCGATGGCTTGGTTAGGCCCATGATACGGGTCTTGGCCTAAAATCACCACTTTGGTATTCACAAAGCTCGTCCATTCGAACGCTTGAAAAATGTGGTGCATTTCGGGGTAAATCGTTTTGGTTGCATATTCTGATTTTAAAAATTGATGGAGCTGTGCATATTGTGGGCTCACAAAGACTGGTTCCAGTACGGTTTGCCAGTCATTATGGATAATCGTTTTCATCAACGTCACCTCAGCTTCTATTGTACCGAGAATTCATGGTAAAATGAAGTCAAACAGCCAAGGAGGATTCACACATGATTCGTTTGATCGCATCAGATATGGATGGTACCTTGCTCAATGACAAACTTCAAGTTTCAGAAGGCAACGCCGCGGCCATTCGCCGCGCACAAGCGGCAGGTATCGAGTTTATGGTCGCCACTGGGCGCGGGTTGTCTGAAGCTCAGCCACTGGTGAAAGCCCACGACTTGCACACGGCTTTCATCACCGTTAACGGCGCGCGGGTATTTGACACGCATGGCGATTTAACCGTTGAAGCTGGTATCGCTCCTGAACTTGTGCAAACAATTTTAGCCACCTTACATGACGCCGGGTTATATTTTGAGCTCGTTACCAACTCAGGGGTGTATTCTGATTCTCGGGTACGGCGCATTCAACAAGTGGCCGACGTGCTCGTGCGCTTGAACCCAGACACCAGCTACAAAATTGCGGTGGCTTTGGCTGCGGCGCGACTAGAGTTGATGAATATCAATTACGTCGACGACTACAACGCTTTGGTGCAACAACCTGGCGTGGATGTGTTGAAAGTAATCGCCTTTTCTGAAGCAGGGCAAGCAGCTTTAGCCCCGGCTAAAGACAAATTACTGGCAACTGGTAGCTTAGTGATCACTTCTAGTGCCGTCAATAATATTGAAATCAACTCGATGCAAGCGCAAAAAGGCCTCGCCTTGAAAGCTTACGCTGAGAAAAAAGGCTTTACTTTAGACGAGTGCATGGCCATCGGCGACAACTTAAACGATGAATCGATGATCACCATGGCCAAATATGGCGTGGCAATGGGCAATGCCCTGCCACACATTAAAGATGTCGCTTGGTGGACCACTGCTAAAAACACCGATGACGGTGTCGCCCAAGCCATCGACCGGGCCATTTTATTAAACGAAACGAACGCATAAACAGGAGGCGCGCTCATGCAATATTATATTGATGCCCAATCGCTAAAAGATAGCGGCATGAGCGTCGTCAAAGACAGCAATGCCAAGCCCCTTTACATTCTCACCGGCAGACACGGTATCGCCAATGACGGCTTCACCTTGCACAGTATCGCCGGCGCCGAGCTTGGTGAGATCCGGCAAAAAACTGTCGGCATCTTTCCGCGCTACGACTTGTACGTCGATCGCCAAAAAGTCGGCTCTGTGAAAAAAATGGCTGGTGTGTGGCGCGAATTTATTTTCGTCGCTGGCTTGAATTGGATGATCATCGGGAACTTGTTGGCCAACCAATATCACATTTACCACGGCGTGAAGTCGATCACCACCATTGCCGAAGCAGGCACCGCTTCAAACACGGTGTTCAAGCTCGACATTCCGCGAGAAGAAGATGTGGTCGCCGGCTTGTTGTTGGCGGCGATTTTGGATCACTGGCGGCAAGTGCACAACGCCAACCCGTTGGCGCGACACGATGATGTGAATATCAGTTTTGGCATGTAACTGAAATGAACCAATGGCGTCATCGACTTCAAATCGGTGGCGCCATTTTTGTGAAAACCAGTTGTTGTTTCAAAAGTCGAAATTGATCTGGTAATTCGCCGGCAAGATTTATTATTTTATATTTTTCGGGAAACCACCCCGCCGTTGTCCGAAATCCGATGTAAATCACATTCAAACAGACTTAGGCACAACAAATCCACGAAACTAGGGCTAATTTCGTGGATTTCAATATATGATTACGTATTGCGGGATTTAAGTATCAGGTGCGTGTCTGCGTAGCCTTGGCTTATTGTACCTTAGCCGCTTTGATTGCTAATTGGCTCTGCATTGCTGTTCGCTCACAGGCGTCACCTGCTTCTCATGTCACCATGAGGCGTCACTTCCGAGTATACCTGCGTCCACAAGTTGAGACGCTTCAGTACCGGCACTCTAGTATGGGAGAGCCAGCCATTAGGTTCACACCACCTGACTGCGGATCTCTCTCTCCGGGTTTGCGAGGCGCTTCCCCTCGTTGCGAAGAAACCTGACGACGTAGCCTTAGCCGTCTCTCCACCTTGTTAACGCTATCAAGATACCACCAAAGAATTCGTAAGTCCAGCATTTTATTGTAAAGGTTTTGTATCATGACATTGATATTTTTTTCTAAATAATCGTGTTTATATTGTCTGATGTTATATTGGTACAGAATTTTTTAATTAGTGTCGACAACAAAAAACCGCCATTTCAATTTCCAAAAACGGAGATTTGAAATAGCGGTTCAGACGAAATTTAGATTTCTTTGATCATATGATTATATCGGTGTGATCCGATCATCAATTCACCGTTTTTATGGTAGCCGACGCGCGTGTAGAGCTTTTCTGCCCGCGGATTAGCTTGATCGACGTTTAAGGACAATAAGGATTCCCCACGTTTATGCAGTAATGGTTCGACGCCTTTGAGCAATTCAGTGCCGATACCGTGACCTTGCGCAGATTCTGCGACAGCCAACGTATCAACATACCATTCACCGGTATACGTTTCAGTGTCTGGGAACAATTCTGAAGATTCTGGTAAGCCAACTTTTGGCAGCAATGGTTGGAAGACATCATCGATATGGTCTTCTTTGTCGTGTGGGTAGCCGACGAGGATGCCATCGACTTGGCCATCCGTTTCATGGACAAAAGTTTGCGGCCAGCCATAGCGGTAATCCTCTAATAAGAAAGTTTGTTCAAATACCGGATAAAGTTGGGATTTTGGCAGCTTCATCAAAGCTGGAATCTCCATTTCTTCAAACACAATATCGATCAATGGGACACAAGCTTTGGCATCTTCTGGGGTTGCAGGACGGATCATTTTAAACATACGTCGCCTTGTCGCTTTTTTGACGTGAGGAGGCAACGTTCCTCCAATTCTTGAAACCTCACGCGCGCGCCTCCCATTCTATCACCTTTTGCACCGGAAAAATATTTTCATGGCTTTTCGAGGCTTTTCATTCACACAAATCAGTCAATCCGCGCTATATTAGAGAGGGCCGTTAATATTGCTATAGAAATCGTTCTACGCAAGATGTTGTGCACAATTTCCTAGATAAGCCTACATCTTGTATGTTCCGTTGGGAGCTGTTATCATATTAGCGGTGACACAAATAAAGGGGTGGTATTGGTTGAAAGTAACGTTCAAAGACGTCGCCTTGTCATATGATGGCAAGGTCAACACGCTGGAAGGATTAAATTTCGAAATTCCTGACGGCGCGTTGGTATCGCTTTTGGGACCAAGTGGCGGCGGCAAGTCCACGACGCTGAACATGATCTCAGGGCTACTGGCGCCAACTGCAGGGAAAATTTATTTTGATGACCAAGACGTCACCAAACAATCAGCGCTGGCGCGCAAAGTCGGCATGGTGTTTCAAAACTATGCGTTATATCCGCATTTAAGCGTGTTGGATAACATCGCCTTCCCATTAAAAATGGCCCGGGTGAAAAAAGCCGAACGCTACAAACGCGCCCGCGAGTTAGCCACATTGGTGCATGTCGATGATCAACTCGACAAAAAGCCTGGCGATTTATCTGGCGGTCAACAACAACGTGTCGCCATCGCTCGGGCTTTGGCCAAATCACCATCACTGTTGTTATTGGATGAACCACTGTCCAACTTGGATGCCCGGTTGCGGATCGAAATGCGCGAAGAAATTCGCCGCATTCAATCTGAAACTGGCGTCACCACGATTTTCGTCACGCATGATCAAGACGAAGCGTTGCACATTTCCGATCACATCATGGTGTTAGCCGATGCGCACATTCAACAATTTGCCACGCCACATACCTTGTACGCAAGCCCAGCAAATGAATTTGTCGCCAAATTCATCGGCAGCCCCGTGATCAACATGATCAAAGCCGACACCATGAAAGCAGACCTTGCTGGCGTAGTGCCTGATGAGATCTTGCAAAAGGCGGAAACCATTGGCATTCGCTCCGAAAGCATCGTCTTGCATGACTTAGGGCGCAAAATCGTGGCCACCCTTCATGCCGAAATCGGCGCGGCGCATCAATTTGGCCGCGAAGCTACGGCAACATTGAACTACAATGGCGAAACGCTTTTGTCCACCGAGTTGTCCAGCATGCCAACTGGGACCAAAACCGGCGACTTCAGCATTTTAGCTACCGGATTTTTCTTGTTTGATCATGACGGCAAGCTGATTTTTGGCGGTGAGTCGCATGATGAATGAAAAAGCCACCTGGCGTTCGACGGTTAAAGCCTTGTTTTATCTGTTGCCGATGTTGGTGATCACCATTACCTTTAACATTTGGCCGATTTTGTCCAGTTTCTTGATGAGTTTTTACACCAAGTACGATTACTACACCGACAAAGTGTCTGCGATGGGGTTAGATAACTTCAAATTCTTGTTTTCCGATCCTGATTTTCACTTAGCGGTGCGCAACACCTTGATTTTCGTGGCCGGCGTTGTCCCGATCACGGTGATCTTGTCATTGGTGATCGCCATTTTACTCAATCAGATCAAGTGGTTGTCTGGTTTCTTCCGTACCGTGTACTTTCTGCCGTTCGTCACCTCGACGGTTGCCATTGCCATGGTATGGAATTGGATCTACCATTCTGATTACGGCTTGATGAACTACTTTTTAGGCTTGTTTGGGATCCATGCCATCAATTGGTTGAACGATCCGCATTGGTCACTGTTGGCGTTGATCATTATGACCGTGTGGAAAGACCTTGGATTCAATATTATTTTGTTCTTAGTCGGCCTCAACAATATTGATCCTGGTTATTATCGCGCTGCTGAAATTGACGGCGCGAATGCTTGGCAGCGGTTCTTGAACGTCACCGTTCCGATGATTTCCCCGATCACCTTCTTGGTATCGGTCAATGGGATCATCGGCTCGTTTAAAGTGTTTGACCAGATCTTTGCCTTATTTGGCGGCACCCCAGGACCTGGGAAAGCCGATTTGACCATTGTGTACTACTTGTATCAAAAGTTTTATACCGAATACAAATACCCGATCGCAGCAGCCAGCGGCGTGGTGTTGTTCTTCTTGATTTTGGCGGTCACGCTCGTGCAAATGTGGTACTCCCGCAAGCACGTGCATTATTAGGAGGCACAAGATGAAAAAACTCAGTCGTGTGCTTCTATATTTGATCGTCACCCTAGGCGCGTTGACCATGTTGATGCCATTCTTATGGATGGTGTCCACCGCACTCAAAACCGCGCCTGAAACCATCACCGTGCCGCCGACTTGGATTCCGAGGTCCTTACAATGGGGTAACTTCATCAAAGCGTGGCATGAAGCACCGTTTGCGCGCTACTTCGTCAATTCTTTGGTGGTCACTTCGGTTACGACTATCGGGCAATTGTTTACCAGCATTTTAGCGGCGTTTGCCTTTGCGCGGTTAAAGTTCTTCGGTAAAAACATTATCTTTGTCATTTTCCTCGGGACTATGATGATCCCAGGCGAAATGTTGATCATCCCTAATTTTGTCACCTTGAGTCACCTGCGCTTGATTGATACCTATGGGGCGTTGATCATTCCGTGGCTGGCTAGCTTCTTCACCGTGTTCACCCTCAGGCAAACGTTCCAATCCACGCCTGAGCAGATCTACTACGCCGCGCGCATCGACGGTGCCAGTGATTGGCGGTATCTTTGGCATGTGTTAGTGCCGATGAGCAAATCCACCATCACTGCCGTTACGGTATTGCAAGTCATCGGCTCATGGAATGCCTTCATGTGGCCGCTGATCGTCACCAATTCCGACAAAATGCGCACCTTACCTGTTGGGCTGCAGGCATTCACCACTGACGCTGGGACGCAATACCAGTTGTTAATGGCGGCAAGTACGTTCGTTATTATTCCAATGGTTGTGTTGTATGTCTTCTTACAAAAATATATTATTGCTGGGATCTCTAAAGCAGGGTTGAAAGGATAATCATTCACATGAAAAAGAAATCGTGGGTCAAAGCATTACTCGCCGTTTTCACTGTTAGTTTAGCTGCCGGCTTAACCGCTTGTGGCAACTCTAGTTCATCAACTAAAAGTTCCGGTCCAGTCAAAATCACCTTTTGGCATGGGATGAACGGCCCTTATGCCAAAGCCTTAAACAGTATCATCAAAGACTACAACAAGTCGCAATCCAAGTACAAAGTGGCCGGCACCGCGCAAGGTGATTACACCGCCTTACAACAAAAGATCATGGCAGGCGCCAAGTCTCACAAGCTGCCAACGATTTCTCAAACCACTTACACCACCGTGCCTGATTATGTGAAGAATGGTTTCGTTGAACCTTTTGATAACTACATCAAAAAGTCCGACTTATCTGATATTTATCCCGCCTTCTTAAGCACTTCCAAGTATCAAGGCAAGTACTACTCCATGCCATTCTCCAAGTCTGTGCGGATCATGTACTACAACCCAACACTGTTGAAGAAGTACAACTTATCGGTGCCAACTAGCTGGGAAGAAGTCCAAAAAGACGCCGCTAAAGTCAAAGCTGACGGCTTATACGGCATCAGCTTTGATAAATCCTTTGATATGGAACTTGAAGGCCTCGCCAAGCAAAACGGCAACAAGCTGGTTTCTACTGACTTAACGCCTAACTTGAACTCCAAGAAGACGCTTGAAGCGACTCACTTCATCTGGGACATGGTGCAAAACAAAGAAGCTAAGACTGCCGGCGAAGATATTTACGGCGATCGCACCTTCACCTCTAGCAAAGCCTTGTTCTACGTTGGCTCATCTGCTGGTATTTCCAGCATGAAGCAATACGCACCAAAAGGCTTCACTTGGGAAACCATGGCACTGCCAACTTATAAAGGCAAAAAAGCCACTGAACTTGCCGGCAACGATATCGTGATGTTTAAAGACGCCAGTGCTGCTGAAAAGAAAGGCGGCGCGGACTTCATCAAGTTCTTGCTTTCCAAGAAAGAAACCATCAAGTGGTCTGAAAAAACCGGTTATGTGCCTTTGACTAAGTCCGCCGTTAAAGATTCCGGCTACCAAGCCTTCTTGGACAAGAACCCTGCGGATAAAGCAGCCGTTAACTCCTTGGACTTTGGTTTCCAATCCACCGCCTTCATCGGCTTTTCTGAATATCGGACCAACTTGTTGAGCGCGGTTGATGCCATGCTGACCAAGCACGAAACCCCAGAAAAAGCCATGGGTACTTTGCAAACCCAAACTAAGAAGGTCATCAAAGATAACAACGACAAGTAAACTTCGATCATGTTGAAAGCAGTCTGCGATCCCATATTGCAGGCTGTTTTTGGGTCTAGGCGTTCGCTTTATAAAGTGTTATGCTATTTGGTTAACCAACAAGGAGGCTTAAATCATGACTAGCGTGAGATTTTTAAACGGGTTACACACGATTGGCGGCAATATTGTTGAAATCAGCACACAAACCAGCCGGATCATCACCGATTTTGGCGTGGCAGCGGACCTAACAGGCGAAACCATTGATGAATCTATCGCGTCCGGTAAGCTGCCGAACTTACCAGAATTTTTTCACAACACGCCAGACCAATACAAACACGAAGCGATCGTGATTTCACATTTACACATCGATCACATGGGCGCTTTGCAATATCTCACCAAAGACGTGCCAATTTACATGAGCCAGGATAGCTTGAAGTTGTATGAAACGTTGATCGCTGCTGGGGATGAACAGCCGGTGGCCAACTTGCACGCACTCAAGCCGGAACACCCCTTGGCTGTTGGCGACCTCACCGTCACCGGCTATCTATCCGATCACGATGAACCAGGCATCATGGCGTTAGCAATTTCAGATGGCGATCATCTTTATGTCCATTCTGGCGATGTGCGTTTGAACGGGCCACATCGCGATCGCGTTGACCATTGGGCGCAAACTTTACATGATCAGCATGTCAAAATGCTGTTCTTAGAAGGCACCACCTTCTCTTTTGACAGCGATACCCCGGTTGAAGATAGCCAACATCCTGCCACACCATATACAGAAGCCACTTTGCAAACTGCCTTCGGCCAAGCGCTCGACGCTGCCGATCAACTAGTGGTCCTCAATCCCTACGTCCGCAATTGGGAACGTCTGGCGAACTTTCAAGCAACTGCCCATGCCCATCATCGCCAAATTGCCTGGACAGAACTTTCACAGCAAGTCCTCAACCACGTGGCCCATATCCAGCCGGATCATGTCAACGCCAAAGACCTCAAAGCGCACCCGGAAAAATATGTCTTAGAAAACAGCTTTGAAAACCTCAACGACTTAACCGACTTAACCGTCAGCGTCTATTTACATTCAAACGGCGTGCCGCTTGGCGATTACGATCCCCACTTTCAAGAACTGCTCGACTACTTAAACCAGCACAACATCCCGATTCAATATTTATCTTGCACCGGCCACGCGACCAAAACTGACTTGATCACACTGTGCCAAATGATTGCACCAGAAATTGTGGTCCCATGGCACTCTTTCAAACCAGAGTTAGAAGCAAAAGCACTCGACAAGCAAACCTTGGCAATGGTCTTACAACCTGAAAAAGACTTATTTTATTCTGTCGATGACCCAGAAGATGCCCAAGATTAGACATTTTCGCGAATATATTTACAGAAAGCGTGCGACAAGACGCTTTTTTTGCTTACATTTTTTCTGAAAACGGTGTAGGGTTATAGGGTATGGTAATCACTTGTGCCAGGTATTGCTTATGACACAACCGAATGAGGAGGCAACCATGTTAACCAAGCAGTTTTACCACCAGATGTTCGCCCACTCCTTCAACATCCCAGTCAAAGTTGAATATTGGGACCAAACGGAGCAGACATACGGCAACGGCGACCCTGAAATCACCATCACCTTCCACGAAGAAGTCCCGCTTAAAGCGGTGATGAAGAACGCTTCGTTAGCTTTAGGTGAAGCGTATCAAAAAGGGAACATCGACGTGACGTCTAGCGTCCATCATCGTCCGCTGCAAACCCTTTTGACGGCAGCGTATGAAAGCGCAGGTTCTTTCATGAAGAACCCCGCTTTGCGCAAATTCTTACCTAAACAATCACACTCTGAAAAAAAGTCGCAACAAGATATCCACTCGCATTATGACATCGGCAACGATTTCTACCGCTTGTGGCTGGACAAAACCATGACGTACTCTTGTGCCTACTTCGATGATTGGCATGATGATTTGGAAACCGCCCAACGCAACAAAGTCGAACATATCTTGCGCAAGCTCAACCCGCAGCCTGGGCGTACTTTCTTAGATATCGGTTGCGGTTGGGGCACCTTGATGTTGACGGCTGCCAAAGAATATCACTTGGATGTCGTCGGCATTACGCTTTCTGAAGAACAACTCAAGTTCGTCCAAAATCAGATCAATGAAATGGGTCTGCAAGATCACGCACAAGTGTTGCTTTGCGACTACCGGGAACTCGATCATGAGCCTTTTGATTACGTCACCTCTGTCGGCATGTTCGAACACGTCGGCAAAGAAAACCTCGGCTTGTACTTCAAAGATGTCGCCAAGCTCATGAAGCCAAATGGTTCCGCGTTGATTCACGGCATCACGCGGCAACAAGGTGGCGCCAACAATGCTTGGTTGAACACTTACATCTTCCCAGGTGGCTATGTGCCAGGCTTGACGGAAAACATCGACCACATCATCGCCGCCGACTTGCAGATCTCCGACATGGAACCGCTGCGTCGCCACTATCAACGCACCACGGAACTGTGGCGCAACAATTTCAACAATGTCCGCGAAGATGTGGTGAAGATGATGGGCACAGAATTCACCCGCATGTGGGATCTGTACTTGCAAGCCTGCTCGGCCAGCTTTGAATCTGGCAACATCGATGTGATCCAATACTTGTTGACCAAAGGGCCTTCTGGTACTGGTTTACCGCAAACGCGCGAATATATGTATGACTAATTTTATTACCGCTGGTAGCCTCGCTACTGGCGGTTTTTTGCTATTTAGCGTAATAAAAAATCCGCCTGGCTGAGACAACAGACGGATGTTGAATTAAATTAGGCGTTTCGTCAACCAACGCGCACCGCGGAAGCGAATGACAAAAATCACCCCGCGAATTGCCCATTCTAACGTCATGACCACGGTGATCCCGATCAAACCGTAGCCCAGCCGCACGCCAAACACATAGCCGCCGACTACTCGAAACAGCCACATGGTGAGCAAGCTGACATAAGTGGTGAATTTGCCATCCCCGGCGGCCCGCAACGCTGACGGCAGGACAAACGAGAAGGACCACACCAGAATATGCATCACCGCAAAAATCACGTAAATATGGAAAATATCGCCAACAATGTCCGCAGCTGGGCTGAACAATTGAATCCCGCGATTGAAGCTCAGCATCAAGATCCCATCGACTAAGACAAAGGCGACGATGCCTAACCCGAGAAATGATTTCGTCAGCTTTTTGGCATCATCGATATTGCGCCTGCCGATACACTGGCCGACAATCGGGACTAACGCCACTTCTAACGCTGTCGGAATGATTTCGGATAACTGTGTCCATGAGTTGGCGATCGCGTTGGTGACGATCACGCTGGTCCCTAACCCGACGATCATCATTTGAATAATGATTTTCCCACCATTAAAGAAGAACGACTCAGCAGCAAATGGCACAGCCACGGTCAAAACACGGCGAATCATCTTGAAGTCGACATGACGCAAGGTCTGCATTCTTAACGCAAACAAATCGCGATGCGTCGACAACATCCAAACGGCAAACGCTGCGGCCAACCACCGCGACAGATTCAGCGCGATGATCATCCCGACGATGCCCAGATGTAACCAGGTGATAAACACCAAGTTGAAAATCAAATATAAGCCATTCATGGTACTGGATAAGATCAAAGAGTTCTTCGTGCGCCCGATGCCACGCAAACAGCCATTGGTGCCTTCAACTGTCGCTTCAAAGGGATAGCTGGCTAAAACGCCTAACATATAGATTTTCGCATCGTCCATCACTTTAGGCGCAGCGGCTCCGAACAATAATTGCAGGATCGGCGTATGAAGGATCCCAAAAATCACGGCTAATCCTAAACCAGTGAGAATCGCCCCAAACAATGTCCCATTGACCACTTGGCCCAATATCTTAAGTTGTTTGCCACCGAAATACTGCGCGATGAGTACGGTGCCGCCAAGTCCCACCGCGACAAAAATCTGAATCAGCAACACATTGATTGAGCCGACAATGTTCACCGCCGAAATCGCGGATTGACCAGAACTGGCGATCATCGCGGTGTTTAAGAAGTTGAAACTGATCAAAAAGAATTGGTCCGTAAATTGCAAGAACAAGTTAGCCAGTCGTTGAGGACAATCCCAGAACAGGC
>NZ_AZEU01000029.1 GCF_001435035.1 Lacticaseibacillus manihotivorans DSM 13343 = JCM 12514
TCATGATACCGCTTGGCAATTGAGAGGGATAGGCGGTCTGTTATTAGGTGCTTACGTCTGTTATTAGGTGCTTACGTTGAAACCATCAATCTCCGACAACAAAGCGCCTGTCCCTCACGATTTCAAGAACAATCGTGAAGAACAGGCGCTTGTATTTTGGGTGATATTTTTAAACTCGATTATTTATCAAGATTGAGGCACCGCATCGTGCCTATGCTGCACGTTGTCAGTAAACTGAAAATTCAAACGTATGCGGTTGCGTGGCATCAATGCGATAATCTGGTTGCACATCACTGCCCCAAGAATCGATCCCACCGACCCCGCGGACACCCCCCATCACCGTTAACACAGTGTGCCGAACTGGCGGTAGTTCGTCTTGATGGGTCGCATTTTCTAATTCATAAGCAGTATAAGGCAACAAACTGAAGGCAAATGAATCTTTGAGTTGCGAAATCTGCAAATCATAGGTGCTGGTATCTGAATCGGCATTGTTCAAGGTTTGATGACGCGTGATGACGACTTCACTAGTTTGCATATGAACGCCACAATCCTGCGGCACTAAATACGGCGTCACCGGCAAGCCTTGGATGGCATACGTACCTGGTATGCCGCCTGCCATCCTATCTGGGTAAGTTTCACCAGATAAGCCAGTATAGTTAAACCCAGTCGCTGGCGTTGGCATTATCATCTGTAGCCCAAATACTGGTAACTCTGGTGCGTCGACAAACCCTGGATAATCGACTTTGACCTGTAAAGTGGCATCCGCGTTCACGGTATAAATGACATCACAATGTGTCGCCGAAATTGGGGCATGATAGCGAAAAGTCAATCCGACTTGATCGACCTTTTCATCTGCAGTATGCACGTTATTTTCAACATCAAACGGTAGCGCAATCGTTTTGCCATTCACCACCACTTGGATCAACTCAGGTCGAGCAAACTGGCTATCTGCATACCACGCGGCAGCACGTTGTGGCAACCCATTACCTTGATCGTTTTCGGTAGTCGCTCGCCAAAACATTGGCCGCGGGCTTCGATATAACCATTCCTTCCCGCCAACGCGCAAAGATGTTGGGCCACCAGCATCGTAGCTAAACAAATATTCATGGTCGTTTACAACCGCGCCTAGGTTACAATCGCCAAAACTTAACTTAATCAGTGAATCTTGCATATTCATGTGCCACCTCCTGCATCGCTGGTTTCGGGGTGCGATCCGCAAACATCAGGCCATCTGCAGAAAATGCATAATCAGAAGGCCGATCGTCAAAATCGCCGCCATAGCGTAAGGCCTGATTCCCCGAAATTGGATCAGTCACCCACAAGGCTTGATCAATGAAGTCCCAAATGAAACCGCCAAGAAAATTAGGGTATTTTTCAATGAGATCCATATATTCATGCATCCCACCCAATGAATTACCCATATCATGCATATACTCACACAGCAAAAATGGCTTCTTTGGTTGTCTCAAGTAAGCGGCAACCTCTGCCGGCGAAGCATACATTCGACTTTCCAAATCAGAGATTCGCGCTTCATACTCTCGAGCATGAACAACGCCTTCATAGTGAACTAAGCGGGTATTATCTACTTGCTTATAATAATCGTTCATTCCCGCAATATCCTCGCCAGCAAACGACTCATTGCCTAACGACCAAAACAAAATACTAGGATGATTCTTCAACGTTTCATAATTGGTCCGCGCCCGATCAAGCACAGCTTCGCGCCATTGCGGCACACTGCCAGGAACATTGTACGATGGCTCCACTGCAGAGCGCTTTTGCCAGCTACCATGCGACTCTAAATTCACTTCCGCCATTACGTAGATCCCGGCTTCATCACAAAGCTGATACCACAGCAACTGATCAGGATAATGACAAGTGCGCACTGCGTTAATATGATGGGCTAAAAAGGTCTTAATATCAGCTTTCATTTCCGCCATACCAATCACTCGACCGCTATTTGCGGACCACTCATGGCGATTGACGCCGGTTAAGATCAACCGTTGATTGTTCAAAAAGACAACATTGTCTGCCACTGTCAGGCGGCGAAAACCGATTTTTTGTGGCACATATTCAATTTCATTGTGATCATCATCTAGAATGGTCAGCGTCACTGTATACAAGTATGGCTCTTCATGCGACCAAGGATGCAGTTGCGTCACCGGCAATGATTTAAGTACAAACTCGGCGGATGCTGGTTTGACTTGAGTAAATAAGGGTCGACCAGACGCATCTTGCAAACAAACCTTGACTGCGCTCCCCCCTGTCAGCTTTGCTTTAAGGTCTAAATCACCAGTCCTTAAATCTTCATTTAAAATGGCCACAACAGCTAGATCCTGCACATGTCCCTTTGGTTGCGCCAATAAGCAAACATCGCGAAAAATGCCGAAAAACCGGAAGAAGTCTTGATCCTCAATAAAACTAGCTGTGCTTTGTCGATACACAGCAGCCGCCAAGACGTTATCACCCTTTTGCAAATATGGCGTCAAATCAAACTCTGAAGGGGTGAAACTATCCTCTGCATAACCAACAAAATGACCATTGCACCATAAATACATCGCCCGCTCAACGCCGGCAAATTGGATATGCACATTCAATTCAGCCCAAGCTTCCGGTAAGGAAAATACTTTGCGATAACAGCCCACCGCATTATCAGGTGCTTGAGAAAAACAGCCTGGCTGCAAGCCTCGATCTAGCGTATAAGCCGGCCGACGAAAGCGGCGACCATCCCAAGGATACTGCGTGTTCACATATTGAATCTGGGCATAATTTGCCAATTCAATATGTTGCGGCACTTGGATGGAATCAAACTGACTATCATCAAAGGTAGGTTGATAAAAGTCTGCAGGTTGTGCTTGAGGATTTTCTGCAAAGTGAAATTGCCAACTACCATTTAACAACTGCTTAAAACTACTTTGTTGCGTTTTTGCTTCTACTGCCGATGCGAAATACACGTGATCGCTGTGTGCCGGGACTTGATTCACCCGAAAAATTTCCGGATCATCAAGCCAATCAAGACTTGGCGTCATCATAACTCCTCCTTCAATAAAACTGCGACTGCTGGTTGATCAGATCCTTCGTCAAATCTTGACCAAATCCACGACGATTGTTTGAAAATCTTTGATGAGTCGATAATTGAGGTACAAACCGTAGTTCATCAGTTCATCCCCATACCATTGTTGATCACCACTTTGATACCTTGCAGCCGGATCAAGACCAACTAATTTGACATTCACATTTGGCTTTGAAGCTTTGTTCAATCCTTGCATGTAGACGACTCGGACATGTTTCTTTTCGGGATCAACAAACATCCAAGCGCCATCTGGTTGCGTGAATGGATCCATCAAGCGATAAAAATCACCAAATTGAATCAATTGGCGGTGCAATTTATAATCATCAATTGCCGTTTTGAGTACTTGCAGCTCTGCTGGAGTTTTCTGCTCAAGGTTCATCATTAAACCAAAATTGGCAGATTGGGAAATGGCAATGCGACTTTCCAGCGGGGTTGCTCTGCCCACTTGATCGTTAGGGATTTCGGAAAGATGAGCATCGATCATCACTGGTGGGAAAATCAAGCTCGTCCCATATTGAATCTTCAAGCGCTCATAGGCATCAGTATCATCGCTGGCCCAACTTTGCGGCATGTAATAACACATACCAGGATCAAAGCGTCCGCCACCAGCAGCACAATTTTCAAATAAGACATCAGGATATTTCGTTGTGATCTCATCCACTAATGCGTACAACCCTAAGATATAACGATGCAAGGTTTCTTGCTGCTGACTTGCTGGCAATTGACGACTCGCAGGGGCCGTAATATTTCGATTCATATCCCATTTAACAAAATCAATCTCAACGGTACTTAAAATCTCCTCTAGTTGTTGACGAATCGCGTCGCGCACATCTGCACGACTGAAGTCTAAGACCAATTGATTGCGCCCTTGTGACATCGGAAAATCAGGCACATTTAATACCCAGTCTGGATGTGCTCGGAAAAGGTCACTATCTGGCGAAATCATCTCGGGTTCAAACCACAAGCCAAACTTCATCCCTAATTCATGAACATGTTTTGACAAACTCGCCAAGCCATTCGGGAGTTTATGTGAATCAACTTGCCAATCTCCCAGTGACCTGTTATCTGAATCGCGATGTCCAAACCAGCCATCATCTAAAACGAATAACTCGACACCAATTTGTTTGGCTAAACCAGCAAGTTTTAATAACCGGTCTTCATCAAAATCAAAGTATGTCGTTTCCCAGTTATTAATAATCACCGGCCGCAACTCATTTCGGTAACGCCCACGAGCTAAATGCTGGCGGTAAAGCTGGTGAAAGGTTTGGGACATTGCATTGAGGCCTTCAGCGCTATATACCATCACCATTTCTGGCGTTTGAAAAGTTGCTTGGGGTTGTAATTGCCAACGGAAATGAGTCGCACCAATGCCACCAGTGATTCGCGTTTGCTGATAAGCATCAACACTCGCAGTTAACTGGAAGTTGCCACTATAAACAAAGTGAAAAGCAAAGACTTCCCCACTGTTTTCAGTGGTTTCTGGTCGTACCAACGCCATGAACGGTTGTTGCTGGGCACTGCTTGCACCGCGACGACTACTTAAAACATGCGTGCCCGACGCAAGTGATGTGCGCACCAGTTGCTTTTCTCGCGCCCACGCACCAGGTAATTGAATCATTTGATAATTGGCATCTGGTCGGTCCAAAGCCATACTGAGAGCCTTGTCCAAGTATATCGTTTGGACCCCTATATTATGATACTGAACTGAACGGGTGATCACCGGTAATTCACTAAAAATTGTATATTGCAAAGTGACCCCAAGGTGGCGGCCAACATCTTTCAATTCAATGACTAACGTTTCGGATTGATCCTTCGCCGCATAAGTGGCTGGTAATCCTTCTAATTTTGGCTTACCAGCAATGATTCGATAATCAACATATTCTAACGCTGTCGCTTGAGTCCCGTCAGCATAAGTGATTGAAAAAGCCGACTCGCGATAATCCCCATCACTGCCTGGGAATTCTTGCATGGCAGTATCTAGGGTGAAATTCGTGTGGGCATAACCACTTGGGTTAGGTGAAGTCGAGGCTCGTTCCACTTCAGGGTAAGGCAGAATCTGTGAGTAGTGATGAATTCGTTTGCCATAATACACTTGCAGTAAAAAGCGTTGATCTTTGACTTGCATGACATAACTCAAATCCCGGTTGTGCAAGTGAAAAGTGTGCGTGGCAGCATCAACGGTAATCAGCATTTAATGCTCCTTTCTAGTGCTACTTTGGCGTAATTTTAAGCTCGTCGCAACGGTCAATTTGCTAGGTTGAGGTAATTTTTCTTCAGAAAGCGCTATGAGCATTGTCACGGCAGTTGCCCCCATGGTCTCAGTTGGCACATGAACACTGCTTAAAGTTGGATTGAGATACAAGCCAATGGCAAGATTGTTGAAACCAAAAAGGCTGACGTCATCAGGAATATTAATGTGCGCATTTTGCAAAGCTTTAATCGCCCCGATAGCCATGGAATCATTGGCAACAAAGAACGCGTCTGGCAGTTTTCCTGCTGTAATTGCGACTTCCATGGCCTGATAGCCACCTTCAACGGTAAAAGGCGCTGCATATATCGCAGGGGTTGAGAATCCCGCGTCCACGGCAAGTTGCGGAAACAATTGGCGGCGCGGATCATTTAACGCCTGACCATCACTAGTTTCCTCAACTCCTGCGATCATGCCGACAGTTTGATAACCAGCCGCTTGCATATAGTGGATGATCCGATCAATACCATTAGCAAAATCTGGTACCACACAAGATACACCCTCACCTAAGACATCTTGATCAACAATGACTAATGGTTTTCCCGACTGTTTAAGCACTTCTAATTGCGCAGTGCTAAACTTACCGAGCGCAACAATACCGGCAAAATCCGACATTGATGGCAAGGTATCACTTGGCAGGAAATGCTTGACTTCATATTGACTGGCCTCTAATTGATTTTCAATGCCCCAGCGAATTGCGCGATAGTAAAGATCGCCGAGTTCTTTATCTGTGCTGTACCACTGAACTAAGGCAACAATGCCCTTAGAATGGAGACTTTTCAATGAACGTTTTTGATAATTCAGCTCCTCAGCGGCAGCATAGATTTTACGACGAGTATCATCAGTCACATTCATGGTGGCGTCATTATTCAACACTCGCGAAACGGTCGAACTGGACACGTGAGCTTTCTCTGCGATATCTTTGATGGTCGTGATCGTACTCACCTCCTACAAACTCATTCGGATTGTGATTTGTCGGTTGAAGCCTTTATCCTTTGACAGAACCCAACATCCCTTGGACGAAATTTTTCTGCATAAAGAAGAATAACAAGGCTGTCGGAATCGTTGACAACACAATGCCGCACATCATCATCCCATAGTCTGGCGTGTATGATGCTCCCATGGCTGATAGCACCAAAGGAACGGTCCGTTTTTCAGGAGATTGTAATACGACTAATGGCCACAAATAATTATTCCAGCTGGTCATAAACGTAATGATCGCAGCTGCGGAATAAGCGTTTTTCGATACTGGCATATAAATGTGCGTGAAAATTTGAAATTCACTTAAGCCATCTAATCGCGCTGATTCTACCAATTCTTTAGGGAAGGATTTCGCATTTTGCCGGAAAAAGAAAATCAAAAATGCGGTGGTCATCGTCGGGATTATAACAGCATAGAACGAATTAACCCCAAAGATTTGAAATGGCGTGCCTGAAAGCTTGCTGAACATCCGATATAAAGGAATCATCAAGGCGGCAAACGGTACCATCATTGAAAGCAGTAAAAAGTTAAAAATGTTCTCACTGCGCCGAGTCTTATAAATTTCAAACCCATAGCCAGCCAGCGATGACAAGCACAGCGCCACAGCGGTGGTCACCACGGCAATAATTGCCGAGTTCTTCAACGAACCGACAAAATCAAGTTCACTGGCAAATAAGTGTTTAAAATTATCCGCCAGTAATGACCCGAAGTGCAGACTCCCACCAGTAATGGCAACACTGTTATTCGTCATTCCGACAATCATAAAGAAGAATGGAAAAACTGAAACAATTGATAGAATGATCAAAATTAAATATTTAACGGTATTTAGTGCTGTTCGTTTCGCTCTCATTTGTCATCCCTCCCTAACCGCATTTGGATCACAGTCAAGATCACGATTGCCACCACAATGACAAACGATACTGCCGCTGCATAACCAAAGTTCGGTGTATATTTGTAACTCAAATTGTAAATATACTGTGACAAGGTCGTGGTAGCATTGCCTGGGCCACCTTTCGTGATGTTATTCACTTCATCGAACAATTGTAACGTCCCAATTGTAGAGGTAATGGTCGTGAATAAGATGATTGGCTTGAGCATTGGAATCGTGATATGGAAGAACGTATGCACTTTGGAAGAACCATCAATTTCGGCTGCTTCATAAATTTCATCACTAATGTTCTGCAAACCGGAAAGGAAGAAGATCATATTATAGCCGGTCCAACGCCAAGTAATTGAGAAGATAATCAACACCTTCGCCCAAAATGGATCGGTTAACCATTGAATCCGCGCACCAATCAAATGGACATCAAGCAAAAGTTTGTTCACGATCCCCGTTGGCGCAAAAATCGTCTTCATTAACAAAGAATAGGAAACTAAAGACGTAATACATGGTAGAAAAATAGCAGTACGGAATAACCCCCGAAAGCGTAATCGGTGATCGTTGAGCAGCGTTGAGATTATCAACGCCAAGAAAATCATAATCGGAACTTGAACAATCAAATATAAAAAGGTATTAGTTGCAGCTGACTTAAATGTTGCGTCATGAAGCATTGCTTGGTAGTTGGCCAACCCAGTAAACTGCATATTGGTCGGTGGACCACTTTGAAACGAGGTGATTAAGGCTTGGATCATCGGAATAAACACGGTAATCGAAATGATGATCACACTCGGCGTGAAAAACGGCCAACCGCTTTTTTGTAATCGACTTTTCTTTGCTTTCAATATCGACACCCCTTAATAAAAAACGCCATCGGAAATCGGTTGATCCGATTCCGATGGCGACTGCATTGTTATTGAACAGCGCTTTCAGCTTGTGCTTGTGCATTCTTCAGAACCGTGTTGATATTTTGTCCCTTCAGAATGGACTGCACTGGATCCTTCATCACATCTTCAATTTGATAAGTGGAAGAACCGTAGTTAACTTCTGGCACCTTGTTAGACCAGCTCAACAGATCTTCAAAGACCTTTTGGTTGGAATAGAATGGATAAGCAGCCTTATAGTTAGCACCAGACTTCGCATCCTTCAAGGTCCCAACAGCCCCAATATCCTTAGCCAATTGGTCAATCAGCGCTGGACTAGAGGCAAATGTCTTGCCTAAGAAGTCCTTGGCACCGGCAACATTGCCAACCCCTTTGATCACGTACCAACCGCCACCACCAATGCTTGAAGCATTGACAGATTTGCTGTTTTCGCTGATCCGTGGAATTTGGGCAATCTTCCATTTACCACTTTGATCTTTGGCACCTTGAATCGTGCTTGAATACCAAGCCCCTGTAGGTGCACTTGCAACTTGACCCTTTTGAACGGCAGCAACACCCGCATCCCAGCCGGAAACTTTTTCAACAATACCTGCATCCATCATCTGCTTGTAAAGCGAGATACTTTGCTTTAAAGCAGTGTTGTTTTGAATGTTGACCGTCTTACCATCAGACTTGGTATACCAAGAACCGGCAGATTGCATCATGATCCGAATTAAGCCTAGATCACTTGGATCCAGAGAAAGCATTGCTTTACCAGTCTTTGCCTTCACTTGCTTCCCGATTTCAATATACTTATCCCAAGTGAGGTTTTGCATATCGGCGTCAGTGTAGCCAGCTTGTTTGATTAAATCAGTGCGATAGAATAATCCTGCAACCCCAGAATCAAACGGAACACCATAAGTTTTGCCATCTACGGTGTTGACCGCTGATTTATAACTTGAGAAATTGCCTTTCTTTGAGATGCTACTTAAGTCCGCAAACGCATCAGGATATGCCTTGAGATAACTTTGGATCCGATAATCTTCAATTAAAACAATGTTAGGTAAGCCCTTTGAACCGCCGGAAGACAATACCGTATTCAGCTTCTGAACAATATCATCTTGAGCCATCGTCACAACTTTAACTTTTTGCTTGCCATTTTCTTTCTTGTACTGCTTGATGGCATCCTTCACCGCTGGTGTGTTATAAGTTTCATCCCAACACCAAACAGTCAAAGTCTTGTTATCTTTGCTTGTACTACTTGAGGAGCTGCCTTTAGAACTACTGCAAGCCGCAAGCAATACAGTTGCTGTTACTGCTGCTGCCGCCAGTAACAGGCGTTTGAAACGGAATTTTTTCATCACGTAATCCCCCTGCGCGGATAGTAAACCCTTCGTCAAAAAATAAGCGGCTTATTTAGTAAATATTTACAAACACAGTATATACGGATTTAGTAAGCGCTGTCAATAAAAAATAATAAATTATTGATATTATTTATAGGTACAAATTATTTTAAATAAATTTGCCGTTATATAATTTTTGAAAAAGTAGCCTCGGTTTTTAGATTAGCGCTTTCAAAATAGGAAATTTAAGATAATAACAGCGCTTTCAATTTTCATTTTATGTTTTTTTATCATGAGAAAGCCATGATTCCTTAATCAAAAATTTATTCACTCGAGAGAATGTTTCGTCTTAAAGTGTTGGGCTTTAGCATTAGTGACAATCGGACTTATCGATAAGAAATGCGGTCATGAGCTGAATTATAAGACTTTTTTGAATACATAATCATATTTACTAAATATCGGTCTAGGATTTCAAAATCCTTCGGATGCTATTGCCATCTTGGCAAAAACTCAGGCGCTTTTAGCTTGATTCATCCTGATGAACAAAGTTTCTATAGAAAATGTCAAATTAAAAATTCGTGCGACTCAGGAAAAATAAAGGCACCTTTGCCTATATTGAGCAATCGCTCATGCTCAAATTTATCTCCCTATGATTATCCTGATGCGCTTGCATTCAACCGTTCACAATATCGCCGTGCTGTGACCGGTTAAAAAGCTCAACGCGCTTGCTCAAAATCGTGGACAAAGCTTAGCGGCCATGGCGTTAGCATGGAACTTGCGGCAACCTGTCGTCGCCAGTGTCTTAGTCGGAGCCTCGCGCACCAGTCAGTTAGCGGATAACTTAAATGCCTTGAACCGGCTTGATTTCACCGCTGATGAATTAGCCGCCATCGATGCTGCTTTACAAAACTAACTGGTAGCATGCAACGTCTAGTCAATAACTAGGCGTTTTTTGGTGTCGTTAATTGCATATCTGACAGGAATTTTTGCTTCACAAAGTAAACTTTTACCGTAAATAGAAAAATTTCGCTTTACATTTTACTAAAATGGGTTATGCTATAAACAACCGGTTAAGTTGAGTTCAGCCTTTTATGTTAACGGTTTCACTGTTAGCTTAAAATCGTCAGCTCAGTAAAAGTTTACTTGATGCAAGGAGAAAGCCCTTATGACTAAAACTGACAAAATCACGATCGACCCTGAAACTTTTGCCCGCACGATCCTCGCTGGCAATCCCAAAGGCCCAGATGAAGACAACCGGATCTACATTAAACGCCAATTGCGTTTATATCTGGAAGCGTTGCTGATGATCCAAGATTTCAACAACTTGGAAAATACGCAATTTGATATCGCCAAAGAAGACCAACGCGCCAAGATCTTACAAAAAATCATGGAACATCGCTATTAAAACTCACTTTCCGGCCATCCCACGCCGGATTGCTTTTCCCACAAACTGTAAGCGCTCGCTGATAACGTTTTAGGAGGAACCATCATGAAACATCTCAAGCAATACTCATCTTATGCCTTTGGGGCGTTTGGCCACGACGCCTTTTATGCCACTTTATCGACTTACTTTATGCTGTTTGTTACCTCGCAATTATTCAATACTGCCGACAAAGGCTTCAATACCCGCATGATCGGCTATGTCACCGTGATGATGACCGTGATTCGCATCGCCGAAATCGCCTGTGATCCGCTGATCGGCGGCGCCGTGGATAATACCCAAACCCGCTGGGGCAAGTTCAAACCTTGGTTATTGACTGGAGCCACGATCAGTTCCGTGATGTTGGTGTTGATTTTCACCAACTTCGGCGGCTTAGCGACCAGCCAACCGCTTTTATACCTGGTGTTATTCGGGTTAGCCTTTGTGATTTTAGACATCTTCTATTCCTTTAAAGATATTTCGTTTTGGTCCATGTTGCCGGCTTTGTCCACGGATTCAAAAGTCCGCGCTCGCTTTGGCACCATCGGCCGCTTCGGCTCCACGTTAGGCGCGCAAGGTGTGCCGATCATCATCTATCCTTTGATCGTCTTCTTCTCCCAACAATTCTCTGGCACGCAAGGCAGCACCAAGACCCAAGCTGGTTGGACTGGGTTTGCCGTGGTTATCGGCTTACTGTCCTTCTTAGGTGCTTTGGGCGTAGCGCTGGGCACCAAAGAAAAGCAAAACCTGCTGCGTAAAAACACGGAACATGTCCGCTTCCGCGATGTCTTCAAAGTCATCGGTCAAAATGATCAATTGATGTGGTTATCTTTGGCTTACTTCTTGTTTGCCATGAGTTACGTGGTCACTAACTCCTTGACTGCTTACTACTTCACTTATGTTTTAGGCGCCGCTGACAAGTTCTACTTAGTCGGCGTCATCACCGCGATTTTAGGGATCATCTCTGTGGTGTTGTTCCCAACCTTAGTCGCCGTCTTACATCGAGAAAAGATTTTCGTCGGCGGCATTGCGATGATGTTTATCGGCTACTTATTATTCTTGTTAGCTGGGACCAACTTAACGATGGTATTGTTCGCGGTTGCCATTTTCTTCTTCCCTTACCCGATGATTTTCTTAGCCGCTTTAATGACCATCACCGATTCTGTGGAATATGGCCAATGGAAAAACGGCACCCGTAATGAATCGGTGACACTTTCCGTGCGGCCTTTGATCGACAAACTCGCTGGTGCCATCGCCATGGGTGTGGTTGGCTTAGCCGCCGTTCACGCCGGCATGGTCGGCAACGCCAAGCCTTCAAGCATCACAGCAGGCGAATTGTCCACCTTCAAGGCTTACATGTTCTACATTCCAATGGTGATGTTGATTTTATCGGCTTTGGTTTACACCTTCAAAGTCAAATTATCCGAAAAGCGCCACACCGAAATCGTCCGTGATTTGGAACGCAAATTGCGTGCCGAAGCCAAAGCTGATGACGCCACCGATGCTGACGCCCCAGCTGCTGCACCAGAACAAGCCTAATGTTAAAAGCCGCCATGAGCGGCTTTTTTTCTTGCCCGCAAAAATTTTTTCAAAAAAAGCCTTGCCTTAGAGTCCACTCGAAGGCTTATGCTACAGTCATCAGGAGGTGGCTCATGACAACTTATCGCATCGGTCAATTCGCCGCAAAAGTCGGTTTATCCACGTACACTTTGCGCTACTACGAACAAGAAGGCTTGCTGTTGCCGCATCGCGACGCCAACGATCAGCGCTATTACACCGAAGCAGATGTGAAATGGTTGATCTTCATTTTGCATCTCAAAGGCACTGGCATGACGATGTCGCAATTGAAAACTTACGTCAAATTGCGTGCACAAGGCGATGCCACTACCGATCAACGCCTCGTGTTGCTTCACGATGTCGCCTCAGAAGCCCACGCACAAATTCGCGCGCTGCAAAATAATCTCGCCGTTTTAGAACACAAAATCGATTGGTATCAAGGCAAAGTCGACGCAACGATCGCCGAAGATGAAAGCTTTGAAGCTTACCTCAATCGACTCGATCAGGAGGAAAAACATGACTGAACAAATTTCCAAACTTTACCCCAACGGCCCACTCAACACGGCTTATGCGCAGTTCTTCACCGGCAACAGCTACTTACGCAACTTGATTTCCGACCCAGATATCAACGTCGGCGTCGGTGAAGTCAGCTTTGAACCCGGTTGCCGCAATCACTGGCACATTCATCATGACGGCTTTCAGTTGTTAATTGTCACAGGTGGCGAGGGCTGGTATCAAGAAGCAGGCTTTCCGGCGCGGAAACTACACGTCGGCGATACCGTGGTCACCAAAGACGGGGTCAAACACTGGCATGGCGCGACCAAAGATTCTTGGTTTAGCCACATCGCCATCACCGCCGGCACCCCAGAATGGTTAGTAGCTGTGTCCGACGCAGATTACAACGCCTTGGAGGATTAAACCATGGAAAAACAAACGGCAGGCCGCGATCAGCTCGGTGATTTTGCCCCGAAATTCGCGGAACTTAATGATGACGTGTTATTTGGTGAAGTGTGGTCACGCGAAGCGCAAATGTCGCCGCGCGATCGCAGTTTGATCACCTGCTCTGCCTTGATGGCACAAGGCTTATTTCCCCAACTAGAAGCCCATATGGCCATCGTCAAGCCAAATGGGGTCACCCAGGAATTGATCACCCATTTGGCCTTTTATTCCGGCTGGCCCAAAGCTTGGAGTGCTTTTGGTTTGGCGAATAAGATTTACGCAACGGAGGATTAACATGGACATTCACAATGAATTTTATCCGTTAAATAACGGCGTCACGATACCAAAACTCGGCTTAGGTACTTGGCTGATCGACGACAAATCAGTCACGGCGGTGGTTAAAGCTGCGATTCAAGCGGGCTATCGTCATATCGATACCGCTGAAGCGTATGGAAACGAAGCTGGTGTAGGCCGCGGGATTCAACAATCTGGGGTCGCGCGGGATAACTTGTTTATTACCACTAAACTGGCTGCCGAACACAAAGACTATGCCTCAGCTACCGCTGCCATCGATGAATCGTTAATCAAACTCGGCTTAGATTATCTCGACTTAATGATCATCCACGCCCCAGAACCATGGGCAAACTTCCATGCTGGCGAGCATTATTTTGAAGGCAACCGCGAAGCTTGGCGAGCTTTAGAAGCTGCCCATGATGCAGGAAAAATTCGTGCCATCGGTTTATCGAACTTTGAAGTGATCGACGTGCAAAATATTCTCGACCACAGTCGCATCAAGCCGCAAGTCAATCAAGTGTTGGCGCATATCGGTAATGTCCCGACTGCAGTGATTGCTTTTGACGCGCAACATGACATTTTGACGGAAGCTTATTCGCCAGTGGCCCATGGCGCGATGTTAAATGAGCCTAAGATTGTGGCGATGGCGGCGAAATATGGCGTTTCTGTGCCCCAATTAGCGATCAAATATGACTTGCAGCTCAATTTATTGCCTTTACCAAAATCTGCCAGTGTCGCGCATTTACAAGCCAATGCAGAATTGGGCTTTACGATTAGTGACGCCGATATGGCAGAGTTGAATCAGATTCAGTTTACCGATTACGGTGAGGATAAGTCCTTTCCGGTGTACGCTGGGAAGAAAGATTGGAAATAAAAAGCAAATCCTCCCACGTTTTGGAATGTGGGAGGATTTGCTTTTATAAAATTTGATTTTTAAGCCTGAACTGCAGCTGAGTGTTTCTCTGATTTAGTTTGAGGAACGACAGAGAATAACTCATCACCCGCAGTCACTGAACGTTGATTATCATCTAATATCACATCAGAGTACTCATTTGAATTGGTTACAACAATCGGAACGGTAACATCATACCCCTCATTCTCAATTGCTTGAATATCAAATTTCTCTAATGTTTGACCGAGCGTAATAATATCTCCGCCTTTAACTAACGAATCAAAATGTTGTCCTTTGAGATTAACGGTATCAAGTCCAATATGGATCAGTAATTCAATGCCACTATTTGAACGTAATCCCAATGCATGCTTTGTCGGAAATACTGAAACGACAGTGCCATCAAAAGGTGCAGTAACTTTTCCTTCGCTTGGAACAACTGCAATCCCTTTACCAATTAAACCTTTTGAAAAAACATCATCATTGACTGCACTCAATGGTTCAACTTTACCGGATAATGGTGCGAACACATTCATATCTGCCTGGGATAATGCGTTAGAAGCGCTGATAGTTGCTTTTTCAGTTGAAGTTGATGCAGTAGTTTCAGGCTTAACGCCAGGAACCAGCAATAAAGTTAATACCAAAGCCACTACAAATGCAACTGCTAACGACAGAACAAATCCGATGAATTCAAAATTGATGCCCTTAGGACCGATAAACATCGGAATCCCAAAAATCCCGCCTGAAGCAAAACCACCGTACATCTTTGCACTTGCAAACCCAGCGATAGCACCACCAAACGCAGATCCAATTGAAGCCATGACAAATGATTTCTTGTGTGGAATCGTCACACCATAAATAATTGGTTCAGTAATTCCTAAGAAACCAGAAATAACAGCTGTAGTAGCTAATTCTTTGAATTTGTAATCCTTCGCTTTGATTGCCATTGCTAAAGCGGCCCCAACTTGTCCGAAGACAGTGCAGTAAAGCATGGCATTAATTGGATCAAATCCCTTAGTCGCAATATTATTCAAGAATACTGGGATAAAGGCCCAATGCAACCCTAACAAAACAGCCAATTGCCAAATTCCAGCCAAGATAAACCCAGCCAATGGCGGGACCAACTTATAAAGTGCCAAAACAGCACTTGCCAAACCGGAACTCAGCATACTAGTCACTGGCCCAACAACAAGATACGTTACAGGTACCACGATCACAAGACACAGTAATGGAACAAAAATACCTTTAAGTGATTTTGGAATATAGCGATTGAGGAATTTTTCAACCCAGTACAAGAAATAAACCGCTGCAATGATTGGAATTAAAGTCTGCGCATAACTCATCAATACGACTGGAATCTTCAAAAATGTAAGGTGTTTCCCCGCATTGTATGCCGCTATCATATCTGGATAAACAAGCGCGGCACCAATCACAGCACCCATATAACTGTTGGTATGAAAGACTTTACCAGCAGAAAATCCAAGAATGACTGGTAAGAAATAAAATACGGCATCAGCAGCGGCATACAGAATCATGTACGTCCCAGACTTGGTGGTCAAAACATTGGTAATTGTTAATAATACCAAGAAACCCTTGAGAATCCCGGCAGCGGCCAAAGGACCTAATACCGGCGTAAATAATCCCGAAAGAATTTGAACTGCACTATTCCAAATTGAACTCTTTTCACTCGTTTCTGACGATGAAGTAGTGTTCTCAGGATTTAAGTGCGGCATGACCTTATCATAAATATCAGCAACATTTTCGCCAATGACGACTTGATACTGACCACCACTTTTAACTACGGTCATAACGCCGTCCAAGCCTTTTATTTGTTCTGTTTTAGCGCTAGACTCGTCTTTTAATTTAAATCGTAGTCGGGTCACACAGTGAATCAAGCTATTAACATTTTCTTTACCACCGACCAAGGTTAATATTTGTTCGCAAATTGCAAGAACAAGTTAGCCACTCCGTGGCACGACACCGTGAGGCGAAC
>NZ_AZEU01000240.1:0-26636 GCF_001435035.1 Lacticaseibacillus manihotivorans DSM 13343 = JCM 12514
ACCGTCAGAGCAAGGCCGCCTGAGGTTGAAAGTCCAGAAAAACGTCCGCACGCCCAGACCTTGATTTCCATGCCCCCAGCATTTGAACTCGTTTCACGGACCACGGCGCAACGCAATGAGCAACAGGTTTCAATTTTACGTTATCAGCCGTTTGGACGGTTCCAAGAAAACGGACCGCGGATCATCGGCATTTTTGATCATGACCACGTTTTAAGTCTGAAACAACTGGTCAACGTCCCTGCCGCTGGGCACTTATCTGCCAACGACGCGCAACAACAAGCGATGGCGATTTTTGAAAAAATTGATTCCCAATATGCCAAAGGCCTAAGCTTTATCCGCGTTGAAACGCAGCGGCGTAGCTTTATCAACGCCAACGGAGAAACTGTTATTTTTCCCGTATTGTGGACCAAGTTCGGTCATCGCAATGGCTCTTACAACTGGGTCACCTTCGGCTTAGATGGCACCATGATCGAAATGGAAATCGAGTCGCTTTGGGATTATTTCCGCGGGCGTCGCGCCACGGAAATGTGGGATAACGATGATTGGGTCAAAGCCCGCCAGCAAAACGGACCGCAATTGCCCAGTCCCAATGCTCTGGCATAAAGGAGGGCACACATGGCTGATACTGAAGACACTTTGATCTCTCGTTTAGGCACATTACACCAACAACTGGAACAGTTAGAAAACGTCGATTATATGACCGCTTATTATAAAGGCTACAGTACCCAAGGCGACGATTTGGAAACCATCAAGGAAAAAATTATCACCGTCAATGCCCAGATTCAACGCACCGAAGACCAACTGGCAACCCTTGATTTTCAATAATTCAAAAAATCGCGGTTAACTTCCATTGGGAAGCTAACCGCGATTTGCTTTATTCCGTTGCTTTTAAGGCTGAAACCATATCCACATGTTGCAAGCGTTTATGGGTGACTAAAATCACCACGCCGGTGAAGACTGCCATCAAAACGGCAGCCGCTACATAACCTGGCCAGTGAATCGTCAACGGGAACATCACTTGGGCTGTTGTTGCCTGGCGCAAAATGTACCAAGTCAACGCATTGCCAACGCCGTAGCCAAAGATGATACCAATCAGCGTTAACACGATATTTTCGCGAGACACATACATCGTGACTTCACGATCATAAAAGCCTAACACCTTGACGGTCGAGAGTTCTCGAATTCGTTCAGACACGTTGATGTTGGTCAAATTGTACATTACGACAAAGGACAGTAAACCAGACATTACAATAAAGATCATGACCACCGGGTTTAAGGTGCTCGACATGTTGTCGATCGTCGCCTTTTGATCCGCCACAAAACTGGTGCCTAACACTGCGCCAGACTTCAACAGCCGATGGGCTAAGGTATTGCGTTGGTGGTCGCTTTGATGGGCCAAGCGCACTAACAACGCATTGCTGGTAGCGGCTTTGTGCCAGGCTTTGTGCCAGGCTTTGTGGTAAGCGGCAGCGCTGAGGTACAAATAATCACCGATATAGTTTTTGGTGATTGCCGCGATCTTAAGCGAAACGCGCTTGCCGCCAGTGATGGTCACTGAAACCCGGTCGCCAGCTTTGGCGCCGAGTAACGTGGCGGTTTTTTGAGAAATCACAGCGCCTTGTTGCGGAAGCTTGATGGCATTGCCTTGCGGGGTGCTTAAATGAATGTAATGTGAAAAGTCATCGGTTTTTGGCGTGAAGACATTCACTGACGCCACGCTTTCATCCCCGAAGCGGACTTTAGCCGTATCAGCCATGACTTTGGTGCTACTTTGATATTTCGAATCATCAGCTAGGACTGCTTGAGCTTTTTTGGCTTGGCCTTTTAGCGAAACGACGGCTTGGTATTTCACGATATCGCCATATTGACGAGTCCCGCTGGCAATGATCGAATCACGGATCCCAAAGCCAGTTAATATCAACGCGCAACCACCGGCGATGCCAATGATCGACATCACCATCCGACTTTTATAGCGGAACAAATTACGATACGACACTTTTTGATTGAAGTTCAAGCGGGTCCACAATGGCGTGATCCGCTCGAGTAAAATGCGCTTGGCAGATTTAGGCGCTTTGGGCAACATCAATGCCGCGGGTCCTTCTTGCAGTTCGCGCCGCACCACAAAAGCGGCTGCGCCAACTGTTGCGATCAATGAAAAGCCAAGCGCTAGTGCTAATGATGCCCATTGCATCCGTACCGTCGCGATCATTGGAATGGTTTGACCATACAAGGCTAAAATAAAGCGCGGCAAGGTTTCATTCCCAAACACTGACCCGACAAGCCCGCCAACAATAGCGGCGATCAAGGCATATTCCAAATAGTTTTTAGCGATGGCCCATTTGCCATAACCCAACGCTTTGAACGTTCCGATTTGACCACGCGCTTCTTCAACCATGCGCGTAATCGTGGTAAAAGTGATCAACGCCGCGATCAAGAAGAAGAAGACGGGAAAGACATTGGCAATCGCTGCGATCCGATCACTGGATTCCCCATAAGCGGAAAAGCCTGGCAAATCAGAACGATCTTGATACGTGTACGTAGTTTTGGTTTGCGCTTTAGCCTTGGTCTTAGCGGCATCAAGCTTGGCTTGGGCGGCTTTTAATTGCGTCAATTGCGCCGTGATTTCAGGCGTCGTCGTCACTTGCCCACCACTGGCTTGGCTCATTTGCGCCTGAGCTTGCTGCAGTTGTTTTTGGGCGGCAGTGATTTTGGCTTGCTGGGGTGCGATTTTGGCTAAAGCTTGTTGATACAAGTCGGCACTGCGCGTCGTCGCCCGTTTTTTGAATACCGTTTTGAGTTGCTTTAATTTCTGATTGCGCGCTTTTTTATAACTATCCGCATAAGTATTATGGCCTTGCAGTGATTTGAAGCGCACCGACAATAAACTTGCTGGGATCGTCATTTGGCTTTGTGGTACATAAGCAAAGAAGCGCACGGTCCCATCGCCAACATTGGCGGCACCGCGCAACCCATTATCGATATATTGCGGCGAATCGGCAAAGCCAACGATCGTATAGGTACGATGCTTCAAAGCACTGGTTTTGCCAAAGGTGAACTTTTGTCCGAGTTTGTAGTTGTATTCAGACTTGGCGCGATAATCCAACACCACTTGGGTTTTTGAACGTGGCAAATGACCGGATCTTAACGTCAGCTGATTCAAATTGGCCTGGCGATCATAACCATATAACGCCACTGCCAAGGCATTGCGGCCGCCGGTGACATAGGTGAACTTCGTGGCTTCAGCTTGTGCACCAGCCACGGTTTCAGCCGCTTTAACATCTTTTCGCGTAAAACCCGTGGTGCTCATCAACTGAACATCGCTGAGCTTGGCCTTTTGCACGGTGGTGGTCAGCGATTCATTGAGGCCAGGGCCGGCAGCGCGCACCCCGACGAAAATCAAACACCCCATTAAAATAATTAAAATGATCGCAATAAAGCGCCCTTTTGACGCGCGGATCTCACGCCAGAGATTTTTTGTCATTGGCTTCATAGCGATCACCACTCGATCTCAGCCACTGGCGTTGGGTTGGCATTATCTTCGACTGAGCGTACTCGCGCGTCATTGATATGGATCACGCGATCCGCCATTTTGGCTAATGCCGCATTATGGGTAATGATCAAGACTGTTTTATTGTCCTTGCGAGAAGCATCTTGCAACAATTGCAACACTTGTTTACCCGTTTCATAATCCAAAGCCCCAGTCGGTTCATCACACAATAAAAGCTTAGGGTTTTTGGCTAAAGCGCGGGCGATGGCGACGCGTTGTTGTTCCCCGCCAGAAAGCTGAGAGGGAAAGTTATCCAAACGCGCCCCTAAGCCGACTTTGACCAAAGTTTCTTCAGCATCTAGTGCATCTGAAACGATGGAATTGGCAAGTTCAACATTTTCCTTGGTAGTGAGGTTTGGCACCAAGTTGTAAAACTGAAACACAAAGCCAACGCTGTGGCGCCGATATTCAGTTAGTTGTTTATCCGAAAAATTGGCAATGTCCACGCCATCGATCAATACCTCGCCGCTCGTTGGGGTATCCATTCCGCCTAAAATATTCAATACCGTGGATTTACCGGCGCCAGAAGGTCCTAAGATGACAGTCAATTGACCTTGCTCACATTCAAAGCTGAGATCATGATTGGCGTCAATTTTCGTTTCGCCCATTTGATAGGTTTTAAATTCGTTTTTGACTTCGATATATGCCACGTTGTTTCCGCCCTTTCGTCATGCGTCATTGTGCTTATTATCGCGCTGTGAGAAAATGAGCTCAACCACAAATAATCGCCACAATGTTATGAATTGAACAGATTTGAAATAAGTGTTGAAAGGATCATCATGGTCGGGATTAAAAACAATCGTCGCGTGCAACAAACGCGCAATCAACTCAAACTTGCTTTATTGACCTTACTGGCGGATCACAGCCTCGCCAACATCACAGTCACCACCATTTGCCAAGTGGCGGACGTCAATCGCGGGACCTTTTACAGCCATTATGACAACCCTGCCGCTTTATTTGCCGATATCGAGCAAGACCTCGCCCAGCAAGTGAGCCCTTTGATCGGGGATGAAACCACGTTGATGACTTGGTTGCCACAAGTGTTGACGGTGATCAAACAACAAGACACCGCCACTGCGATCATCTTGCAAAATCTCCAACATAGCCCGGTACTACAAGCCATTTTAAAGCCGATGCGTCACCAAACCCTCAGTCGCTACAGCGCCCGCTTTGCCATCACAGACCCGGCGGTATTAAACTACTATTTTGAATTTTACTTCAGCGGTGCAATTCAAGTGATCTCACAATGGCTGGCGACTGGTGCCAAGGAAACCCCGCAACAAATTGCCGAGATCATCGCCAATGTCACTGAATTGAGCCATTAAAAAAACCGCCTTGACGAATGTCAAAGCGGTTTTTCAAGTTAAAAGCTATAAATTACAGCTTGTTAACGTTAGCAGCTTGAGGCCCACGATCGGATTGTTCGATGTCGTAGGAAACAGCTTGGCCTTCGTCAAGAGTCTTGTAACCGTCGCCTTGGATAGCGGAGAAGTGTACAAATACGTCTTGGCCATCTTGACCAGTGATAAAGCCGTAGCCTTTGTCTGCGTTAAACCATTTAACTGTGCCTTGTTGCATAGTGATGAATCTCCTTTATAAACCTAAATATAGTGACAAACAACGGTAATCTCGAAAGGAAAATTCATCATGCATGACACAACAATTCTCGCTTCTGTTAATTACTTGAACTCAGTATACCACAGAATCCAACATAAACCTAATATTTTACCTAAGAGAATCTGTCGGATAACTGATGATAACTGTGAGTTTGAATCAGATTACCAGCCTTGAGCGGTCATGGCATCTGCGACTTTGGTGAAGCCAGCAATATTGGCCCCGGCCAAATAGTCGCCTTCAACGCCATATTCTTTGGCGGCAGCCACAGAGTTGGCAAACAAGGTCTCCATGATATCTTTCAACTCACCATCGACAGTTTCGAAGCTGTCAGAGGCCCGGCGAGAGTTTTGACCCATCTCCAAAGCAGACACCGCAACCCCACCGGCATTGGCCGCTTTAGCTGGCCCGTACAAAATGCCGTTGGCTTGGTAATCCGCAATCGCATCAGGCGTTGATGGCATGTTGGCCCCTTCAGCGATCGCAATAGCGCCATTAGCGCGCAATTTAGCGGCTTGCTCGCCATTGATTTCATTTTGAGTCGCACATGGCAAAGCCACATCATACTTGATGTCAGCATCCCAAACAGACCCTTCATGATAAGTGGCTCCGGCTTTGCGGTTAGCGTATTCGCTGATACGAGCGCGTTCAACTTCTTTGATCTGCTTCAATAATTCAAAGTCGATGCCGGCTTCGTCATAAACATAACCATTGGAATCAGAGGCTGTGAGGACCTTGGCGCCGTATTCTTCAGCCTTTTGGGTCGCATAAATGGCAACGTTGCCGGCACCAGAAATTACGATCCGCTTGCCTGCCAGTTCTTGGCCATTTTCTTTGAGCATGGCGTTAGTGTAATACAACAAGCCATAACCGGTGGCTTCAGTCCGGGCCAATGACCCGCCGTAGCTCAAGCCTTTACCGGTTAAAATGCCACGTTCAGCACCGTGCAGGCGTTTGTACATGCCGTACAAATAGCCGATTTCACGCCCACCGACACCGATATCACCAGCTGGAACGTCAAGATCCAAGCCGATGTGACGGTGCAATTCTAACATGAAGGATTGGCAAAAACGCATGATTTCGTTGTCGGACTTGCCTTTAGGGTTAAAGTCAGAACCACCTTTACCGCCACCGATTGGCAAGCCGGTCAAGGAGTTCTTGAAGATCTGTTCAAAGCCCAAGAACTTGACAATGGATAAGTTAACGGAAGGATGCAACCGCAAGCCGCCTTTGTAAGGGCCGATGGCAGAATTGAACTGAACCCGGAACCCGCGGTTAACTTGCATGTTGCCAGCATCGTCTACCCACGGCACTTGAAATTGGATGGCACGATCAGGTTCGGTGATGCGGGCCAAAATGTTGGCTTTGATATATTCAGGATGTTTTTCGAAGACTGGGGTGATGGTTTTAAAGAAGTTAGACACCGCTTCTTGGAATTCTGGTTGGTTCGGGTCGCGCTGTTCGATTTTAACGCGCACTGCTGCGATATAGTCAGTTGCTTCTGTCATGTTAGATCACCTTTCTTGATTAAGATACTATGATAGTTTAGCACATAAAATGAGATTGAAATGAGTTTCTAAGCTTTCGATAGCAAAAAAGATAGTGAACGCCAAGAGTTCTTTGTTATTGTATCACCTTTTTGTGCAAGGCGTTCATGCAATCGGATACATTTGTTGTCAGCTAATAAAACAGACAGTCATGCACAATGACTGTCTGTTTTAAGCTTACTTTTTCTTGTCTAAAACCGAATGATGCATGCCATAAACCAGGTAAACGATGAGTCCAATAACAAACCAGACGCCTGAGTACAGTTTAGCTTGAATATCCAACCCTAAAAAGACGATCAATGCCCCGATAAAGGCTAAGGCTGGCATCACCGGATACCAAGGCATTTTAAAGGCTGGATCAGCGATATCTTTGCCTTCACGCGGACGCAAGCGATAAATGCCCAAGCTGACAAACATGAACGCGATCAACGTCCCAGCAGAAATCAATTGGGATAAGAAATCAAAGGGGAACAGTGCACCGATGATCACGCCGATCACGGTCAACACGAGTAAGGCATGGTTGGGTTGGCCTTTTTTAGCCGTCAGTTTGCCTAAGGTCTTTGGCAACATACCATCGCGACCAAAACTATACAACAAGCGACTGCCCGCCATCATCATGCCGATCAAGGCGGTAAACATCCCGATCACGGCAACAGATTCGATCACCGTTGCGGCTAACCGATGCCCGGATTCACGCAACGCCCAGCCTACTGGTTCCGCATTGCCAGCATATGCCGAGTATTTAAACATCCCCACTAAGACTAACGATACTGCCATAAACAAAATCACGGCAACGATCAAACTCCCGATGATCCCACGCGGCATGGTTTTCTCGGGATTTTTGGCTTCGGCAGAGTTGGCGGCGATCGAGTCAAACCCGATATAAGCCAAGAAAATCGTGCTCATCCCTGCATAGATCCCTTTCCAACCGCCAAACGCAGAGCCGTCTGCGTTCACGTGATAAGCCGGGATAAACGGCGTGTAGTTACTTGGATGAATTGCGGTTAAGCCGATGGCGATAAACGCTAAAATTGCCAAGACCTTTAAAACGACCAAGATATTTTCCACACGCGCCGCTTCACTGACCCCGCGGGATAATAGCCACGCCACTAACAAAATGACCACAGTGGCGATCAGATCCATCACCCCACCGTTATGTCCTAGTGGGTTGGCCAAGGCATTGGGAACGACTAACCCGAAACTGGCTAATAAGCCTCGCAGGTTCGCCGATAATCCTGACGCCACAAATGCCACGGCAATGAAGTATTCTGCCAACAACGCCCAACCGGCGATCCAGCCGAAGACTTCGCCGAACACCACGTTGATCCAAGAATAAGCAGAACCAGCAAACGGCATCGCTGCTGCCATTTCCGCATAAGCAAAAGCCACTAAGCCCGCCACAATTGCGGCGCCTAAACAACTTAACGCCACGGCCGGTCCAGCATGATCAGCTGCCACCACCCCGGGTAGGGTGAAAATCGTCGTTGACACAATGGTCCCGACCCCTAAAGCTAAAAAATCTTTGACGCCTAGGACCCGCTTGAGATGAGAATCTTTATCTTCATAGACACTAGGATCTTCTTTTTGAAGCATCCGGGTGAACAGCTGACGCATAGGAACCTCCTAAATTAACGGTAGTTGAGATTATGAGAAACGCTCTTAATATTATTCTATTAATTGCCACAAATGTCAACTCCTTCTATAGAAGTTGCCGCTTTTCAACATTGACACGCAAAAAGGCCGATCTCGTCGACCGACCTTTTGAGGAGTTATTCGCTTTGAATTATGCGCGTTCAGCATTGGCTACTGGTACACGATTGTTTTGTTTATGATCCGCGTTACGCACGGCAGCTTTGATATCGACTTTTTTACCCGTTGCTTTTTGCACGTCATGCCATTCAGCAGCTGCCGCAAACAATAAATCAGAAGCTGAGTTGACCGCAGTTTCGACAGAGTCTTGGATCACCCCGATGATAAAGCCGACCCCAACGACTTGCATGGCGATGTCGTTAGAAATGCCAAAAATCGAAGCCGCCATTGGAATGATCAACAAGCTCCCACCAGCGATCCCACTGGCACCAGTTGCTGCCAGCGCCGTCAGGATACAAAGAATCACGGCTAAGAAGAAGGATACGTGAATGCCTAAGGTCGCACAAGCGGCTAACGTCATCACAGACACCGTGATCGCAGCCCCGCCAGAGTTGGCAGACCCGCCTAAGGTAATGGAAACAGCGTATGATTCTTTGTTCAAGCCAAGGTCTTCACAAGCTTGTAAGTTGATCGGAATGTTCACGGCAGAACTGCGCGTGAAGAAAGCTGGGATCCCGGAAACCTTCAAGGTCCATAACGTCAATGGATACGGGTTTTGGCCTGTCATCACAAATACCATCAATGGATAAAGGATCAAGTACACCGCTGCCATGGTGCCAACTAAAAGCAGCACCAATTGGCCGTACTTGGCAACACTGGCAAACCCAGTTTCGGAAATCGACGTGTAAATCAAACCGCAGATCCCAAATGGGGCAAATTCGATGACTAACTGTGCAACTTTAATGATCGCATCCGAAATTTCAGTGATCGTTTGCCGGGTTTGCTTAGAAGCTAACCGTAACATGAAGCCGATCAACAAGGCCCAAAATAAAATGGACAAATAATTGGCATTGACAATGGCATCCAAGGGGTTGCCCACCGCGTTGACCAAAAGATCTTCGATGACTTTACCTAACGACTTTGGCGCATTGGCAGCGACTTTGACCGACTTAGGTAAATTCAATTTCAATGGGAACAACCAAGACGCAGCCACTGCCGCAAACGCAGACAGTAATGTGGCTGACAAGTACAACTCGATCACAGACCCGAAGTGGTTTTCGCCACCTTCACGAAAGGCTGAAATCGCCGATAAAATCAAGAAGAACACCATGACTGGCGCGATCCCTTTTAACGCGCCGACAAACAGTTGGCCCATGACCCCAATAAATGCGGCTTTAGGGAAAATGACGGCCAAAGCGGCCCCAATCACCAAGCCGATGATGATCCGCAAGATCAAACTGACCGAACGATATTTAGCAAACATTGCAACTCCTCCATCACATGTGTAAGTTGATGTTTACTATTGTACGTCTTTCTTATACACTTGTCCACGCTTTTTGTAACATTATATGAGTGATTGCTTAGAATCTGTGAAAAATCGCCACGATTTTCAATTTTGATTGCACCCAGCCGTTGAACGCAAAAAAGCCGCCTATCAAAGCAGACGACTTTCGAATTGCTATTCGGCGGCAGGTGACGCAGCTTGCGTCGATTTACTTGATTTGCGTTGTGGCAGTGCCACCCAGTTGACTAGCGGCAAGTTAGCCACCGTGGTCACCAGCAAGATCACGCTCCAAACGATCACCAGGCTGGTGGTGACATCGCCAGTAAAGTGTGCCAGGATCCGCACCCGAGAAATTGCCATGGCGATCCCGTAACCATGAGCCAGCCAAAACACTAAACGCTGCAAACGGGCATTTTTGCGATCAACAAACAGTGGGAACAGCAACGATAACGCCGCAGTTTCTGTATGCCCAGAAGGAAAACTCATATGCCCATCAGCCCCATTGATGTGAAACCAAGGGGTGTACTTTGTGGGATCACCGGCCAACAGTTCATAAGGTCGAAAGCGACCCCAAGTGGTTTTCATCGTATTGATCACTGTATCTGCAAGCAATACCACTAAAGCTGCCACTAAGGCCACGCGGACCAAATGTTGCAAATCGTCATCGCTTTTACGGGCCAGCCAATACTGCGCTACGCCACACACTGCCACGTATAACAGAATAAACAAGCTGATACTCAACGCACCTGGTAAGGCAAGGCTACCGCCATCAGAGTTGGCCATCCCCATGGGCTTGCCGGCTTGGATATCTTTCACTGAAGTTAACACCATCATCATGGCGTATTTTAAATAGCCAGACCACAACTCGTAGCCAGCAAACAAGGTGCTGCCGACCACGGCAATGGCGCGCACATACCATGGCCAATTGCTGGCCCGCACCCCCGCATGGGCGACAATGTTACAAGCTAACATCACCACCAATGGTGAAGTCCATAAGCCAATATCTTGAAAAGTGGTCGCGATCGGATCATTCATGTTGCCAAAAAATTGAGAGATCTGCCAGTCAAAACCGGCAGCGAGGATTAAAACACTGATCAAAATGATAGCCGTGACGTAAAACAGGCGTTGACTAAAGCGTGATGCTTGACGTTCCTGGTTTAACATAAAAATCCCTCCCTTGTGACGACAGCTTATCATCAAAGGCGCCGCAAATGGGGATCTTTACGCAACCAGTACGCACAAAGGCTTAACAATTACATCGTTTACATCTCGGCGACAATTCTAGCCACCATGCGCTTTGTAGGCAATGCTGAAGCGTTTTTGACCATCAAAAAACGCCTCGCACCATGGCGAGACGCATTTTGCTTGACGATTACTTCTTCAAAGAAGCACCGACAAAGTTGTACATGTTAGCAGGACTGTAAGTCAGACCCTTGATGGACTTGTTAACTAAGTGCGCTTCGACGGTTTGATACAAAGGTACCATCCCGGCTTGTTGCGTTAACAGTTGTTGGGCTTGTTGTAAGTCTTCATAACGCTTAGTGGCGTCACTAGCATCAGTGGTCTTAGACTTCTTGATCAAAGCGTCGTATTTGGCGTTGGACCAGAAACCGAAGTTATAAGTGTTGCCAGTGGTGTACATATCCAAGAAGGTGATTGGATCTGGGTAATCCCCTTGCCAACTGGAAAGCACTAATTGGGTATCGCCAGACAGAGAACGAGCGACACGGGTCTTAAATGGCACAGTTTGTAAGGTGATCTTAAATCCTGGCAGTTTTTCTAAGGCTGCTTGGATGTATTCAGCAGATTGCTTAGCCTGTTCCGTATCATCCGTCAACAAGGTGACGTTAAGACCAGTCTTGCCGACTTCTTTAAGGCCAGCTTCCCATAAAGTCTTAGCTTCTTTGGTGTTGTAAGTGGAAACCTTACCTGCGGCAGAGCCAGCAGCTTCTTTAGCGAAGTCTTCGCCTGTAGATGGGTTCTTAGCAATGCCTTGAGGGCTCAAGTTTTGCGCCGTGATGGAGCCGTCACCTAAGACTTTGTTAACGAATTGGGTGCGGTTGATGGACATGGAGATTGCTTGGCGAATCTTGGCGTTCTTAAAGGCCGCGACTTTCTTTTCGTTCATATCCAAGTAGCTGGTCCGGCCTTGCTTCAAGCCTTGGTAATCTTTGTTGGTGCGGTTCTTTTGCGCAGTCGCGCCAGTCAAAACAGCATCGTCAAGTTTGCCAGAGTTGTACAAGTTAAGCGCCGTGGTGGAATCTTTAACCACTTGGGTCTTGATGGTCTTGATGTGAACATCTTTGGCATTCCAGTACTTGTTATTCTTCACTTCAGACCAAGAGTTGTTGGTCCCGTTCCAACCCTTCAACGTGTAAGGGCCGTTGTTGACGATGTACTTGGATTGAGAACCGTACTTCTTGCCATACTTTTCAACTGCTGCTTTGTTGGTTGGGAAGAAGACTGGGTTGACCATCATGGTGTTGAAGTAAGGAATAGCATGTTCCAAGGTCACTTCAAAGGTGTAATCATCGACCGCTTTAACGCCTAAAGTTGAAGGCTTGGCTTTGCCGGCCATGATCTTGTCAGCATTCTTGATGCCAGAGAACAAATAAGCATATTCAGACTTTGTCGCCGGATCAACAGCACGTTGCCAGGAATAAACAAAGTCTTTGGCAGTCACTTTATCACCGTTGCTCCAATTGGATTTACGCAAATGGTAAGTGTAAGTCAAACCACCATTGGTCGCCTTTGGCACGTTCTTTGAAACGGCTGGTTCAAGCTTTGAGCCGTTATAGCGCACCAAACCATCCATGGTATCAACCGCAGTTTGTCCAGAAATCACATCAACGATTTGGGCGTCATCTTGGGTTTGAATCACATCTTTCACCATGCGTGACCAAGTGTCCGTTTTAGCAGGCTTGTCACCGGCAGATTTACTGCCACAAGCCGCTAAGGTTAACGTCGCAGCCAGCAATGCAGTGCCAGCAGCGGCAACTTTCGTATATTTCATGTCGTGGTACCCCCTATTTCTTTCTGAGCTCAAGACTACATTAAAAACCAATGAAAGTAAAGAACGAAAACTCATTTATTTCATTTAAGTCTCACAATTCCATAAAAAAAGGCCGACACTAGGTCAACCTTTTATGGCATAGATTAAACAATGGTGAGGTGAAGTTGCTTTTGACTGACCCACTTCATGGATTCTTCAAACTTGAAGACTAAGAAGGAAATCACTGCAGGGCCGACGATCCCAAAGACGATGTAAACCCAGAACATCTTCATGGAAACTGAAGCCAAACCAACTGGGGCAATGAAGGAGCAAAGGCCTAAGCCACCCATCGCAGCCGTGGTTTGGAAATGGAAGAAAATCGTCGCCAGTGGCGCGCAGATTGCAGCAGATAACATTGGCCCAGCTGCCAAGGCTGGATTTTCAAGCCAGTTCCCAAATTGGACTTTCGGGGTGATGACACCTTGGGCAATATTGGCGCCAAGATCGTTTTCGCGGAAGGAAATGGCAGTAAAGCCAACATATTGCGCAGTCGTACCGATCAAAGCAGCGCCAGCAGCTAATGGTGATAGCATAACGGCGACTGATAAGGCGGCAGAACTGGCTGGGGTCATTAAGAACAAGCCCCAAGCGACGGAAACCACAGCGGAACCTAAAATCGGGTTAACCAACATCGTTTTGGCAATGATTCCTGATAGCCAAACTAATAATGGCGTGGTAACAGCAGCTAACCCTAATCCAGCCACGATCCCAACGAAAGTGGCAGCGAATGGCACGATGAACATATCCAAAGGTGTTTTGCCAGTGAGATAGTTCCCGAACAAAGTGGCGATGATAGCAGCAGCCACGGCAGAAACAGGCTGGCCAGTTGACATCACAACGCTACCTGCGGCATGAGCCAAGGTGTAACCAGTCGCAGTGGCGTCACCTTTAGTGGCCATGTGGGTTAAAAACGCCGCGTTGGCCCCGATGGTTGAAGAAATCATGGCGGAGAATGCGACTAAGGTGTTTGCCCGCAAGGTAATGGCAACCCCGACCCCAATGGCTGGGCCAAGCAAGACTTGCGCGATGGAACCGACTTGATACAAAGCCGTCCAATGTGTGAAGTTTGCCAAAGCTTGGAATAAAAGACCGATCCCTAAGCACACCAACACGGCGTTAGCAATCCCTGCTGATACTCGATAAACCCAGTCCATGATGGACATATGATCATTTACTGATCCTTTACTTGATGTTTCTGTCATCCGTGTCGCCTCCGTATTTGTGTTTGATAATTGCGAATGACTGTATATTAAAACACCCTCATTTGAATTGCAATCGTTTTTTAATTATTTTTTCAGGAGATGTTTAAATTCGTTGGTGCGACGCGTTTATATTCTAAATGTTTTTCTCATTCAGGATCACGAATACTCACATTTACCCTAAAAAAGGTCAAAAAAACAGTCTAAGCTGTCATCAATTGATGCTCAGACTGTGGCTTTCTTAGTGACTTTCTGAGTGGCTTTGCGCCACACATCACGAGTGCCTGGTAACAAAACAAACACATTCAACCCTTCTAGCAAGGCGGTCATCAGAAATACCGCGCGATAGTTGAAGACACTAGCGACGATTGACCCCAGCATCGGGCCGCTGACACTACCCATAGCTTGAAATGATTGGTTGTAAGAGAAAATCCGCCCAAATCCAGCCTTGGGCACATAGCGCGTCATCAACGCTTGGATTGCCGGCAACAAGGCCGCATCAGATACCCCCAGCAAAGCCCGCAGGAACCCGAGTTGCCAAATATTATGAATCAAGCTCATTGGGATAAAGCAAATCACCGCCATCACCAAGCCGACCAGTAAGACTTTTTCTGCGCCGACGCGATCTGATAAATCCCCTAAAATCGGGCTGGCGATCAAGGTCACGACCCCTGGTAAGCTCGACACCACCCCTGCCGCAAAGGCGACTTGGGCTTGATTCTTGACCATCGACGCCACCAATAAACTGATAAAGCTAGTGATCGACATGTTAGCCGCTTGAATCACCATCGTCGTGATAAACAAACCCCAAATCAAACGCGGGTAAGCCATTTGTTTGAAGATCTGCTTCGTCGGTACCATTTCGGCTTTCGTCACTGGGGCGAATTCTTCATGCACAAAGAACAACGTCAACAAAAATACCGCCAGCATCATCGCCCCGGTCACTAAGAAGCTGGAACGATAACCAAACATCCCCGCTAACACGCCGCCAAGCAGTGGGCCTAACAACGTCCCGACTACATTGCCGGTAGCCAGTGTGCCCATCGCTTTACCAGATTTTTCGACTGGCACCGAGGCGGCGATGATGGCATTGGCATTGTTGATGTAGCCAGAAAAACAGCCTTGAATCGCCCGCAAGCCGATCAAGACCCACACATTCGGCGCCAATCCGCACAGCGTGATGGTAAAAGTCATCCCCAAACTCGCCCGCAAACACATCGGTTTGCGCCCATATTGATCGGCCAGCTTGCCCCAAAATGGTGACACGATGGCTTTGGCTAAGAAGGTGATGGCAAACGCTGTCCCACTTAACAAATTCAACTGCCACTTGTTAAAAGAGCCGAGCGTTTGTAGAAACAGTGGCAAAAACGGCATGGTCATTGAAAAACCCATCCCCGTCATAAAGTTGCCAAACCACAAGAACACCATATTCGATTGCCAACGACTCCGCGTCATCAAATCACCTCAATTGAATTGTTATCGGCTATTTTATCATTGAATTTTAATCAATGCACGACTTGAACCCAAAACAGCCTACCGCATCCTCCTGTCAATCAGGAGACGCAGTAGGCTGCCATTAGCCGAGCCTAGTTTGCGGCAGTGGCTTCTGGAGTTTTTTCAGTGGCTGCCTTTTCAGAGTGACCGCGCCACCAAGAAGACAATACGGACCCGGAAATGTTATGCCAAATGGAAAACAGCGTTGAAGGAATGGCAGCGGCTGGGGCAAAATAGGCCATCGCCAGCGTTGCGCCTAAGGAAGAATCTTGCATCCCCACTTCAAAGGTGATCGCCTTGCGTTGTGGTTCTTTTAAGCGGATCAAATGGGAGAACCCATAGCCTAACGCGTAACCAGAAAGGTTGTGCAGCATGACAACTGGGATCACGATAGCCGTGGCTGCGGTGAATAAGTTCGCGTGGTTAGCAGAAACCACGGCGCCGATGATCAATAAGATCGCCGCTTGGGAGATCAATGGTAAAGCGCGGGTGATGGTATCGACTTGTTTGCGGAACAAGGTGTGGATCACAACCCCTAAGATGATCGGCACGAGCACGATTTTAACCGTACTGGTGAATAAAGATTGGGTTGGGATCGGCACATACTTGCCAGCATATAAGACTAACAAGCCAGGTAAAGCCAAAGGTGCCAGCAAAGTGGACAAGGTTTCAATCGACACGTCCAAAGCCACGTCGCCGCCAGCTAAGTATGCCATCACTGAAGAACTAGTCCCGGATGGGCAAGAGCCGACTAAGATGACCCCGGCAGCCGTAGCGCCTTGCAAGTTGAAAATTTTGCACAAGACCACCGCAATCAGTGGCATGATCACATAATGCGCCACAGTGCCTAAGATGACAGGCAAAGGCCGCTTCAAAATGCGCGCGAAATCTTCCCCTTGCAACGTCAAGCCCATCCCAAACAAGATCAAGCCCAGCAAGTAGCTGGTGTTGGGAATAATGGCAGTACTGGTGGCCGGGACAAAATAATTGAATGCGGCCCAAATAATTACGATCAATGTAAACCAGTGGCTGACCCACTTACCAAAACCTTCGACTTTATCCATATAATCGCCTCTTCAATTTTCTATAATCAATTTCAGTTCAATAATGATATCCCGTCGTCATGCGCGCATAACGACTCATTTTGGCCGGCGTCCAAGCCGGCGTCCACACTAAGTTGATGTTGACTGCAGTTACTTCTGGTTCTTGCTCTAAGGCAGATTCGATCATTTTCGTCAATACTTGTGAAATCGGGCAGCCCATGGTCGTCAAAGTCATCGTCACCGTGACAACGCCATCAGCCATTTCAAGTCCGTAAATCAAACCCAAATTGACCAAATCCACACCTAACTCGGGATCAATCACGCTAGTTAACCGCGTCAACAAGCGGTCTTGTAAATCACTAATGGGAGTTTCTGTCGCCATTGGGGGCCTCCTTCACAAAAACTAATCTTCTTTGCCAAATAATTCGTCGGCGCCAAGCATCACGCCGCCTGTGTTGGCGGAAGTGACCAGATATTGATACCGGGCTAAGTAACCGAAGCGCACTTTGGGCTTGAAAGGCTTCAATTCCTTGCGCCGTTTGGCAAATTCTGCTTCAGAAACTTGCGCATTTAACGTCCGGTTGGTCAAATCAATGGTGATCACATCGCCATCATGAATCAACGCGATTTCCCCACCAGAAGCGGCTTCTGGGGAAACATGCCCAACACAAATGCCATGCGTTGCACCGGAGAAGCGGCCATCGGTGATCAACGCCACGGTGCGGCCTAAGCCACGCCCGATGATGTCTGAAGTCGGATTCAACATTTCTGGCATCCCTGGGCCCCCTTTAGGGCCTTCATAGCGAATGACCACCACGTTCCCAGCTTTAACGGTGCCGTTGTCAATACCTTCAACAGCGGCATCATGGGAATCAAAACATACTGCCGTGCCAGTGAATTCATGAATATCGTCATCCACCCCAGCGACTTTGATGACGGAACCGTCTTTGGCGATGTTGCCAAACAAGACGGACAAGCCACCTTCTGGGGAATAAGCATTCTCGATTGGGCGAATGATTTCTGGATTCAAAGTATGAGCCCCAGCAACATTTTCGCGCAAGGTTTTGCCAGTATTGGTCAAGCGATCCGGATGCAAAATGCCGCCGTGTTCGATCAACTCATTCAAAATGGCTGGGATACCGCCAGCTTCATGCACTTCTTCCATGGTATAAGCTGAAGATGGGGCAATTTTGGCGATATGCGGAGTCTTTTTGGCAATGGCATTGATGTCTTCTTCCGAATACTTAATGCCGGCTTCATGCGCGATCGCCAAGCCGTGTAACACCGTGTTCGTCGAGCCGCCCATCGCCATATCCAAAGCAAACGCATCATCGATGGCTTCTTTGGTGACAATGTCGCGTGGCTTGATGTCATGGTCCACGTTATACATCACTTGCCGCGCCGCTTTTTTGACCAATTCGCGCCGCTCTTGGCTAGTGGCCAAAGCGGTACCGTTATATGGCAACGCCAAGCCCAAAGCTTCCATCAAAGAATTCATGGAGTTGGCGGTGTACATGCCGGCACAAGAGCCACAAGATGGACAAGCATTTTGTTCCAATTCGAGGAAATCTTCTTTGGACAACTTGCCATCTTTAAAGGCGCCGACGGCTTCAAACACCGTCGACAAGGTGGCAGCTTTGCCGTTAGGATCCAAACCAGCTTTCATCGGGCCGCCAGACACGAAGGTGCAAGGGACATTGGTGCGCAGCGACGCCATGATCATCCCTGGGGTGATCTTGTCACAGTTTGGCAAGTACAAGACGCCATCAAACCAGTGCGCGTTGATCACCGTTTCGGCAGAATCAGCAATGATCTCACGACTTGGCAAGGAATAACGCATGCCGATGTGACCCATGGCGATGCCATCATCGACCCCAATGGTATTAAATTCAAACGGAATCCCACCGGCTTTTCTGATCTCTTCTTTGGCAATGTCTGCCAATTCGCGCAAGTGGACATGGCCAGGCACAATTTCGATAAACGAATTGCAAATGGCAATAAAGGGCTTCTTCATGTCCTCTGGGCTTTTGACCTTCCCTGTGGCATACAACAAGCTGCGCCCCGGTGCACGGTCGACCCCGACCGTGATCTCATCGCTACGCTTTTGCATGTCGTCACCGCTGACGGTGAAATTCAGCGTGTCACTCATTGCGGATCACCTTCTTGTTTATTTACGACGACGAATCATCGATTAATGGCAATATACTCACTCGATTTTAAATTGTCAACATTTATTTTTAATCAATAACTCACATAAGCACGAAAATTTGTGTTAAAATGCTGTCACACTACTGGTTTGCACAATTTTAAGTAAAAAAAGAAACACCCGCATTTGGCGGGTGTTTCTCATAGTTTAGTTAGAAATTAACGATTTCGACGTTCGATGGTCCCATCTGCATGCGCGATTAAAACGGTATCGACTAAGTGTAAAAATAACCCGTGTTCCACCACGCCGACGGTGGCATCTAAGTATGCCGCTAAGCCATCGGGTACCGGCAGTGGATCGACGTGTAAATCAATGATCCAATTGCCGTAATGGGTGGTCAAGCGTTCCCCTTGCTCATTCAAACGATAAGCGGGCTGTAAACCAGCTTGTTCAAACTTCGCAAAGTTTTGCTTGGCAGACACTGGCAAAACTTCCACTGGCAAAGGAAAGTCGCCTAAACGATGGCAAAGTTTGGATTCATCCACAATCCACAGATTTTTCTTGGAGTTGACGGCAACATTCTTTTCAAGTGTGTGGGCCGCACCGCCTCCTTTGATCCCATTGAGATCATCATCAACGCGGTCGGCACCATCGATGGTCAGATCCAATTGATCGACATCCGCAAGTTCATTGACCACAAACCCATTTTGTTCCAGTTGTTGCTTAGAACGATTGGATGTGGTGACGATGGCTTTGAGGTTTAACGGTGTTTGGCGGTTGCGATCCCCTAATGCATCAATGAAAAAGGCGACTGTTGAGCCAGTGCCGACGCCTAACGCCATCCCTGGTTCAACCATGTCAGCGGCTTGTTGAGCTGCTTGTTGCTTGAGTTCATCTTGTGTCGTCATATTTTCCTCCGTAAGCTGATTTAATCGTCTTAATTTTATCGCGACAACCTGCTTGGTTCAAGCTATTGGTAGCTGGTATTATCCTCCAATTGCCGCACATTTTCTGGTCGCGCCAACATCATCGCGCGCCGGGTCATTTTTTCAATGATATAAATGGCTGGGGTTTGGCTGGTTAAATTCGCCCCATCAAGATCTTGCGGGGTCACATAATAGGCCAACGCCACAGTCGACAAACGCGCGATGGTAGAGTTGGCTGAATTGGTGATGGCAATGATCGGTACACCATGTTTAAGCAGTTCATTCATATACCCGACGACGACCCGATTTTCACCAGATACCGAGCAGATCACGACGCACATCGATTTGTAAACCGCTTCTGGGTAATCGATTTGTGGATGGGTGCTTGGGGCGGTGACGGCAAAGGACATATTCACTGAGTTGGAATACGTCACTGCCCCATAATCCGCCACGATCCGAGACGTCCCAAAGCCGACCCACACCACTTGCGAGTGTTCATAAAGCAAATGGGCGGCGCGATCGATGGCTTGTTGATACTGACCATCTTCACACGCTGCGATCGAGCGGGTGATTTCACCACCGTCGATATCATTGGGCAGTTGTCCGCGATGATTGCTCTGATTGTTATACATGCGCAACTTGGTTTTAAACTCTGCCCACCCGCTACAATCAAACTTCTGACAAAACCGCTGAATACTTGCGGTACTGCAATATGTGGTTTCGGCAAGATCGCGGATGCGCATGTACACCACAGCATCCATGTCCTTGACGATTTCGCGATAAATCGTCATATCCGTTTCCGTCAGATCCGGTGTGTAATTAAGAAAAAGCAAAACTGTCCTCCATTTTCAAACCACCTGTATCACCTGCGAACAAATCAGATTTGTTCCCATGAATTCTATGATTTGTCCCCATTCCTAGTTTGACTACAATCGGCAACGCATACATGCATGATTCTATGATACCACACGATGTCACAAAACCGTCTTCAACGTCACAAATAACATTTTTGTCACACGGTGTCACAACTAGACACATTTGTTCCTACAACTATCGAAACCGGCAACAAATGGGTTGAACTGCCGCATTTTTCTTTGCTTGAATTTTGCCTATTCTGAGTTGTCAATATGACTTGATCAGTTGAGCCGCTCTATTACTTTTGATATACGCCAAGCAACCAGGATGTAATTGGCATGGAAAGTTGCGACAAATCCGCCTCGGCTAGAATCGTCTCAAAAAAATTGACCACAAAAAAGCCGCCTGAGCTTTTTCAGGCGACTCATTTGTAAGCTTAAGCTTGGGCAGTTGCTGCATCTTTCTTCATTTGCATTTGCGTTGCCATGTAAACGAATGGTGAGTAGATCAGCACCGCAACCACAATGTTGATTGCAGCGATCAAGCCACCTTGCCAAGAAGCAGTGGCGATGACACCGCCGATGATCGGAGGCGTCACCCATGGTGCCATAACGGTACATGCTGGCATAAAGCCTGACGCAGTCGCAAAGTATGCGATGGTAATGCAGACCATTGGGGCCAAGATGTAAGGTACGAACAGAATTGGGTTTAAGACGATTGGTAAGCCAAAGGTCAAGGGTTCGTTGATGTTGAACAAACCAGGTGCAAAGGACAAGCTTGAAACTGTCATGTAAGCTTTGTTCTTGCGAGCAAAGATCCAAATGGCAATGATCAAGGAGATGGTAACACCGGTACCACCCATGTTAACGAAAGAATCGAACAATGGCTTGTTAACGATATAAGGAATTTCCTTACCAGCTTTCAAAGCTGCCAAGTTGGCAGTGATGGCTGGGGCGTTGATCGTCTGCATGAATGGGTCGATCATGTTGGCACCATGCAAACCGAAGAACCACAGGAATGGTGTGATGAAGGCGATCAATAAAGCAGTTGGGTAGGAGTTGGCCATGCCCATGAATGGTTCTTGAACCGCTTTGTAGAAGGCCAAAACAATATTTTCAACATGTGCTGCGTTGAAGAAGGTCGTGATCAAACCGAAAATCGTCATGGTGATCATCGCTGGCAGTAAAGCAGCAAATGAGGTCGCAACAGCCGGTGGCACGGAATCTGGCATCTTGATGACCAGATGTGGATTGGCTTCAAGACGACGGAAGATTTCAACGGAAATAATGGCTACGATCAAAGCAATGAATAAACCGGTGGAGTCCATACCAGACGCACCACCTACTGCGTAAAATGATCCTAATGATACAATACCAGCTGCAACCGCAGATGACTTATAAGACTTCGCCAAGTTGAACGCGACTAAAAACGCGATCATAACCCCTAATACGGCAAAAGTCCCACTCCATAAGTTCCCCCCGAGCTTGGTCCAGATGAATGTCCCATCCTTCAACTTTTCACTGAAGATCGAATTCATCAGGTCGATATAACCTGGAATTGGTAAGTTGTTGATCAAAGTCGCAAACGCACCTAAGATCATCAGTGGCATCGTGTAGGCAAAGGCATCCCGGATCGCGACTAAATGGCGTTGGTTACCAATTTTAGCTGCAACAGGCAGGAAGTGCTTTTCCATAAACGCGATAAAACTCTGCATAAACTTTTCCCCCTTTTGTTTTGTTTCCGCTTACAGTTAATGTTATATCATCTCCAAGTAAGCGGACACAATGATACATGTACCAGAGCGGCGTATCACCTCCTTTATTCCAAGCTTAGCAAGTTGCCCCTATGAATTGCACGTGATAACCCTTGAAATTGCCCCAAAAATTTAAAACTCATGGTTGACACTGAGATTTCTCATGCTATACTCAGAAACAACAAGACAAATGCATCGAGAAAGTCCAGTAACTGAATTTGTTGATCAAGCGAGCTTCGTGAGGTGAAAGGAAGCATCAACATTTACGGCGAACATCCCTTTCAAGCAGGATCTCGAAAGCTGACCCAGTCAGTAAGTAACAGATCATGGCTAGAACCGCCATTATCCGGTTCGCGTATCGTCATCCAAGCGCGCTACTCAGCAGCGTGTTTATGATCGACCGTACGAGCGGAGGTTGTTTGTGGTGACACAAACAGCAAATTAAGGTGGTATCGTGCTGCGGCGCCCTTAGTCATAGACTAGGGGCGCCGTTTTTTGTGCATTTGAAATTCCAACAATAAAGGAGATGGTGAGTATGGATAGCGACATTAGCGGCATTAGTCAGATTAACAACCTACATACACTGATCTTTTATTGGAGGAATCATCAATGGAAAAATTAACCGAAAAAAAATTGACCAAGCGCGATTACTTGGTCGTCAGCTCCATGTTGTTTGGCTTATTCTTTGGCGCCGGGAACTTGATCTTCCCACTGCATCTCGGCCAATTAGCTGGCGCTAACTGGGTACCGGCGACTTTAGGTTTTCTCGTCACCGCTGTGGTTTTGCCTCTGCTTTCCGTTTTAGCCGTGGCGGCGATGCACGCTGAAGGCGTTTATGATATCGGCAAGCCTTTAGGCAAATGGTTTGCGGTACTATTCATGGTCTTGATCCATTTGACCATCGGACCATTGTTTGGGACCCCGCGGACGGCGACTGTATCCTTCACCACCGGCGTTGCACCATTATTGCCAAAGTCGATGCAAACAACCGGCTTGTTAGTCTTTTCAGCTTTATTCTTCTTAGCCGCATTCTTACTTTCTTATAAGGAACAACATATCACCAGTGCCATCGGTAAAGCGTTGAACCCCGTCTTCTTGCTTTTATTGTTCTTCTTATTCTTCGTTGGCTTCTCTCATCCGATGGGCAATGCCGCAGGTCAAGCCACGACAGCAGGTTATCACACATTAGGGGCAGGCTTTTTCAACGGGTTCTTGCAAGGCTACAACACGATGGACGCGCTGGCTGGGTTAGCCTTTGGTGTCACCGTCGTCACCGCAGTACGCGGACTTGGCTTACATCGCCAATCTTCTGTCGCCAAAGTTACTGCTAAAGCTGGGGTCTTAGCTACCAGCATGATCGGTTTGGTTTACTTGTTCTTGATCGTCTTAGGGGCCAAGTCTTTGGCCAACTTCAAAGTTTCTGCAGAAGGCGGCACGGCGTTCAATCAATTGGTCACCTATTACTTCGGCAACGCAGGGCATGCCTTGTTAGCCACCTTGTTGACCGTCACCTGCTTGACCACTGCCGTTGGGTTGGTTGCCGCTTTTGCGCAAGACTTCCACAAGCACTTCCCAGTGTTGTCTTACGTTCAATGGTTAGCCTTAATGAGCTTCGCTAGTTTCTTAACCGCAAACTTCGGCTTAGCGACGATCATCTCTTGGTCCACGCCAATGTTGATGTTCTTATATCCATTTGCGATGGTATTGATCTTATTATCCGTTTCCGGCAAGTGGTTCAACCATGACAAAACGGTTTACAGCTTCACGGTTGGTTTTACCACAGTCCCTGCATTGTTAGATATGGTTTCCAGCTTCCCACCAGTGGTTTCCCAATCTGCCTTTGGGGTCGCTTGCACCAACTTCGAACAAAGCTTCCTACCTTTTGCAGCTCAAGGAATGGCTTGGGTCGTCCCAGCTTTAGTTGGCCTAGGCTTAGGCTTGGCCGTTTACAAAGTTCGCGGCCGGGCCGCTGCCAATGCGACTGATTAACTTCCCAAAAGCAAAAGTCTGAGGACTTTTCGTTGCTCAGCCCACAATAAAACGCGATCAGCTTACTGGCTGGTCGCGTTTTTGTGTTAATCTTCGGTTTCGGGTTCTGCTTCGTTTGAATCAAACCGGTGCATTTTCAAGGCGAAATCGACGGCTAAATTCAGGCCATGGCGGAACAATTCCGGATGGATCCGAGCAAAGTTTGCCATCAAGCGATCGGTGCAAGCATGGTAATAGCGACTCTTTGGCCGCTTGGCAGTCGCGGCTTGATAGAACACTTCTGCCAGTTGCTCAGAGGTGGCCCCGGTCATGAAACTGCTATGTGAATATAAACCACCTACCGTGTCTGTCAACTGGCGATATGCTGAATCTGGTTGTAAGTTGGCTTTTGCATGGTCCATGGCAATGCTTAACCAATTGGACTGGGTGCCACCAGGTTCAACGATCACTGAACGCAAGCCAAACGACCGAATTTCTGAATCCAGCGTATCCGACCAGGTGTTGAGCGCATGTTTGGAAACGTAATACCACCCGCCGAGTGGGGTATACAGATCGCCGCCAATAGAGGAATTATTGATGATGCGCCCATAACCTTGCCGCCGCATAATTGGTAAAACGATTTGGGCTAAGTCCGCAGCACCGAGTAAATTGGTTTCCAGTTGCTTGCGAGCCGATGCTAACGGCACTTCTTCCAATGGCCCAAATTCGCCATAACCGGCATTGTTCAACAACACATCCAAGCGCGTTTGCTGCGTTAAAGCGCCAGCGACAAAGGCTAAGTTGCTGTTGTGATCACAAACATCTAAGTGCATCGGATGAATATTGTCACCAGTGGGAATTTTCTCGACCCGCCGTGCCCCAGCAAATACTAACCAGCCGCGTTGGGCAAATAGTTCTGTCGCGGCTTTGCCCATGCCACTGGAAGCGCCGGTGATCAAAATCGTTTTTTGAGACATGTTTCCGCCTTCTTTTACCATTTTCTTCCATTATAAAAGGCCGGCGACATGAAGTCACCAGCCTTTTGACTGAGCTAATTGATGGTTTTGAGCTTGCCGCGGAAATCATCCAAGCTCGCGTAACCTTTCAACGCCATGATGTCATCGAGTTCATGGGCGACGCGATCAAAGATCTTCGTGCCTTCATAGCCGAATTGCGTCCCGATTTGCAACATCGAAGCACCGCACAAAATGTGTTCAAAGGCATCGCGTCCACTCATGATCCCGCCAACGCCGATCACAGCGATGGATGGATTCAAGCGTTGCGACAAGGCGCGCACATTCGCCAAAGCAGTTGGCTTCACACTGGCGCCACCTAAGCCGCCAAAGCCACCTTTAGGCTTGATGGCCACAGTTTCGGTTTCGTAGTTGACGATCAAGCCGTTGCCAACAGAGTTGATGGTCGTCACAAAGGTCAGTGGGAATTGGTTCAGGACTGCCGCGATTTGATCAAAATGGGCCAGGTCAAAGTATGGGGGTAACTTCACGCCAAGCGGCTTAGTGTAAAAGTCAAACACTGCCGTCAAAGTTTCTTTCGTGGCGTCAAAGTCATAACCTTGTTGCGGATGGCCAGGGACATTTGGGCAAGATAAGTTTAATTCGACAAAGCCGTTATAAGCAGAGTCTTGAATCTGGTGCAGCATCGCCAAGTTATCTGCCAAACTAGTGCCAGCGATGGATAAGAAGTTCGTGGCATCCGGGCGCTTTGCTTGGTCTTTTAACACAAAGTCCAAGTAGTAGTCCAAGCCATTGTTTGGCAGGCCCATGGAGTTGAAGCTACCCTGTGGGATCATTTTCATTCGTGGTTCTGGGTTGCCGGCACGATACGCTGGCGTTGCACTTTTGGTCACGTATGCCCCAGCGTTGGAATTGATCAAGGCATTGAGGTCGCGATCAGATTGGCAACGTACACCGGCAGCGTTCATTAAGCACGTTTTGAAATGACGATCGGCAATGGTAGTGGCAAGAGTCAACATAGCTTCTTTTCTCCTTTTTAACACATCTATTTTCTGCTGTTATCCATCATACACTGTTTTTCAGCGTTAGTCACGGACGAAATTTAGTTTTCGACGCATGAAAAAGATTAAAATACGAACAATTCAGGCGATTTTAGCAAATGAAGCGTTGTGAATTCGGTAAATGATCCGAAATTGTTCGGATTATAATCCTAAATCATCTTTAAACTCGGTTTACATCAACTTACGCTGTCCGGCATCGTAAGTGTGCTTTGAAGCTTCCAGCTAGCCTTACCAATTGCCTAGCGGCTTGAAAATATGTGAGCTCCAGCGCCTTGGCGCCACTGCGGAAAATTGGACAAGTTGCCGGTGCGGCCGGCGCCAGCTCTCAAACAAAGACCGTTTGAGGAGCTTTTGCCTAGAATT
>NZ_AZEU01000240.1:26686-42485 GCF_001435035.1 Lacticaseibacillus manihotivorans DSM 13343 = JCM 12514
ACGCGAACCGCCACAAACCGGCGTCTCACTTGATTTCACTCCCACAGGCAATTGTCCAATTTTCCTTCGTTCTGCCAAGCCGCTTCCGCTCACATATTTTCTAAGTTGGTATGACTAACTTACAGATTGAAATGTCTCACCACCGCGCTGTCAGCTCGTGTAATCGCAGATACACGTTGGCATCACACGTTTCGTAGCCATCGGGTGTCAGCGGTCAGGCGTAGTGGAAGTGATTTGAAATTGGGACGGAAGCTGGCCGGCTCGACGTGGTGAGAATCTCGTTAGCGGTTTACCGCTTATGAGATTCCGCAGGGAAAGATCCGGCGAGTGGGGAGCGTAGCGACACATCTCGGCTAGCTTTCCCGAGGACCCTCTCCACGTCGAGCCGGCCAGCTGGAGGCCCAATTTCAAATCACTGTAACGGAGATAGACCACTGGCACCTGATGGCGAGCCTGAAACACTTACGATGCCGGACAGCAATACAATTTCAAAAGCCGGATTTAAAGATGAAAGAGTACAAAAAAACACTGAGTCCTTAGACTCAGTGCTCACGGCTTTAGTTGCCGCCGTTCTTTTTGATGATTTCTTCTTGGATAGACTTAGGGGTTGCTTCGTAGTGATCGAAAGTCATCGTGAAGGTACCACGGCCTTGAGTAGCGGAACGCAAAGTCGTTGCGTAACCGAACATTTCAGCCAGTGGGATCATGGAGTTGATCAATTGGGCGTTACCACGTGCTTCCATGCCTTCGACACGCCCGCGACGAGCAGTAACTTGACCCATCACATCGCCAAGGTATTCTTCAGGAACGACGATTTCAACATGCATGATCGGTTCGAGGATCACGGCACCAGCTTTAGGTGCAGCGTTCTTCAACGCGATGGATGCGGCAACCTTAAAGGCCGCTTCAGAGGAATCGACATCATGGTAAGAACCATCATATAACTTAGCTTTAACGTCGATCAATGGGTAGCCGGCGAGGACACCGTTAGCCATTGATTCTTTCAAGCCTTGTTCAACTGAAGGGATGTATTCACGAGGAACCACACCACCGACGATGGCATCTTCGAATTCGAAGCCTTTACCTTCTTCGTTAGGGGTAAATTCAACCCAAACATCACCATATTGACCTTTACCACCAGACTGACGAACAAACTTACCTTGGGCGGAAGCTTGCTTGGTGAAGGTTTCACGATAAGCAACTTGAGGGGCACCAACTTTGGCGCCAACCTTAAATTCACGCTTCATCCGGTCAACCATGATATCCAAGTGCAATTCGCCCATGCCGGCGATCAAAGTTTCACCAGTTTCAGGGTTGGTTTCAGCTTGGAACGTCGGATCTTCTTCACTCAGTTTTTGGATCGCAACGTCGAGCTTGTCACGGTCTTCTTTTGAGTCAGGTTCGATGGAAACTTGGATAACTGGTTCTGGAATTTCCAAAGATTCAAGGATCAATGGGTGGTCAACGTCAGTCAAAGAGTCACCAGTGGTGGTGTTCTTCAAACCGATGGCAGCCGCGATATCACCAGAGAATACTTCAGGGATTTCTTCACGGTGGTTAGAGTGCATTTGCAGCAAACGACCAACACGTTCACGGTTGTCCTTAGTGGCGTTCAAGACGTAAGAGCCGGATTCCAAAGTCCCAGTGTAAACACGGATGAAAGTCAAACGACCAACGAACGGGTCAGTGGCGATCTTAAATGCCAACGCAGCAAATGGCTTGTCGTCGCCGGCAGTCAATTCAACCGCGTCACCAGTTTCAGGATCAGTGGCGTTGTATGGCTTAACATCAAGAGGAGATGGTAAGTAGTCAACAACACCATCAAGCATCATTTGAACACCCTTGTTCTTGAAGGCAGAACCAGCAAATACAGGGAAGAATTCCAAAGCCAAGGTTGCTTTACGGATCGCAGCCTTTAATTCATCTTTGGTGATTTCTTCGCCTTCAAGGTACTTGTCCATGATGCCGTCATCAACGTCAGCAACGGCTTCGATCAAGTCGTTGTGGGCAGCTTCGGCAGCGTCTTTGTATTCGTCAGGAATGTCAACAACATCCCATTCGGAACCCAAAGCATCTTCATCGTACAAGTCAGCCTTCATTTCGATCAAGTCGATGATACCTTCAAAGTTATCTTCGGCACCGATCGGTAATTGCATTGCATGGGCGTTAGCGCCTAAGCGTTCGTGAAGGGTCTTCACAGAGTATTCGAAGTCAGCACCGATCTTGTCCATTTTGTTAACGAACACGATCCGGGGAACAGAATAAGTGGAAGCTTGACGCCAAACGTTTTCAGTTTGAGGTTCAACCCCGGCTTGGGCATCCAAAACAGTTACGGCACCATCAAGGACACGCAAGGAACGTTCAACTTCGATAGTGAAGTCCACGTGCCCTGGGGTATCGATGATGTTGACCCGGTGATCCTTCCAAAAGGCAGTGGTAGCAGCGGAAGTGATCGTGATCCCACGTTCTTGTTCCTGAGCCATCCAGTCCATTTGAGAAGCGCCATCATGAGTTTCACCGATTTTATGAATCTTACCGGTGTAATACAAGATACGTTCAGTCGTAGTGGTCTTACCAGCATCGATGTGGGCCATGATCCCGATGTTACGGGTCCGGTCTAACGGAAATTCACGCTTGTTGGCCATGTGAAAGTAGTTCTCCTCTCAATTGTTGTGAGTGATAAAAATTAAAGTAGTTTTCGTCGAGCGACGCCAAGCAACAGGCTTGCGAGTAAGTCGTCGCAAGGCAATGACCAAGTTCGTCACCACCTCACGCCACCTTATTCACAGCCTTAAAATCGCTTGGCGTCGCTTTGGGGATAAAACAATTGGCTACTATATGCCAAATATATGGATATAATAGCCAAACTGTCTTACCAACGATAATGTGCAAAGGCGCGGTTAGCGTCTGCCATTTTATGGGTGTCTTCGCGCTTCTTAACAGCCGCACCGGTGTTGTTAGCCGCATCCATGATTTCGCGCGCAAGGCGTTCGTCCATAGTGTGTTCACCGCGAGCACGGGAGTATTGCGTTAACCAACGAAGACCAAGGGTCGTACGACGGTCAGGACGTACTTCGATCGGGACTTGATAGTTAGAGCCACCAATACGGCGAGCTTTAACTTCAAGTACTGGCATGATGTTCTTCATGGCTTCATCAAAAACATCAACAGGTTCGTTGCCAGTTTCCTTCTTAATGATATCAAATGCAGAATATAAAATCGTTTGGGCCTTACCGCGCTTACCGTCGATCATCAAATGGTTGATGAGGCGGGTAACCAGCTTAGAATTGTAAACTGGATCAGGTAAGACGTCACGCTTTGAAACAGTACCTCGACGTGGCATGCTGATTGCCTCCTTATATATAAGTCGTGTTTTAAACTGAAATTGCAATTACCTCGGCGTTACCACCGCAGGATCAATTGCTTACTTCTTAGCCTTAGGGCGCTTTGCACCGTACTTGGAACGGGATTGCATACGGCCGTCAACACCGGCAGTATCAAGCGTCCCACGGATGATGTGATAACGCACACCAGGTAAATCCTTAACACGGCCCCCACGGATCAGAACAACACTATGTTCTTGTAAGTTATGGCCGATACCTGGGATATAAGCTGTCACTTCAATTAAGTTGGACAGACGAACACGGGCATACTTCCGCAAAGCTGAGTTAGGCTTCTTTGGTGTCATGGTGCCGACACGAGTAGCCACCCCACGTTTTTGCGGAGCTGGGGTGTTAGTAAGAGACTTCTTCTTGCTGTTGTAACCGAAGTTCAACGCAGGAGAGTTAGACTTTGTTACTTGAGACTTGCGACCTTGACGTACTAATTGGTTAATAGTAGGCATTTCAAGGTTCCTCCTTTCGATTCTGGTTTAACTTTCAAGTCCACACATCCAGGCGGTTCATTTTAATCGATAAAAAAATGGCCCACGAGACGGCGAAGTGGCAATTACCCAGTTCACTGCTCGGGAAACCCGAATAACTGGAAAAAAGCACCTTTGATAGTATACTAAGAATTCCAAGCGAATGTCAAGCATTTCAGAAAAATGCCCCGTTTAATTTGTGGATTCTTTCGGGTGCTTCCAAGGAGTGATGAATATGCTACAGATCCTGCTATTTTGGGGTGGTTTGGCCTACTTCGGTTTTCAAGATGCCACCACCCATTCCGTCCCTGCGCAGCCGTTTGAACTTTGGTGTCTCCAAATTTATTTGCTCAGCATCCCCACGCATGTCCTGTGGTGGGCGCCGTTGATTTGGTGGGCAGGCTTCTCACTACTCGCCCACTTCAACTATCTCGGTAGTGCCGATGCCTGGCTGACTGGCGTGCTAGCGACACAATTTGCCTTCATCCCCTTACTGTGGGTTTTATTGATCGCCTGCTTCACTGGATTAATCCATGCGACCTTATTGAAACAACATCAGCTCCCATGGATTCCGCATCTCGCAGTGGGAAGTTTGATCGTCACGCTGGTCCAACTGATCTGATTGATCAATGCCACGATCAACTATTGTGTTTAATTGTTGCCGACGCGTTTTGACTTTGGGCCGGAAACTGGCCGGCCCAAAGTCAAAACACAGAAACGCAAAAAGCGCCGCAACTTTAAAAGTTGCGACGCCTTTTTCATGCTTGCAGATTAGTTGTCAGACTTGGCAGCGTCATCAGCTTGCATTTGCTTTTCGATATCGGAAATCGAATAGACATTTTCGGAAACGGCACCAACCGTCTTTGGTTCCATATGACGGTAGGTCGCCATCCCAGTACCAGCTGGGATGATCTTCCCGATAATGACGTTTTCCTTCAAGCCGACCAAAGGATCGACCTTGCCGCGAATGGACGCGTCGGTGAGGACACGAGTAGTTTCCTGGAAGGAAGCCGCAGACAAGAAGGAGTTGGTTTCCAGAGATGCCTTGGTGATCCCAAGCAAGACTGGACGACCAGTCGCAGGAATCCCACCGGAGATGAGCGTGTCTTTGTTGCGGTCCTTGAATTCCGCAATATCAAGCAACGTCCCTGGCAAAATGTCAGTGTCGCCTGGATCCATGACGCGGATCTTGCGTAATTGTTGACGAACCATCACTTCGATATGCTTATCAGCGATTTCGATCCCCTGCATCCGATAAACTTTTTGGACTTCAAACAATTGATAGTTTTCAGTGCTCAAAGAGTCTTGGATCTTGATCAAGGCCTTAGGATCGATCGAGCCACCAGTCAAACGACCGCCACGATCAACGTGGTCACCTTCTGCAACCGCAACGCTTGAAGCGTATGGGACAGAGTAAGTGCGGGTATCGGTCTTGCCTTCAACCGTGATTTCACGGGTGTGTTCTGCAGGGTTTTCGTCGATGGCGGTAATGTAGCCGTCAACTTCAGAAACCACAGCAGGACCTTTAGGGTTACGTGCTTCCATAATTTCTTGGACACGAGGCAACCCTTGGGTGATATCATCACCACCGGCAACACCACCGGTATGGAAGTTACGCATGGTTAATTGCGTACCAGGTTCACCGATAGATTGCGCAGCGACAGTCCCGACTGCTTCACCGACTTCAACTTGTTCGCCAGTGGCGAGGTTGCGGCCGTAGCACTTTTGGCAAACCCCATGACGGGTGTCACAAGTGAAGACGGAACGGATGGTAACAGATTCAACACCAGCGTCGACAATGGCTTGGGCCATGTCTTCGTCCATCAAGGTATCGCGAGGCACGATCACTTCATGGGTTTGTGGGTCAAGCACAGACTTTTGAGTGAAACGGCCAACCAAACGATCGTACAATGGTTCGATCATTTCGTTACCTTCACGAATAGCAGAAACCACTAAGCCGCGGTCAGTGCCACAGTCTTCTTCACGCACGATAACGTCTTGGGCAACGTCGACAAGACGGCGAGTCAAGTAACCAGAATCGGCAGTCTTCAAGGCAGTATCGGTCATCCCTTTACGAGCCCCGTGGGTAGACATGAACATTTCCAAGACGGATAAGCCTTCACGGAAGTTCGAGATAACTGGCACTTCCATCATCCCACCGTTAGGCGCAGCCATCAAACCACGCATACCAGCAAGCTGAGTAAAGTTAGAAATGTTACCACGGGCCCCGGAATCACTCATCATGGAGATTGGGTTGTTCGGGTCAAAGGAGTCGATCAGCTTTTGTTGAATGTCATCTTTGGCATCGTTCCAAATGGAAATGGTGCGATCATGACGTTCTTGGTCAGTGATCAACCCACGACGGAACTGCTTGGCAACCGTTGCGACTTTGTTATGGGCTTCTTCGACAACCTCAGCTTTTTGTGGCAAGTTCGGCACGTCAGCAACCCCGACGGTCAAACCGGAGTTAGTGGCTTGCGTATAACCTAAGGTCTTCATGTCATCCAACAAGTCAGAAGTCCGTTGCACTTTGTAAGTCTTGAAGACTTCGGCAATGATCTTAGACAAGAAGGACTTCTTGAATGGGTCGATCAATGGCGCATCAGCCAAGTAAGCATGAATATCTTCACCTGATTGGATGAAGTGCTTATCCGGCACACCGTTGACGATGTTGTCTTGCGTTGGTTCATCCAAGAATGGCAATTCAGTTGGCAGGATCTCGTTGAAGATCACTTTACCCACGGAAGTCACCATGATCTTGTTGCGTTGATCATCAGTGAATGGCTTCTTAGGCATGGAGTTAACGGCCAAGCCGATCCGAGAATGCAAGTGGACATAACCGTTTTGTAAGGCCATCAAGACTTCGTTGGTGTCCTTGAAGATCATGCCTTCGCCTTCGCGGCCTTTTTGTTCCATCGTCAAGTAGTAGTTCCCTAAAACGATATCCTGAGAAGGCGTAACGATCGGCTTACCATCTTTAGGTGCCAAGATATGGTGAGCAGCGAGCATCAGCAAACGCGCTTCTGCTTGGGCTTCGTCAGATAATGGCACGTGAATGGCCATCTGATCCCCATCAAAATCGGCGTTGTAAGCTTCACACACGATCGGGTGCAAACGCATGGACTTCCCATCAACCAAGACAGGTTCGAAGGCCTGGATCCCTAAACGGTGAAGCGTAGGGGCGCGGTTTAACAGGACCGGACGTTCTTTGATAACATCTTCTAAGACATCCCAAATATCGTCGTCTTCGCGGTCAATTTTACGCCGAGCGTTTTTGATGTTGGACGCCATGTCACGCGCAACCAATTCACGCATGACAAAAGGCTTGAACAATTCCAACGCCATGGTACGAGGCAAGCCACATTGATAGAACTTAAGCGTTGGGCCAACATCGATAACGGAACGACCAGAATAGTCAACACGCTTGCCTAACAAGTTCTGACGGAAACGGCCTTGCTTCCCTTTCAACATGTGTGAAAGAGACTTCAATGGACGGTTACCAGGTCCTGTAACTGGACGGCCACGACGACCGTTATCGATCAAGGCGTCGACAGCTTCTTGCAACATGCGCTTTTCGTTTTGGACGATGATGTTAGGCGCATTAAGGTCTAACAAACGCTTCAACCGGTTGTTACGGTTGATGACCCGACGATACAAATCGTTCAAGTCACTGGTAGCAAAACGGCCACCTTCCAATTGAACCATTGGGCGCAGATCCGGCGGGATAACCGGAATGGCATCCATAACCATCCAGGCAGGATCGTTACCAGATTCCAAGAACGCATCCAAAATGTCCAACCGGCGGATCGCACGAGTCCGCTTTTGACCTTGGGCGGTCTTTAAATCTTCTTTGAGTTCCGCAACTTCTTGGGCCAAATCAACTTGGCTCAAGAGTTCCTTCACCGCTTCAGCACCCATTTTGGCGTTGAAGCCTTGACCGTATTCGTCACGCTTGTCGCGGTATTCGCGTTCAGTCAACAATTGTTTCTTTTCAAGTGACGTATCACCTGGGTCGATCACCACATAGCTGGCGAAGTAAATGACTTCTTCAAGGGCACGTGGGGACATGTCCAAAACCAAACCCATGCGAGATGGGATGCCTTTGAAGTACCAGATGTGCGTTACTGGGGCAGCCAATTCAATATGGCCCATGCGTTCGCGACGGACTTTAGAGCGTGTGACTTCAACGCCACAACGGTCACAAACGATACCCTTATACCGGATGCGCTTGTATTTCCCACAGGCACATTCCCAGTCTTTGGTCGGTCCGAAGATGCGTTCATCGAATAGCCCATCTCGCTCTGGCTTCAACGTCCGATAGTTGATGGTTTCTGGCTTTTTGACTTCACCATAAGACCATGAACGGATTTTGTCAGGCGAGGCTAAGCCGATTTGCATGCTTTCAAACTTGTTGACATCAATCAAAAGGCTACCTCCTAGTTGTTGTTATCGTCGCTGGATTGATCTTGAGTGGCTAGCGTTGCGGCTTCTTTGGCCTTCTTTTCTTCTTGTTCCTTGGCAAACTTCGCTAAGGCGTCAACAGAAACAACGTCGTCATCTTCATCATCCATATCGCGTAATTCAATTTCTTGTTTGTCTTGGTCGAGCACTTTCATGTCCAAACCAAGGGCTTGTAATTCCTTGACCAACACGCGGAATGATTCTGGCACGCCTGGCTTTGGAATTGGTTCGCCTTTAACGATGGCTTCATAGGTCTTCACACGACCCACAACGTCATCTGACTTGTAAGTCAAGATTTCTTGTAAGGTGTAAGCAGCCCCGTAAGCTTCCAAGGCCCAAACTTCCATTTCCCCGAAACGCTGACCACCAAACTGAGCTTTACCACCCAGTGGCTGTTGCGTAACCAGAGAGTAAGGTCCGATCGAACGGGCATGGAGCTTATCAGCGGACATATGAGCGAGCTTCATGTAGTACATGACCCCGACAGATACCCGGTTTTCAAATGGTTCACCAGTACGGCCATCATAAAGAATGGATTTACCATCACTAGCCATACCAGCTTCTTTAACTGTGGCCCAAAGATCTTCATCATTGGCCCCATCAAAAACTGGTGTGGCCACATGGATGCCTAAGTTGCGCGCAGCCATGCCTAAGTGCAAGTCTAAGACCTGCCCAATGTTCATACGAGAAGGCACACCCATTGGTGACAGTAAAATGTCAACTGGGGTCCCATCAGGCAAGAATGGCATATCTTCTTCAGGCACAACGATTGAAACCGTCCCTTTGTTACCATGACGGCCGGCCATTTTATCCCCAACTTCGATCTTACGTTTCTGGGTGATGTAGACGCGGACCTTCATGTTCACACCAGGAGACAATTCATCCCCGTTATCACGGGTGAAGATGCGGACATCTTGAATGATACCGCCGCCGCCATGAGGCACTTTCAAACTGGTGTCGCGGACTTCACGAGCCTTTTCACCAAAGATCGCATGCAGCAATCGTTCTTCGGCAGACAGTTCAGTCACACCTTTAGGCGTTACTTTCCCGACTAAAATGTCCCCGTCATGCACTTCAGCACCGACACGGATGATCCCGAATTCATCGAGGTCCTTGAGGGCTTCTTCACCGACGTTAGGAATTTCACGGGTGATTTCTTCAGGTCCAAGCTTGGTGTCACGGGCTTCTGATTCATATTCTTCAATATGGATGGAAGTGTAGGCATCTTCGCGAACCAATTTTTCAGATAAGACGATCGCATCTTCATAGTTGTACATGTTCCAAGTCATGAAGGCGATGATCGGGTTTTGACCTAAGGCTAATTCCCCGTTTTGCATGGCTGGGCCGTCAGCGATGATTTCATCGGCTTCGACTTTGTCACCTAAGCGGACAATTGGGCGTTGGTTGTAGTTCTTACCGGCGTTAGACCGACGGAACTTCATCAAGTTGTACTTGTCTAAAGCACCATCAGCACGGCGGATACGAATTTGCTTGGCATCAACGAATTCAACGGTCCCATCATGGGTAGCAAGTACTGCGATCCCAGAGTCATGGGCGGCTTTGTATTCCATCCCAGTCCCAACTAATGGGGCGTGAGGATTGATCAAAGGCACCGCCTGACGTTGCATGTTGGCACCCATTAAGGCCCGGTTGGAGTCATCGTTTTCCAAGAAAGGAATGCAGGCAGTGGCAACCGCAACTACTTGCTTAGGCGAAACGTCCATGTAGTCAACATGTTCAGCAGTGGTTTCGATGTTATCATCTTTTGAACGGGCCAAAATAGTCGCGTCAGCAAATGAACCATCTTCGTTTAACTTGGTGTTGGCCTGAGCCACAACATAGTTATCTTCTTCGTCGGCAGTTAAATAGTCGATTTTGTCGGTAACTTTATGGTCTTCCCATGAAACACGACGATATGGGGTTTCAATGAAGCCATAAGGGTTGACCACGGCATAAGAAGCCAAGGAGTTGATCAAACCGATGTTAGGACCTTCAGGGGTTTCAATTGGACACATCCGGCCATAGTGGGTGTAATGCACGTCACGCACTTCATAACCGGCACGGTCACGAGTCAAACCGCCAGGGCCTAAGGCAGACAAACGCCGCTTATGCGTCAATTCGCCTAATGGGTTAGTCTGGTCCATGAACTGGGACAATTGAGAACTGCCGAAGAATTCCTTGATGGAGGCCACAACTGGGCGAATATTGATCAATTGTTGTGGGGTGATCGTGGTGGTGTCTTGAATGGACATCCGTTCACGAACCACACGTTCCATCCGGCTTAAACCGATGCGGAATTGGTTTTGCAACAATTCACCGACAGAACGGATCCGACGGTTACCCAAGTGATCGATATCATCAGTGGAGCCGATGCCTTCTTGTAAGTTCAAGAAGTAGTTCATGGCAGCCACGATATCAGCTGGGATCAAATGCTTAGTCTTCTTATCAATATGGCCGTTGCCGATCATGTTGACGACTTTTTCAGGGTTGTTTTCGGAGTAGACCTTAACGACTTGCACTGTCATTGGGTCAGTGACGACGCCTTGGTCGCTTGGTTGATAAGTGATGGTCTTGAAATCATCTTTATCAAGGTAGTCGCCTAAGGTATCCATCACGTGACGATCAATCTTGGTGTCTTTGGCCACGATCACTTCGCCAGTTTCAGGATCAGCTAAGGTTTCAGCCAAAGTGCGGCCGAGCAAGCGAGTCTTTAAGTTGAGCTTTTTGTTGACCTTGTAGCGGCCAACATTGGCGAGGTCATAGCGCTTTGGATCAAAGAAGCGCGCATATAACAGACTGCGTGAAGAATCAGCAGTCTTTGGCTCGCCTGGGCGAAGCCGTTCGTAGATATCTTTCAACGCTTCGTCAGTCCGGGAATCATCGGTGTTCTTGTGCACATCTTTTTCCAAGGTGAGCATCAAGGAATCGTTATCGCCGAACATGTCGATAATGTCAGAATCAGCACCGAAGCCTAAAGCCCGGACCAATTCAGTCATTGGGATCTTACGCGTCCGGTCGATACGGACGTAAGAAATATCCTTGGCGTCAGTTTCAAATTCCAACCAAGCGCCACGGTTAGGGATCACAGTGGTGCCCCAAGTCATGCGGGAGTTCTTGTCAACGGCAGAGTTGTAATAAACCCCAGGCGAGCGGACTAATTGAGAAACGATAACCCGTTCTGCCCCGTTGATGATGAACGTCCCTTGATCAGTCATCAATGGGAAATCCCCAAAGAAGACATCTTGTGACTTGATTTCACCAGTTTCATGGTTAGTCAGGCGCAAAGTGACGTGTAATGGGGCCGCGTAGTTGGCATCATGTTGACGCGCTTCTTCAACGGTATATTTAGGTTCACGAAGATCATAGTCAACGTATTCCAAAGACAAGTTGCCTTGGAAGTCTTCGATCGGCATGATGTCGTCGAACATTTCCTTCAGGCCTTCGTCTAAGAACCATTGATATGAGTTGGATTGGATCTCGATCAAGTTAGGCAGATCGAGTACTTCTTTGATGCGGGAATAGGAACGGCGCGTGCGATGCTTGCCGTAATTCACTAAATGTCCTGCCAAGTATGAACACCTCTCATTAGTTTTATCGGACGGCGACTTCACAAATAAATATTACGTTTGTGTTACATCTGCCGATACGACTCCCATTTGGGCAAACAAAAACCCAAAAGCGCAAGAGAAAAAAATCGCGAACGCCTTGGGCTCAATATGCGCGTTGACGGACAATAGATCGCCAACACATGTGGGTCGCACCGAAATGCAATTGCATTAATAATACCTGTTTTTGAAATTGATGTCAAGTAGGCTGGATCAGGTGAAAGTCAGAGGCTCCAGCTGAGTGCCACGCAACGCTGTCCACAGGATTTGAGTTAACTCGCAAAAACCGCGAGTGGATCTCAAATCCTGTGCCCTTGTAAGGCGGTAAAACGCCAACAATGGTTCGACGGCTGGTGGCACTCAGCTTCCGCCTTTCACTTTCACCTTGCTCCCAATCACTGACTTGGCCAAATTCTAATTTGTCAGATTCGTGATTTTCGGCGCATCTTCAACGCTATGCGTTTATGTCTTAGCTATCCGGGTTTGAAAATCACGAGTTCAAAAAAGCCGCTTTCTTCTATAGAAGAAAACGACTCAAGTGATTAAGCTTTCACTGGTTCTTTTGGCTCAGTGGCAGGCTTTACCTTAAAGGTCAGCTTGCCGGCTTTCGCGCCGATGGTGATCAAATCGCTGGCTTTAGCTTGGCCAGTTAATAAGAGTTCCGATAACTCATCTTCGACATCGCGTTGCAAAGCCCGACGAATTGGACGCGCACCGTATTCTGGGTCAAAACCAGCCTTAGCCACAGCATCAATGCCAGCAGGGGTGATTTTGACTTTGATGTCTTGATCAGCCAAACGATGCAAGACATTCTTGGCCATGATCTTGACGATTTCATGGAGTTCTTCCTTGTTCAAGGAGTGGAACACCACGGTTTCGTCGATCCGGTTCAAGAATTCTGGACGGAAGGCGCGCTTAAGTTCTTCAAGCATCCGACTTTGCATGGCTTTAAAATCTGGACCGTTGCTAGTCGAAGCCCCAAAGCCCATGGTCTTTTCATCGCGTAAGGCAGTGGCGCCAATGTTTGAGGTCATGATCAAAATGGTGTTTCGGAAGTCGACGCGGCGGCCTTTCGAATCAGTCAAGTAGCCATCATCTAAGACTTGTAGCAAAATGTTGAACACATCTGGATGGGCTTTTTCCACTTCATCTAATAAAACGACCGAGTATGGCTTGTTGCGGACCTTTTCAGTCAGCTGGCCACCTTCATCATAGCCGACATAACCAGGCGCCGCCCCGATCAAGCGACTGGTGGAGAATTTCTCCATGTATTCAGACATATCCACGCGGATCATCGCGTCTTCAGTGCCAAACATTGCTTCCGCCAGCGCCTTGGCCAATTCCGTCTTCCCGACCCCAGTAGGGCCTAAGAACATGAACGAACCGATCGGACGCGTTGGGTCTTTCAAGCCACTGCGGGCCCGACGAATGGCACGCGATACGGCGCTGACCGCAACGTCTTGGCCAACCACGCGTTCATGCAAAACTTTCTCCAAGTTAACTAAGCGCTCGGATTCTTTCTTTTGCAGTTGGGTAACTGGCACACCAGTCCATTGGGCAACGACTTCAGCGACATCTTCGCCGGTGACTTGGACGTCTTTGCGCACGCCATTTTCATCTGCGTCGGAAGTTTGGGCGGCGACTTTTTCGCGGAGTTTTTGTTCCTTTTGGCGGATGACGGCAGCTTCTTCAAAATCTTGATGTAAAATCGCATCTTCTTTGGACTTCACCAAGTCTTCCAGCTTTTGTTCCATTTTGTCGGCTTTCGTCGGCTTGTCAGCTTCATCTAAGCGCACTTTGGCAGCAGATTCATCAACCAAGTCGATCGCCTTATCAGGCAAAAAGCGCGTGGTGATGTAGCGACTGGATAATACCACAGCTTCATGTAACGCGTCATCAGTGATGGTGACACCATGATGGGCTTCATAGCGGCCACGCAAACCATGCAAGATCTGCTCAGCTTCATCTTCGGTAGGTTCATTGACTTGAATCGTGGCAAACCGGCGTTCCAAAGCGGCATCTTTTTCGATGTACTTTTGGTATTCATCTAACGTCGTGGCCCCGATCAGTTGCAGTTCCCCACGAGCTAAGGCCGGCTTTAAAATGTTAGACGCATCAATAGCGCCTTCTGCCCCACCAGCGCCGATCAAGGTATGCAATTCATCGATGAATAAGATCACATTGCCATCTTGATAAATTTCATCGATGACTTTCTTCAAGCGGTCTTCAAATTCACCACGATACTTGGTGCCAGCGACCAAAGAGCCCATATCAAGCATCATCAAACGTTTGTGCTGCATATCGCTAGGCACAGAGCCAGCCACGATTTTTTCAGCGAAGCCTTCTGCAATCGCAGTTTTACCGACACCAGGTTCCCCGATCAACACTGGGTTGTTTTTGGTGCGACGCGCTAAGATCTGGATCAAGCGGCGGACTTCTTTATCGCGGCCCACCACTGGATCCATTTTGTTTTCGCGGGCGAGTTGAGTCAAATCGCGGGCGAGGCCATCAAGCGTTGGCGTGCCTTGTGATGCAGGCCGTTTGGTTTGGCGCGCAGCTTGGCGGGGCTTGGCAGCAGCTTCTGAAATGCCCATTTTCTTTAAGACCATTTGGCGGGTCTTAGATAAGGACAGGTCCAAGTTTTGCAGGATGCGAGCCGCTAAGATATCATCTTCGCGCAACAACCCGAGCAAAATGTGTTCCGTACCGATTTTCAAAGCGCCTAAGCGTTTGGCTTCGTCCCCGGCAAAGCTTAAGATCTCTTTACCTTTAGGTGAGTAAGGTAAATAAGTGTCGGCACTTTGATTTTGCGCATCAACGGTGCCATAGCCGGTGAAGCGTTCGATTTCGTCATGCACATCTTCTTGGCTGACCGACAACTGGCGCAAGGTTTTACCAGCGATTCCATCTTGTTCGATCACCAACGCCATCAACAGATGTTCAGTGCCGACTGCGTGATGGTGGAAATATTTAGCTTGTTCTTGGGCGATCATTAAAACGTTTTTTGCTGACGGCGTAAACAGATTATCCATACACTCATTCCTCTTTTCGATCAGTGTGTGCGTTCATATTGTAAACTGCGCAAGAATGACAACAACAGCCGTGCGCGCAGACGCCCTTCAGTATCAGCGTCAGCGACGTTTAAGGTTTGATGGCTCAACACATTGAGCATCATGTTGCCAGCTTGTTGTTCAACGATGCCTTCATCATACAACTTTTGAATCATTAAACGGGCATCTTGCACCCCAATTTGGCTGGGTAATTGTTCGATCATCCACGTGACCAAATCACAGTCAGTGCGCATTTTGACTTTGACGATGCGAATATAGCCGCCACCGCCGCGCTTAGACTCGACCACATATCCACGTTCTGGGGTGAAACGCGTCTTGATCACATAATTGATCTGTGAAGGGACGCAATCAAAGCGTTGCGCCACTTGGGCTCGTCTGATCTCGACTTCTTCTTCAGCATCCAGCAACGCTTTTAAGTAGCGTTCGATGATGTCCGTCACATTTTGGCTTGCCATCACGTCCCACCTTTCTTTAGGCATTGGTCTAGTTTGACTAATGTTGACTTTAATTATACGCAAATATAATAAAAAAGCCACTGTCCTCAGACAATGACCTCAATATCGGGAAAACGGGATTCGAACCCACGACCTCTGCGTCCCGAACGCAGCGCTCTACCAAGCTGAGCTACTTCCCGATGAAGCGGAAGACGAGATTCGAACTCGCGACCCCCACCATGGCAAGGTGATGTTCTACCACTGAACTACTTCCGCATACTTGTTCAAAATTCTTTGCTAAACGCAAAAAATGCACCCAGTAGGAGTCGAACCTACAACCTTCTGATTCGTAGTCAGACACTCTAT
>NZ_AZEU01000240.1:42495-43061 GCF_001435035.1 Lacticaseibacillus manihotivorans DSM 13343 = JCM 12514
CATAAATGCCGAGAGTCGGGTTCGAACCGACACGGTTATCACTAACCGCAGGATTTTAAGTCCTGTGCGTCTACCAGTTTCGCCATCCCGGCATAAATGAAAAGCGGAAGACGAGATTCGAACTCGCGACCCCCACCATGGCAAGGTGATGTTCTACCACTGAACTACTTCCGCATTAAATATTCAATTGTACTGCCGACTAGAGGATTCGAACCTCCGACCTCCTCATTACTAGTGAGATGCTCTGCCAGCTGAGCTAAGTCGGCGAAAATATAAAAATATACTGCTGATGCGGGTGAAGGGACTCGAACCCCCACGGTATAAACCACTAGAACCTAAATCTAGCGCGTCTGCCAGTTCCGCCACACCCGCAGACATTATGGAACTAATGGAAATGAGCCGTGACAGGCTCGAACTGTCGACCCTCTGATTAAAAGTCAGATGCTCTACCAACTGAGCTAACGGCTCATGCTGGACCTATTCAGATCCTGGATCCATGCGCTGGATCCGATGGAGGATACAGGGCTCGAACCTGTGACCCTCTGCTTGTAAGGCAGACGCTCTCC
>NZ_AZEU01000241.1 GCF_001435035.1 Lacticaseibacillus manihotivorans DSM 13343 = JCM 12514
AATCTCATACGGGAACATTTGGTGGCGCAGCCGTTCTTACAAGGTGATGAAACGCCGTATAAGGCGATCCGTGATCCTCGCAAATCAGGTCGGTCACACGGATACATGTGGGTGATGCGCTCGGTGCAGTCATCTAGTGAGCCTGGCGTTTATTACGCGTATGATGCCACACGTGCCGGAGCGTTCGCCCAAGAATTGTACGAAGGCTTCTCCGGTGTGCTCCAGTGTGATGGTTATTCAGGCTATAACAAGCTTGATGATGCGATCACCCGCACTGGATGTATGGCGCA
>NZ_AZEU01000242.1 GCF_001435035.1 Lacticaseibacillus manihotivorans DSM 13343 = JCM 12514
CTTTTGAATACATAATGACATCATACCCGAAGTCCAGGTTTTTGTCCGCACGCCCTCTTCTTCAACAAAGTTGCTTCATCCACAACAGTCACTCCTTTATTCATTCTGCCAATTTCTGAAGGATCGACTCAAACTGTGCTCGCTCCTTAGCGGTTAAAGGCGCAAGAAATTGCTTTTGCGCAAAGGCAAGACCATCAAGCAAGGCGGGACAAATTGCTGTGCCGGAATCCGTCAACGCTAACACAAATCCGCGGCGATCGTCAGGGTTAGGGCGTTTGAGTACAAAGCCGAGTTGTACCAGCTGAGCGACTGCTCGCGTGACATTGCTGGGGTTGACCCCAGTTAACTGGACCAAACGCTCCTGGGGTAAATCGCCAAAGTCATGTAACTTGATCAAATAATAATAGAGGCTACTGGAAAGCCCATAGCGACTGAATGTTTGATCGAGAATTTGGGTATAGCGGCGGCTCAATGCTGCGAGATCTTTTAAGGGATCATTGACTGAATTTGACATGCTCATGGATCATCCTTGCTTGGTTATTTGTTTGCGCAAGCAAATAATAAACCCATTATCGACGCGTGTCAAACAATTTGATCCACGAAAAATAGCCGCTGATCGCGGCATTTTAGTGGCTATGTACCTGGGCGTGCTAGCGGGTTACCGCCTACCCAGGTTGAGGTAGTCAACATTCAAGATCAGGTGCCAAAACGAGAGATTCGCTTTCGGTCTGCACCGGTGCATAGGTGGCACATCGCCTAGCAGGTCGACCGACGCCGCTAGACTCTGATTCCTCACATCGAGTAACGTTCAGTGCGGCCGCACCCCGAAGTCTCCGTGATTCATCATGGCTATAAGATAACAAGAAAAGTAACCGAATTCAATGATAAAAAGTGTGTCATGCTGAGCAAACGTTGCCTGATTCGACCAGTGTTACCGCCATGGAAAAAATAAAATTTAAACCCGCGTTTTACAATCAAGTTAGCCACTATCGTTAGCACTCAGACAAAA
>NZ_AZEU01000243.1 GCF_001435035.1 Lacticaseibacillus manihotivorans DSM 13343 = JCM 12514
TGTGTTCTCGGCATTTCTATATTACAATGATATCCAGTTTTCAAAGAACAAACATTTCACATTACCACTGACGTGGTAATGGAGGCTAACGGGATCGAACCGATGACCTCCTGCTTGCAAAGCAGGTGCTCTCCCAGCTGAGCTAAGCCCCCATTGGGTATTAAATTAAATCAGTGACACTGGGCCTAAATGGACTTGAACCATCGACCTCACGCTTATCAGGCGTGCGCTCTAACCAGCTGAGCTATAGGCCCGACACGCGTATTGAGAAGGTAATCTTCTCAAAACTAAACAAAGTTTCTGTGATAGGTTTCCGTGGCCCCGAAGGGCCTATCCTTAGAAAGGAGGTGATCCAGC
>NZ_AZEU01000244.1 GCF_001435035.1 Lacticaseibacillus manihotivorans DSM 13343 = JCM 12514
GAGACAGATTCAACTTTATAATATTTCATCTGTCAACTTGACAGGGACTAGTGCACGGCGTAGTTTTTTAATCCCATTTGAATCAAGTGCGCCCCGATACCACGATGTTGAAATTCGGGTGCTACAGCTAAATTCTTCAACTCAATGATATCTTTTGAAACCGGCACAAATAAGGCGACGCCAACTGGTTGCCCGTCGTCAAATGCCACCAGCAAGTCTCCTGTATTCGCATAACGTGCAAGCATCGCCTCATCTTCATCACCAAGCAACAGCAACCCGTGATAAGCCTGCCGATCAGGCGATGTGATCCAAGCATAATTCATGTTCCAACTCCTAACAGGATGTGGCCAAGCCGAAAACAAGCTTGGCCATTTTTTTGCGTTGCCTCAACAGCTCAATTAGGCTGATGAGTTCAAAAAGACGGAGGCAACTTGGCAAAACGGAGGAAAACTGGACCATTGCCCGTGGTAGTGAAATCAAGTGAAACGCCGCTTTATGGCGGTTCGCGCAGATTTCACCGGCAAAAAATGAAACGAAGTGGTTTGCTTCGGTTCATTTTTTAGGCGCAAAAGCATCAGCGGTTTTTGCTGATCTTTGGAGCCGGCCGCACCGGCAACTGGTCCAGTTTTCCGCAGTGACGCCAAGTCCCCGGAGCCTAGTAAAAATGCCTCACCGACGAAATCGGCAAGGCATTTTGATTGAATTACAGCTTGTTGACGTTAACGGCTTGGGCACCGCGGTCGCCTTGTTCAACTTCGAAGGACACTGCTTGGCCTTCTTCTAAAGTCTTGTAGCCGTCGCCTTGGATAGCAGAGAAGTGAACGAAAACATCGGAGCCGTCTTGGCGAGTGATGAAGCCGTAGCCTTTTTCTGCGTTAAACCATTTAACTGTACCTTGTTCCATTTTAAAAATCCTCCTAGCGCAAACGCGCATGAATTGCCCTTCGCTCAAATGCGAGCGGAAGTACTTCGTTAGTGTATCAAAATGTCAAGACTAGGACAACTAAAATCGGGGTCTAAAATTTTTGGTGTTGAAGAGCACTTCAACGCCGGAAGTTTTAGGCCT
>NZ_AZEU01000245.1 GCF_001435035.1 Lacticaseibacillus manihotivorans DSM 13343 = JCM 12514
TCGCCAGGGAGCTTACTCGTAAGCCGCGCGTACACAGCGTTGATAGCTTCGTACACTTCTATCGCGACCAGGGCAAGGCTTGCCCTTCAACGACAACTGTGTATCGCTACATCGACGCCGGGCTGCTTGAGCTAGACAACATGACACTTCCCAAGAAGCTCCGACGCCGCATCAAAGGCTATAAGAACGCCCACAAGCGCAAGAATAAGAAGATATACGGCGACTCAATCGAGTTGCGTCCTGCGGCCGTGAATGACCGCACAGGCGTGGGACATTGGGAAGGCGACTTGGTCAAAGGTATTCGCTTAGCTGATGAGCCAGCATTAATGACGTTCACAGAACGGTACAGCCGGACTGAGATCATCGTCAAGATTCCTGACTATCATGCGG
>NZ_AZEU01000030.1 GCF_001435035.1 Lacticaseibacillus manihotivorans DSM 13343 = JCM 12514
TTTTGTCTGAGTGCTAACGATAGTGGCTAACTTGATTGTAAAACGCGGGTAAAAATCAAACTTTAAAGCAGCTCATGATTGCGCTGCTTTTTATCATATTTGGATTAGCAAGTGCACAACCAGTTCATGCCGCTTCGACGGCAGCGCTTGGGGTGCAGCCAATTCAATCCACTTATCAACGCGATAAAAATGTGACCTATTTTGATTTGCTTTTGAAGGCTGGGCAAGTAACACCAGTGCAAGTCAAGCTGACCAATTCGTCCAATAGCGCGATAAAAGTTAACGTACAAGCCACCACCGCCACGTCCAGTAATTCTGGGATCGTTGATTACACGGGTGGTTCTAATACGTCAGATCGCACCTTGCAACACAAAATGGGTACTGCCTTAAAAGGCGCTTCGTCAGTTACGGTGCCGCCCAAAGGGAGTAAAACTTACTCGGCAACGTTAACGATGCCTTCGACCAGCTTCTCTGGCGTTATGGTCGGTGGTTTAGTGTTCACGCCAGCTAATCAAGCGACTGCGACTTCTGGAAAACTGGGGGTCGTGAACAAGTATGCCTACACCGTTGCGGTACTCGCCCGAAATTCCAGCACGATTTTAGCGCCAAAGCTGGAAATCGGGACGATCACATCTGGCCGGATCAAACAAGTCAACCAAATCCAAGCGCAAGTTCGCAACACCACCGCAGCGTTTGCCAACCACATTGAAGCCATCACCACGATTAAAACGCCAAGCGGCAAAACCAAGACGTTGCGGTTAGCGGATGCCCAAATGGCCCCAAACTCCAAGCTATATCAAACTTTAGCTTTAGGCACCAAGGTTAAAGCTGACGATTATCAAGTGAACACGACTGCTTATTGGGGCAAGTCATCGACTGGGGCCTACGCTGACGGACATGGTAATCACTATCAATATCGGACAAACACCAGTAAAACTGTCAAGATCACGCAGACACAAGCAGCCAAGTTGACCAAAGCGGCGGCGAAGGTTCACAATGGTATGCCGAAGTCCTACATCATCGCAATCGTAGTCGGCGTTGTCTTGCTGTTGTTAATCATTTTCTTGTTGATCGTGATCTTTATGCGGCGCAAGCAATCTTCCCAAAAACTCGCAGACCTGGAAAAACAAGTTGCTGATTTAAAAAACAAATCAGATAAATAATAAAAGGAGGCTTCCTCAATGAATGCACTGCGCAAACACTTATTCATCGTGCTATCGACGCTGCTCGTCTTCATTGCGGGAAGCCTTTTTGTCGAACCGCAACAAGCTCACGCAGATACCGATTATCAAAATGAAACCTTAGTCGGTGATCTCGGTTTACCCCAAGAAGTGGTGGGCGTTATGATCAAAAACTCTTTAGATGCTAACGGGAATACGCCGAGTGTGTCCGCGACTTCGGTAACGGTTGGCAATATTTCGCAATGGCAAACGGTATCTTTGGCTAATCGTAAACAAAATGCAGATGGTACGTATACCAGCAGTACAAACGCAACGGTTGCCGCATGGTTTGCTGGGTTGAAGACGTCAAGTGACAACCAAGTCGAAACCAAAGACATGATTTTGTACCAAGATATGTCTGAAAACCAAAGCAACAACTACACCGGGCCGAAGATGCTGGCTGATGGCATCCCGGCCAACTATGGCCACGCTGCATACAGTGCAGCTGATCTGCCCATTTTTAACAAAATGATGGCTTTGTTGATGTGCGCGACAGATGCCAAAACGATCGACTTAACTGGGATCGTCAGTCAAGTCTCAGATCCGGCGATTCGCATCAAGATGCTGGCAATGTTTCGTACGGATGATATGAAAAGTCTGACGGAATTAGATTTAGGGTACAACAACTTCGGTCCTGCCGTTGGGACGTCTGGCTGGGGGTATTATTCGTTTTACTCCAACACGTTGCATTCAAGCACCGTCGAGACTTGGGACCTTTCTTATGAAGGGCTGACGTCGTTGGATTCTCAATTGTTGATGAATATTGGGAATCAAACGCGAAATGTGAATTTGGCTTCTAATTCATTGATCACGATCGATTGGAATAACGGCAACTGGTTGGCTGGCCCTGGTGATGATGGGAACATCGATCTTAGCGGAAACAATCAAATCAATTCTACAGATCGTAATACATTGGACGTGCTGTTGAAAGTTTCAGGCAATGGGAGTACCACGGTTTTGCCAGATACAGTGGCCAATGACATGGTGACTGCAGCGATTGCCGCCAATGTCGGCAAAAGCTTGAGTGCCGTTGTTTTGAACAATGTTGCGGCACAATTGGATACTGACAGTTTGGTCGCCTTGGTGAATTACGCGACTGGTCAAGGACAATATGAAGGCTTCAAGGAAATCTTAGCCTCTGATGATTTTGATGTGTCCAAACTTTCTGCATCGGCTTTGCAAGGGTTGAGTGATACGGAATATACCGCATTAAAGAATTCGTTATCGACTAAGAACCAGGCTGCAGTTGAAACCAAGAAGAATGATTCAACTGGCGGCTCAACTGGGTCGACTGCCAACCTCGCAACCAGTGGGGCCTGGCAGTTTGTCTATCAACTAGGGACTGATGCTTCTGCCATTAAAGGGCTGGGCGCGTTAAATTTGTCTGGCACCTTACCCAATGGTCAAAGCTTGATGCTCTCAATGGCGCCTTGGACCAGCGGCAATACGCAGATAAATCCTACAATTAATTTTGCTTTACGGAATACGTCAGTATCAGTGATTGCAAACGGCTCGGTGCAAACAGTTCAAGAAAATCGTAGTGGACAAGACATGCCACTCAATTTGGCAATTTCCAATCCGACGTTGAGTCTATCCGCAGATCAGGTGACAAACTTGACCAGTCAACAAGACTTCAATGGCGTCTTGGTTTGGACCATTCAAAATGTGCCAGTCATGCCGCGCTAGTTTGGTGTATACTAGGCAAAAATATATCCGCTGGGGGTTATCACCATGCATGAAGGCCAAGAACAATTTCTCCAATTTTTCTTAGATGCAGTCCAAGAGGGTCAGCAAGATCAAGCCAAGCACTTATTGTTTGGTGCTTTTGGTCAGATGCAATCCGGAACGTTTGATCATGCAGCGTTTGATGAACTGAAAGATCAACTGCTCGCAATCGTGAAGCCAGATAAGCAAGCCCAAGTTCAAGTCGCGATGGCAAAGTTTGCCAGCACGTTGAAGTGAAGCTGCCAAGCACTGAGCAAATGCGTTCAGTGCTTTTTATTTTGCTTCAAGAAGTTGCCACGACGCGGTTGTAAACGATTTTATGTTTGATTTTTCACAAGGCGCGTGATATCCTAATATGTGAATGAATGAACACACTTTGGAGGTGGCGTTATGCTCGACGCAAAAACAAAAGTGTCGAAGGCGACGATCAGGCGGATCCCATTGTATTATCGAGCGGCTCAACAAATGCAGCAGCAAGGCATTCGCCGCGTGCGCTCGGATAAGTTGGCGGAGATCATTCATATTCCTTCGGCGACGATCAGACGTGATTTTTCGAGTTTTGGAGAACTGGGCAAAAGTGGGTACGGGTATAGCGTGGCGACGTTGGTGGAAGAATTCGGCCAGCTGTTGCAAGTGCAATCGCCTGAAGATATCGCGTTGATCGGCGTCGGCGGGTTAGGCGCGGCTTTGATCGAAAACAATTTTCGGCGCAATCCAGATCTCGATATCGTGATCGCGTTTGACCATGACCCGGCAAAAATCAACACCAGCATCGGCGATATTCCGATTTATTCGTTTGCCGAATTGAAGCAGCGCTTGCCTAAAGGCGTGCATACTGCGATCGTGGCGGTGCCAAGTTCCAGTCAAGCAAGTGTGATCCCCCAACTTGAAGCCGCAGGAATCACCGCGATCATGACCTTTGCCCCGCAACCGGTCGCTTGCAAACCGACGACCACGATCCGCTATATCGATCTCACCTCAGAATTACAAAGCCTGTTATATGTGGCCCACCAAAAACAAAAAGCATAAAATTCGTTGACGGCAACCAACTTCCAAGCTTATAATGCGAGTAACGCAATGAACAAGAGGCGTGAAAGTTGGGTTTTCAGCGAGTCGACGGGTGGTGTGAGTCGATAAGCCAATTTTCATGTGTAGCTTGTGAGCTGTCATCCTGAATGCAGTAAGGCTGACCGGCACCGTCCGTTATCGGTTTTAAGTGGAGAAATTTTTTTCTCAATTTAGGTGGCACCGCGAGTCAACTCGTCCTAATTATTAGGACGAGTTTTTTTGTTCACAAAAATAATTGGAGGATCTATCCATGAAAGAAGAATTAGCCCCAAAATTCGACCCTCAAGCCGTCGAAGCTGGCCGCTATGATAAGTGGTTGGAACAAGGCGTTTTCAAACCATCAGGCGACAAGAAAGCCAAACCTTATAGTATTGTCATCCCACCGCCAAATGTCACTGGGAAGTTACATTTAGGCCATGCTTGGGACACCACGTTGCAAGACATGTTGATCCGGCAAAAGCGGATGCAAGGCTTTGACACCTTGTGGTTGCCAGGGATGGACCATGCCGGCATCGCCACCCAAGCCAAAGTTGAAGCCAAGCTGCGCAAAGAAGGCATCACGCGCTATGACCTCGGCCGCGAAAAGTTTGTCGAAAAAGTTTGGGAATGGAAAGACGAATTTGCCGCAACCATCAAGCAACAATGGGGCAAAATGGGCTTATCCTTGGATTACTCCCGTGAACGCTTCACCTTGGATGATGGCTTATCCAAAGCTGTGCGCAAAGTCTTCGTTGACTTGTACAACAAAGACTTGATCTATCGCGGCGAATATATCGTCAACTGGGATCCGCAAGCCCGTACCGCCTTATCTGACATCGAAGTTATCCATGAAGATGATAAAGGTGCCTTTTACCACATGACTTATAAGTTCGCTGACGGCACGCCTGGTGGCATTGAAATTGCCACCACCCGTCCTGAAACCATGTTTGGGGATACTGCCGTGGCGGTCAACCCATCAGATGAACGCTACAAAGACATGATCGGCAAAAACGTCATCGTGCCGATCGTCGGTCGCGAAATTCCGATCATCGGCGATATCCATGCCGATCCTGAGTTTGGGACTGGGGCCGTTAAGATCACCCCAGCCCATGACCCTAATGACTTCCAAGTTGGGAATCGTCACAACTTGGAACGCATCAACTGTATGAACGATGATGGCACCATGAACGAAAACGCCGGCAAGTATCAAGGCCAAGATCGCTTCGAATGCCGTGAAAACTTGGTCAACGACTTGAAAGCTTCTGGTGACTTGTTGAAGATCGTCCCGATTGTCCACAGTGTTGGTCACTCCGAACGTACCGGCGTTCAAGTTGAAGCCCGCTTGTCCACCCAATGGTTCGTCAAGATGAAGCCACTTGCTGAAGCTTCCATCAAAAACCAAGAAGGCGACAACAAAGTCAACTTTGTACCAGAACGCTTTGAACATACTTTCTTAAACTGGATGAACAACATCCATGACTGGGTCATCTCGCGTCAACTGTGGTGGGGTCATCGTATTCCTGCGTGGTACAACAAGACGACTGGTGAAATGTATGTCGGCATGGAAGCACCAAAAGATGCTGAAAACTGGGAACAAGATCCAGATGTTTTGGATACTTGGTTCAGTTCTGCCTTGTGGCCATTTTCCACGATGGGCTGGCCTGATACGGATGCGCCTGACTACAAGCGCTACTACCCAACGGATACTTTAGTAACCGGCTATGACATCATTCCTTTCTGGGTAGCCCGGATGATTTTCCAAGGTTTGGAATTCACCGGCCAACGCCCATTCAAGAACACCTTGATCCACGGCTTGATCCGTGATGAACAAGGCCGCAAGATGTCTAAGTCCTTGGGCAACGGCATCGATCCAATGGATGTTATTGAAAAGTACGGCGCTGACGCTTTGCGTTGGTTCTTAGTTAACGGGTCCACTCCTGGTCAAGATACACGTTTCTCATGGAAAGCAATCGGCGCTTCTTGGAACTTCATCAACAAGATCTGGAATATGTCGCGTTTTGTTTTGATGAACCTTGAAGATACCAAGGCCGACGCGCAACCAGATCCAAGTACCTTTGATTTATCTGATCAATGGATCTTCGCGCGTTTGAACGAAACCATTGAAAGTGTCACCGCTAAGTTCGACAAGTTCGAATTTGGGGAAGCTGAACGTGATTTGTACAACTTCATCTGGAACGAATTGGCTGACTGGTACATCGAAATGGCCAAGGAAGTCTTGTATGGCGAAGATGAAGCAGCCAAGGCTGCCAAGCGCATCAACTTACGCTATGTCTTAGATCAAGTGCTGCGCTTATTGCACCCAATTATGCCATTCGTGACTGAAAAGATCTGGTTGACCATGCCACATATCGGCGAATCCATTGTGGTCGCTTCATATCCTGTGACGCACAAAGAATTCGAAAACGCAGATGCCATCAAGCAAATGCAAGCCTTGATCGAATTAATCCGGGCCGTGCGTGGGATCCGCACTGATGTCAACGCTCCAATGGCAAACGAAATCGATATTCAAGTGAAGTTGCAAGACGCTGACTTGAAGCCGATTTTTGAAAACAACTTTGAATTCATCAACCGCTTCGTGCACGCCAAGGAATTTGAAGTCGGCACAGACCTCGATACCCCAGCGTTGGCTGCCTCTGCTGTCATCAACGGCGCCACGATCTACGTGCCACTGGCTGAATTGATCGACTTAGACGAAGAAATCGCTAAGTTGACTAAGGCAGAAAAGAAGCTTGATCAAGAAATTGCCCGCTTTGAAAAGAAGCTCGGCAACCAAGGCTTCTTAGCCCAAGCACCAGCTGAAGTTATTGACGAACAAAAGGCCAAGTTGGCGGATGCCCAAGCCAAACTTGCTGGTACGCAAGATCGCATCAAGGAATTACAAGCTGCCAAATAATTTGGTTTAAAATGCAGGATATCTTCGGATGTCCTGTTTTTTTACGTCCAGTGTTTTTCAAAACGGTTTTGGCGTTCGAATTGTTTTGAAAAGCACAACGATGCCATTGCCTAAAACTCGACGATGATGGCGGTTTCATGATATGCTTAAATTGGCATAAGGAATTCGCCGGACACCACTTGTATTTTGTAAGCGTTACGATATACTGTTGTTGTAGATACTTATTAAAAGAAAGTTGGAGGACGAGCTCATGGCAAAAATTAATGCATCCGACGCAATGTTGAAGGTTATCGAATCTTGGGGCGTGAAGAATATTTATGGGTTACCAGGCGGGTCATTTGACTCCACCATGAACGCCTTGCATAATCGCAAAGCCACGCTGAATTATGTCCAAGTACGGCATGAAGAAGTCGGGGCGTTGGCCGCAGTGGGTGAAGCCAAGGTCACCGGTAAAATCGGGGTCACTTTTGGTTCGGCTGGCCCTGGGGCGGTGCATTTGCTCAATGGGTTGTATGATGCGCAATATGACCATGTGCCAGTTTTGGCATTAGTCGGGCAAGTCCCAACCAGTGCGATGAACACCGCGTACTTCCAAGAAATGAACGAAAACCCGATGTTTGCTGACGTGTCCGTGTATAACCGCACCGTGATGACTGCCAAACAAATGCCAGCCGTGGTTGATGAAGCGATTCGCCAAGCCTATGCGCATAAAGGCGTTGCGGTGATCACGATTCCAAAAGACTTAGGCTGGACGGAAATTGAAGATGATTATGTTTCCAGTGCGCCGTTGTATCAAGATCCGATTTTGCCAGAACCAGACTTGAACCGAGTCGATGAAGCGTTGAAGATCATGAACGCCGCCAAGCATCCGATTTTATATGTCGGCAATGGCGCGCGCGGTGCGAAGGATCAAATCATCGCCTTATCTGAAAAACTCCATGCACCAATCGTGGTGACGGCATTGGCCAAAGGCGTGGTGCCAGATAGTTATATCGGCAACATGGGCTCTGCAGGCCGGGTGGCATCCAAGCCTGGGGTTGAAACTGCCCGGGCAGCAGATGCGGTGTTGTTCTTGGGGTCTGACTTCCCATTCCAACCTTACTTTATTGCCCCAGATGCCAAGTACATTCAAGTGGATATCGATTCTAGCAAGTTAGGGCGTCGCCATCATGTGGACGTGGCGATTTTAGCGGATGCCAAAAAGACGATCCAAGCGTTGTTAGACCGCTCTGATCCATTACCAGAAAGTGCGTGGTATCGCGCGGCGTTGGCCAACCACAAGAACTGGTGGGATTGGATCGCCAGCTTTGATGACGACAACAGTACGCCGTTGCGCATCGAACCAGTTTTCAAAGCGATCAATGATGCGGCACTGCCAAATGCGATTTTCCAAGTGGACGTGGGGAATGTTACCATCGACGGCATGCGGTTCTTAAAAGCTGACCAACAACAGAAGTTCACGACTTCTGGCTGGTATGCAACAATGGGCTATGCCCTGCCAGCAGCCATTGGCGCTAAGTCCGCATACCCAAGTCGCCAAGTATGGTCAATTTCTGGTGATGGCGGGTTTGCCATGGTGATGCAAGACATTTTGACCCAAGTGAAGTACAATTTGCCAATCATCAACGTGGTATTGACCAACGAATCCCTGGGCTTTATCGAAGCGGAACAAGATGACACTAAGCAACCACACTCTGGGGTTGATTTGATCGACGCCGACTACGGGGATGCCGCAACGGCACTTGGGGCGCAAGGCTTTGAAGTGCACACGCTGGCAGAATTGCATGCGGCGTTTGCTGCAGCGTTGAAAGCTAAAGGCCCTGTGGTGATCGATGTCAAAGTCACTGACTTGCGGCCAATTCCAGTGGAACAATTGGTGTTGGATAAGCAAACCCAAGACCCAGCCGCTGTTGATGCCTTTGTTGAGAAATATTCAGCGCAAGCGCTGATCCCGTTGCGGGCTTTGCTGGAACAAGAAGGCGAAGCAGGCAAAGGGGAAGATGTGAAAATGATGATTCACAAAGGCGACCAATAAAATGGACAGAAGCGACGGCTGAAAAGGCGTCGCTTTTTGCTATACTGAATTTGAGGTGACCAAGATGAGTCAAAAACCATTAGCTGAATATGCTGTTGATATTCCAAGAGTTTCAGAATTATTGGCCGATGACGCTGAGCTGCAAAGCTTCTTTGATGCGCTGACGCCAGGCTACCAGCGCGAATGGGCGCGATTCATTTTCGGGGTGGCAAGTGAAAGCACGAAGCTGAAGCACATCGACGCGATGAAAATCGTGTTTAAAGCGGGATATAAATCTAAGCGTGCCTATGATTCACGACCGAAAGCATAAAAAAGTGGCGTCTCACATTTATTGTGAGGCGCCACTTTTGGTTAGGCTTTGGCTAAAACCGCTTTGATCAAGTCTTCTTCAGAATTGAAGATCTCTCCGTTGAGTTTGATCAAGCCGGTGGTATACAAGTTTAAATAGTGGAATTGATTTTCGGCAACGTTTTGCAAGGCGGTGAGCTTTTGAGGGTTCATCGCGCCTTGTTGGCGACTGTCAGTATACAATCCGAAAATTGGGATCTGTTTGGCATAAGCCACGCCGATTTCGCTGGCGACGCCGGCATCGATCACTGGTCCATCGAGGATGGCGATCATTAAATCAGAGCGCAACACTTCTTGGGTGTCGGCCTGTGCGATCATGGTGGAATCGGCGTAAGCATTCTTATCATTGATCGCGGCGTTTTCTTGCGGCAAATAAATATCTAACGCGCCTGACGCGAGTCGCAAGCGTTTGACCAAGCGCGCATTGAAGTCGTAATCTGCGCGTGAAAATAACCCATTGGCAAAATAAATATGCATAAGAAACCTCCCAAGCAAGAATGATTTTAATATATCATTTTCTGGTTGGTTGTGCACGGTTTCAAGAGGGAATCTTTGATCAAAAACTAATTAGACTTTTTTCTAAGTAGATGCTATTATCTATTTAAATAAATATCTAAATAGGTTGCACACATGCTTTGATTTTGTGACTGTTTGTGTGCGGTTACATTTGGTATGATATGGGGTAAAGGGGTTGGGAAAATGTTAGAAGTGGAGCACTTGGTGAAAACCTTTGGGTCGATGACTGCCGTCGATCACGAAAGCTTTACCATTAAACCAGGCGAGATCATGGGCTTGATCGGGCAAAACGGGGCCGGCAAAACCACCACGTTTCGCATGATCTTAAATTTTTTGACGCCTGATAGTGGTGCGATTCGCTGGAATGGGCATCCGTTAACAGCTAAAGACTATGATGTCATCGGGTACTTGCCAGAAGAGCGTGGCTTGTATCCGAAAATGAAAGTTGCCGATCAAATCACGTATTTTGCACGATTGCGCGGGATGAAAGCTGCTGATGTCAAAGCCCAAATTCCCGAATGGCTCGACCGCTTTCAAGTGAAAGGCAAGCCGACGGATAAAGTCAAAGACTTGTCCAAAGGCAATCAACAAAAAGTGCAACTGATCGCCACGTTGATCCATATGCCGAAGCTGGTGATTTTAGATGAACCGTTTTCCGGTTTGGATCCAGTCAACGCGTCAGTCTTGCAATCAGGAATCGAAATGTTGCGTGATTCCGGCTCGGCGATCATTTATTCGAGTCATGATATGGGCAACGTCGAAGCGATTTCTGATCATTTGGTAATGTTGAAAAATGGCCAAATGGTGTTGAACGGGACAGTGGATGCGATTCGCGAAAGCTTTGGCCGCACGAAATTGTATATTGAATCTGGTTTGTCTGCGGAACAGTTGCGGGAATTTGATGGCGTGGAGAAACTGGTCGCGCATGGTAATGAGTTTGAATTGACTTTGGCCGATCCTGAAGTCGGCCAGCGCATTTTCGCTCAGGCGACGGCTAACGGATACATTCCAGAATTTCGCCAGCAGCCGCCGACGTTGGATGAAATTTTCCGCACGAAAGCAGGTGCCGCACATGCATAAATTTTGGGTGGTATGCGGACAGGTCTATAAGAAAAATGTCCGCAGTGGGTCGTGGTTGTTTCTCGTGTTGTCGCCGCTGATTTTTGTCGGGATCGCAGGGTTGATCGGCTATTTCGTGTCACAAAATGTCCAACCGGCAAAAGTGGCGGTGGTGATCGTAAACACCCAAGCACCTGCCAAAGGGTTGTTGAGCAAAGCGATTCTTAAAACCTCAGATTCAAATATCAAATTTGAAGCGGGTACGACGCAAACTTCCGCAGAAAAAGCACTGACCAATGAGAAAATCGATGGCATTTTAACGGTGACGACGAAACCGAAGATCTCAGCGAAGTATGTGGAGCGTAGTAATGCGGATAATAACGTGGATACCAGCACGTTGACCGCAACCTTATCACAACTAAAATTACAACAAACAGCAGCCAGTTTGAAACTTGCGCCTGAAGCGTTGACTGCTTTACTAGCTCCAGCTAAAGTCACCAAGCGCACCGTGGCGATCGAAAACGGCAAGCAAGTCGCCAAAAATGATACCACTGCCGCAGTGAATAAAGCCTTTGCTGGGGTGCTGACCGTCTTTATTTTGATGATCACCATGGTTTATGGTTCGATGCTGGCCCAAGAAATTGCGACGGAAAAAGGCTCGCGGATCATGGAAATTCTATTGTCCAGCGTGTCGGCGACGACGCAATTCTTCGGGAAGTTAGCGGGGATGTTTTTGTTACTGCTCACCCAAATCGTGGCCTATGTGATTGCCGGAGCCATCGGTTGGGTGTGGTTGGCAAAGTTAGATTTTGTGAAGTCGCTGCTCAAACAAATTGATTTTTCTGTGTTAGCATCACAAACCACTTTGATCGCCGTGTTGTTCTTTGTGGTCGGGGTGATGACATACGCAGTGCTTGCAGCGTTGACTGGCTCGTTGGTTTCCAATCAAGAACAAGTCAATACCGCGGTGATGCCGATTTCCATGTTAGGCTTGGCGGGTTACATGTTGTCCTTTATGGCGCAGACCGGGGATTCGCCATTGTTGCGGATCACAAGCTTCGTCCCATTTATCAATGCAACCGTGATGCCAGTGCAATTGGCGTTAGGCCACGCCGGCTTTGCAATGGCTTGGGCGTCACTAGGCGTTAGCGTGATTTTCTTGATCGGCTTTACTTGGGTCGTGGTGGGCGTCTACCGCTCTAATGTGTTGGTTTATTCCGATGCGAACTTTATGAAAAGGTTGCGCACTAGCTTCAGTATCTGGCGTGCAGAACACAAATAACGTAAAAATCGAGCCCGCAATGGCTCGATTTTTTTACCCGCGTTTTACAATCAAGTTAGCCACTATCGTTAGCACTCAGACAAAAT
>NZ_AZEU01000246.1 GCF_001435035.1 Lacticaseibacillus manihotivorans DSM 13343 = JCM 12514
GACCGGCCAGATGCGATTTCATGTCCCAAATACCGAGGTGAATAATCCAGGCTTAATTTAAAAATTTATACGCAAATAATTAAGCGCTTACATATAAGTCCCGGATAACACGATTTGTTGAGCGTCATAAAGTGCTAAGTAAACACGAATATTTTGATGATCGCGATATTTTTCACGAGCTTTTTAGCATTTTTCAAATGATTTTCATACTGGTTTTGGCATATTTTTCGACGCTAAACGCACAAAAAAAGTTGAGCCAGAAACGCTCAACTTTTGAATCTTTAAGCTTCAGCAATCGCTTCAACCATCGCTTTGGTATAATCCCCAACGGCTTTTGGGGCATCGTCACTATCTTGAGCTAACTGTACGATGGCAGACCCGACGATCACGCCATCGGCCACCTTGGCCAAGTTCTTAGCTTGTTCTGGTGTATGGACCCCAAAGCCGACACATAACGGCGCATCGGTGACTTTGCGCAAGTCGGCGATCAAGTCGTCCAAGTTTTGGGCAAAGCTGGAACGCTGACCAGTGACCCCAAGTGCTGAGACGATATAGATGAAGCCAGTGGCATAACGCACTAACTTCTTCAACCGAGGGCCAGAGGTTGGACTGACCAATGGAATTAAATCGACGTTATGTTTTTCGGTGTAAGTCAAGATCTCGTCGGCTTCTTCTTCAGGCAGATCGGGAATAACCAATCCATAAACCCCGAGTTCTTCACACCGCGCGCAAAACGCATCATAACCATATTTAAACGGAATGTTGGCATAAGTTAAGAACACTAATGGCACGTTGGTTTGTTCGCGGATCGCTTTGACGATATCAAACACGCCATCCACCGTGATGCCGCCAGCAAACGCCCGCAACCCGGCAGCTTGGATCACTGGACCATCCGCGATCGGATCGGAGAAAGGCACCCCGAGTTCGACGATGTCCGCCCCATTTTTAGCTAATGCGACCACTTGATCGATGGTGGCTTGCGCAGAAGGATCGCCAGCCGTGACAAATGGAATGAATGCTTTGTGATTTTCAAACACGTCTTGTAATTTACTCATGAACATCGACCCCCCGATAAGCAGCAACTTGTGCGACATCTTTGTCCCCACGGCCTGATAGCGTGCAGATAATGATTTGATCTTTGCGCATAGTTGGCGCAAGCTTTTGCACGTAAGCGACAGCATGGCAAGATTCAACCGCCGCGATGATGCCTTCTTCTTTGGCAATATATTCAAACGCGTCAACGGATTCATCGTCAGTGATGCCAACATAATGCGCCCGACCACTTGCATCAAGCGCCGCGTGTTCTGGGCCGACACCTGGATAATCAAGTCCAGCTGAAATCGAGTAAACTTTGGCGATTTGGCCTTCGTTGTTTTGCATGAAAATCGACTTCATCCCATGGAAAATGCCTGGCGTCCCAGTTTCAAGCGTGGCGGCAGTATGACCAGTCCCCACGCCTTCACCAGCGGCTTCAACCCCATACAACGCAACAGATGGGTCATCGATGAAATCTGCAAATGAGCCAATGGCATTGGACCCACCGCCAACACATGCAACCACGGCGTCTGGCAGGCGGCCTTCAACTTCTTGCAGTTGTTTTTTGGCTTCTTTTGAAATCACGGATTGGAACTCATGGACCATCGCCGGATAAGGGGCTGGGCCCATGGCAGAGCCGATCACGTAAAAGGTATCATCAGGATGTGCTGCCCAGTCTTGTAAAGCCGCGTTGACAGCATCTTTCAACAACCCTTGGCCGCTCGTAACGGCATTAACTTTGGCGCCGAGCAATTCCATGCGATACACATTGAGCTTTTGCCGTTCAGTATCTTCTTTACCCATGAACACTTCACATTTCATCCCAAACAAGGCGGCGATGGTGGCAGTGGCCACCCCGTGTTGACCAGCGCCAGTTTCAGCGATCAAGCGGGTTTTACCTAAACGGCGGGCCAACAGCACTTGGCCGATCACGTTGTTGATTTTGTGCGCGCCGGTATGGTTCAAGTCTTCGCGCTTTAAGTAGATCTTGGCACCGCCGAGGTCTTCGGTCATGCGCTTGGCGTAATACAGCAACGATGGGCGGTTAGCGTAATCGTTGAGCAAACGGTGAAATTCTTCATAAAAGGTTGGATCTTGTTTGGCATTTTCAAAACATTCAGTCAACTTGTCTAAGCTGGCCATTAAAGTTTCTGGCACATATTGGCCACCGAACTCGCCAAACCGGTTATCAATTTTTTCTTCCATATTATTAAAGCTCCTCTTTGATGGCACGCACCGCGGAAACGAAAGCGTGCACTTTGTTGGCATCTTTGTGGCCATTGGTTTCTAAGCGACTGGAGGCATCGACGATTTGGGGATGCACGGCCTGGATCGCAGTTTGAACATTGTTGCCATCCAAGCCCCCAGCTAACATCAACGGTTGATCAACTGGCGGCAATTCGTTCCAAGAAAGGGTTTCGCCTGATCCGTCGCCGGCATCCAGTAACGCAATGTCAGCCACGGTACTCGGCGCAGACACATCGATTCTTGAAATCACCATCAGCCCCGCTTGTTGTAAGGCGACGATGGTTTTCTTGCGGCTGACGCGATGCAATTGGACCGCATCGATCAAGTGTTGGTCATGCAGCCGGATCAAGTGGCGTAAGTCTGGTTCGACGACAACCGCGACTTTACAAATAGTGGGATCAAGGGCTGCCGTCAAGGTTTGCAGTTGATCATCAGAGACATGATGCCGCCCGCCGGCTAACACGAACCCGGCATAATCAGGATGTTCTTGGTTGATGATGGCAATGTCTTCCAGGCTAGTCGAGCCGCATACTTTCACTTGGGTCATAAGACTGCTTCCTTGTATTGTTGAATGATAGCTTGGCGATCAGGCGCGCGCATGAAGGTTTCGCCGATCAACACCCCGTTTAAGCCATGTTGTTTCAATTCTTTCAGTTGTGCGGCTTGGGTGATGCCAGATTCGGCTAACACTTTGATGTGTGTAGGAATCTTTTCACGCAATTGTTCCGAGTGATGAATATCGACGGTGAAATCGCGCAAGTCACGATTGTTGACGCCGATCAATTTTGGCTGTACTGCCAACGCCCGCTTAATTTCACTTTCATCATGACATTCGACTAATACTTCCAGACCTAATTCAGTCGCAAGTTGATAATAGTCATGCAGCTGTTGATCCGATAAAATCGCGACGATCAACAATACGAGGCTGGCGCCATGGATCTTGGCTTGATAAATCATGTAAGGATCGATCACAAAATCCTTGCGCAACACCGCCTTGCTGGTCACTTGGGCGATTTCATGCATGAACTCAAGATCACCTTTGAAATAATCTGGTTCCGTCAACACGCTGATGGCATCAACGCCTGCTTTTGTGTATTCTCGCGCGATCCCTAAAAACGGAAAATCTTTGGCGATCAAGCCTTTAGACGGTGACGCTTTTTTCACTTCGGCGATGATGCCAAAATGATCATCCAAGCTCGCAATGAAACTCGGTTTGTTGACCGGATGAACCTCAGCGACTTGTTGCTGCAAAGTCGCTAAGCTGATCAGCTTTTTTTCACGTTGGATGCGGGCGGTAGTCGCAGCGACTAAGTCATCTAAGATCATGCACTCACCTCTTGATTGGACGCTTTGATCAAATCGTCCAACAAGGCTGTGGCTTTGCCGTCAGTGATCGTTTGTTTAGCTAACGCAATGCCTTTGGTGATGGAATCGGCTTTGCCCACGATGTACAAGGCGACACCGGCATTGAGTAACACCGCATCTGTCTTAGGACCTGGGTTACCAGCTAAAATGTTGCGGGTGATTTGGGCATTTTCAGCAGGCGTGCCGCCGACGAGATCGGCTTTGGCAGCATAGTCGAACCCATAATCATGAGGGTCGATAGTGCGCGCTGTGATTTGACCGTTGTCGATCACCAATGCATCCGTCTTGCCAGTGGCAGTGACTTCATCCAACCCATCTTCACCATGGACGACCATGCCGCGTTTGACGCCTAATTGAATCAACGCATCGGCCATTGGCTTCATTAAATCTTCGCGGTAAACACCGAGCAATTGATAAGTTGGCTTAGCGGGGTTGGCCAGTGGACCGATCAAATTGAAAATGGTTGGGAAGCCGAGCAACTTACGAGTCGGGCCGACGAAGCGCATCGCGGCATGATACTTTTGCGCAAATAAGAAGCAAGCGTGATATTGATGCAACAAAGCTTCAGACGCTTCAACTGAGGCGTTGATGTTGTAACCCAATGCTTCTAAGACATCAGCGGCACCAGACTTAGATGAAGCGGCGCGGTTGCCATGCTTGGCAATGTCAGCACCAGCGGCAGCGATGACAAACATCGATGTGGTGGAAATGTTGAAGGTGTTGGCATGATCACCACCAGTACCGACGACTTCAAGCACTGGTTCTTCAGGATCAAACTTGGTGGCGTTGCTGCGCATCGAATCGGCAGCACCAGCAATTTCAGTGGCAGTGGCGCCTTTTTCAGCCATTGCGGTTAAGTAACTGGCAATGAGGCTGGGATCAACTTCGCCATGTAACAGTTCGTTGTGAGCGGCTTTGGTTTCATCAAAAGTTAGATCAGTATGGTTGACTAAGTGTGCGATCGTTTCGTTTAACATAAGGGTTCCCTCCTAGGAATGTCTGAGTGGCGTTCAACATTTTCCTAAGCGTTGCCATCGTTTGTTCATCATTGTGGTCACCTGTTTTCATAGAATACAAAAAATCCGCCCATAAACAGTCATGCTGTTTAAGGACGGATTATTCCGCGGTGCCACCTTAATTGGGTATCTAAAAAAAGCCTATACCCCCACTTGGCGAAGAGCTAACACTCTCCCGGTAACTGACGTATACCTGACGTACACCCTGACTTGCAAAAGCTTTTGGGGCGTCCCTCGATGGTCCATTTAATCACCTGCGTTCTACGGCATTCCCAGCAACGGCCGCTCTCTGTGCGTGCACAATGATCTTGATCTCCATCTCAACGGTTTATGGACGAACTTGTTTTGCTGTGAATAAGATAATCTCTTTCTCATCTTTTGTCAACGTGTTTTTAATCTTTTTTCGTGAAAAAAGTTTCAGACGTTAATGAATCACTGTCTCACAGGCTGGTTCTAATCTGACTATACCAATTCGATTTGGGAACGTAACGATCACGCGTTGAATGAACATCATCGCATGCATCACGCGAAGATTTACGCAAATCGTTTAAAGATGATTGAAATTTTGCAACATAATTTTGCGTTATCAAGTCACTAAACAATTTCATCTTTTTTCTTGTATTTCCGCTTTCGTGGTGGTACATTATTAACTAGGAGGAGTGATCAGCTTAGCGCAGGCTGACCGTACCACTTCGCGACGGGCGGAAGTGCCCGCTAAACTCAAGAGACGATCCCGCAGCAGACTGGGCTCAACTGTCGAGTTCTACTGGATCTCTAGTTCCAAAGTGCCGGCACAGTGAAGGGTCCTGATGGGACTCATACCAGGAGACAGCCGGGGTGAAATCCTCATGGTGACATGGGAAGCAAGCAGGCGTCTGCGTGCCAAAGGCAGTGCAAAGCTGATTAGCACTCAAAGCGGTCTAGGGCCAATCCCCCAGGGCTTCGCAGAAACGGGCTTGAGCAATAATGAGTTGAACTGCATGAACGTAATTGAATCGGCGTTAAAGCCACAGGTCCACGAAGCAGGCAACTGTTTCGTGGATTTGTTGTGCCTTGCTATGCTTTTTGATTTTTTCACGCCATACAAAAAGCGGTATGCAATCCAATTTGACTGCATACCGCCTTTTCAGTTATTCCCCGCGTTCTGCTTTATCTTTGGCAATGATGGTTTCGCCAACCCGCCGCATGATCTGCAGTAACTCATGCGCATCTTGCTCACCCAGCGTGTCGACCCAGTCATAGAAGCGTTTGTGAATCACTTTATTGATCCGCGCTGTCACTTCTTCGCCGTGATCAGTCAACCGCAGATATAAACGTCTGCGATCGACGGCATCGCGTTCTTGGGTAATGGTATCTTTTCCCAATAGGGTCTTGATCTGCCGAGAAATCGCCGCGCGCGTAACGCCACGCTTTTTGGCAATTTCGGATAAACCTAATTCTTGTCCTGCCGCTAGATCACGCATGATCAAGAATTGTTCAAACGAGATCCCATCCGCCTTCATCGGCTCTGAGATCAAGTCACCCACGTACTTAAACGCTTTGAAGTAGACTTCGATATATGCTTCTAACAAGTCGGTTTCGGCCATTATCATATTCCCCCTATTGGATATAGAGTATCACATTTTAATCATTTGCGCTTGTGTGATTCCACTTTGATTGTAACCCAACTGCAGGAATCATCAAGAGCAAGGACAACAAGGCCACCACGATCAAAACGAAGACGCTAGATACCACGGTACCACCAGCGATCCCACCAGAAATTGCTTCACGATAACCATTGATCGCATAAGTCATCGGCAGGAATTTCTGCGTACTTTCATAAAGCGGGCTGATGGTTTGGGCTGGGAATAAGCCACCGGAACCACTCAGCGTCAATAACCCTAACGCGATGAAAATGCCGACGCGGTTGAATGCGAGATTCAACACTTGCGTCAAGTACATTGCAGACAAGGCGAACAAGATCGTCATCGCATAGTAGCCGAAGATGTGAGCGACTGGTAAGCCGACGATCAACATCAAGGTTGCTTCAACTAATGCTGCGGCAATCGCCACTAAGGTCCCGACAAGGATCTTGCCACCTAACCAAGAAATCACCGTTGAGTCATCATCATCTTTGCGCTTCATTGGATAAGCAAAGTTGAAAATGATGATCGCAACGAACATGGCCAAAGCCAGAACGTAAGGTGCTAAGGCAGCGCCATAGTTCTTGACGCTCGTGTATTTCTTTTGGACGTCTTTGGAAGGTGCGGCAAACATTTTGGCCGTGAGCTTCGTCAGTTTCGTCGCGACGACTTGTTTATAGCCATCTGACAAGCCAGTGGACAATTGGCCAGTCCCGTCAGTGAGTTCTTTGTTGTTGGCAACTAACTGGCTAGTGCCAGACTTCAGTTGCTTAACGCCAGAACTCAAGGTTGGCACTTGATCATTCAATTGATTCAGGCCGGTGCTTAATTGACCCGAGCCGGTGTAGAGTTGACTCACGCCAGATGCCAAAGCTGGAACCTTGCTATTCAACTGATTCAAGCCAGTGTTTAATTGACCAGAGCCAGTGTAGAGTTGGCTCACACCAGATGACAGTGCTGGTACTTTACCGTTCAATTCATTTAAGCCGGCACTCTCTTGAGCGGAGCCGGTATATAGTTGGCTCACACCGGATGCAAGGGCTGGCACTTGACCATTCAACTGGGTCAAACCAGCACTTTCTTGGGCCGAACCGGTGTAAAGTTGACTCACACCTGTTGCAAGGGCTGGCACTTGACCATTTAACCGGGTCAAACCAGTACTTACTTGTTTTGAACCATCAGTAAGTTTGACAGAGCCTTGATAAAGTTGACTCACACCCGTTGCTAGTGTTGGCACTTGCCCGTTGAGCTGAGTCAAACCACTTTGCAATTGGGCAGACCCATCAGTCAACTTCACGGAACCAGTGTAAAGTTGACTGACACCTGAAGCCAATGCCGGTACGTTCCCATTCAAGGTGGTTAAGCCATTACTCAAATCGCTTGAACCAGAATAAAGTTGGCTGACACCTGAAACCAGTGCTGGCACTTTACCGTTCAATTCGATTAACCCATCATTGAGTTGAGTCGATCCAGTGTAAAGTTGGCTCACGCCTGATTCTAATGCTGGCACTTTACCGTTTAATTGATTCAGACCATCGCTAAGTTGGCTAGAGCCAGTGTAAAGCTGGCTGACACCTGAAACTAACGCAGGGATCTTACCGTTGAGGTTCGTTAACCCATCAGATTCTTGAACTGAGCCGGTATATAAATCATGGACGCCGGCGGTCAATGTTGGCACACTGGCATTCAACACGTTCAAGCCATCGGATGATTTGGCCGTACCAGCTTTCAATTGGCTAGCGCCATCTTGAAGTGCTGCCGAGTTTTCCGACAACTTCTTGCCACCATTGTTTAAGGCAGTCAGCGCTTGCGTTAATGTGTAATCATTTTGATCGACACCCGTTGGATCAGTGGTGCCGTTGTAAATGGTCTTGGAGCCTTCATAAAGATCCGAAACCCCAGCAGATAATGTTGGCACTTTGCTCTTTAATTGATCAAGACCATCTTTCATTTGCGTTAAGGCTTGATTCAAACTCATATTTTCTGCAGTTGCTGGGGTCTTATCGACATTAACCGCATCATTGAGTTGTTGTAACCCGGTGTCTAACTGGTCAACGGCATCCTTGTAGGCTGTGTGACCACTGACATCAGGATGATTCATTTCATTATCCAAAGTCTTCAACTTGGTGCTGAAGGCTTGGATAGCTGAAATCAAACCAGTTGGATCGCCTTCAGCATCAGTGCCTTTATCATTCAAGGAAGTCTTCACGTAACTGAGATACCCTTTGGCCGTAGAATATTGAGCCGCATTGGCATCTTGTTCAGCTTGATAAGACGTCTTGAACTTACTTAATGCATCCTGTAAGGTTTTCTTTTCGGCTGCATCCTTGGTGTTGTTGATGGCTGTTCCTAATGCGGTTAAATCCGTATTGGATTGGGTTTTAGCAGCAGTCGTGGCTTTTTCATAATGATACAGTGGATAAGCCTTTGACCCTGCAGGCAAGCCCAACTGTTCAGCAGTAACACCGAACGTTGATGGATCCAGCCCTAAATCAGCTGACATAAAGGCAGAACTCATCAAGGTGTTTTGAGATTGAACTGTCTTGAGTAACTTCGCCATCTTGGTATTCAATTGCGCAATGCCATCTGGCAAATCAGGATTGTTATTCCGTTCAGTCAACGTATAGTACTTCAAGGATTCAATGCCGTCATAAAGTTGCTTGATGCCCGATGCCAAAGTGGTGCTCTTGGCATCATCGGATTTCACAACTTTGGCATAGATTTGATTGATGCCATCGTCTAATTGGTTGACCCCGTTAGACAAGTCTGGGACATTGCCATTCAAAGTCTTCAAACCATCAGCCAGATCCATCAAGTTCTGATTGTCGTTGGCGATGCTCTTGCTGTACAACACACTGATACCATCCGTCAATTGATCTGAGCCTTCGACGTATTGGTCAACACCATCAGATAAATCAGAAGCCCCTGATGCTAACTGAGTCCCACCGTCGGTAAGTTGAGAAACCCCGTCAGACAAACTTGGCACTTTGTCTTGGAGCTGACTTAAACCGTCCTTCAGCTGGCTTCCACCATCGGTTAACTGATCGACGCCCTTAGCCAAGTCTGGCATTTGAAGATTTAAATCGTTCAAACCGTCTTTTAATTTCGCGCCGCCAACAGTTAATTCGGCCACGCCATCTTTAAGTGTCGGGATTTGTAACTGTAAGTCACCTAAGCCACTCGTCAGTTGACCAGCACCAACAGTTAACTTCGCAACCCCGTCAGCCAATGCTGGGACTTGGAGTTGGAGATCCCCCAAGCCATTGGTCAACTTCACACCACCGGCAGTCAGTTTGATGATACCGTCAGACAACACTGGCACTTGGGCATTTAAATCACTTAAACCCGCAGTTTCTTGAAGTTCACCATTATAGAGATCTGTACTGCCTTGGGTCAGTTGTAAAACGCCATCGGACAAAGCAGGAATTTTATCTTGGAGCTGACTTAAACCGTCAGTTTCTTGAATTTCTCCAGCGTATACCTGCGCGGCCCCAGTGTTGAGTTGTGAGACACCACTGGTCAATGCAGGAATTTTGCCTTGTAGTTGACCTAAACCGTTATACAATTGTGTGCCGCCTGCTGTCAGTTGCGAGACTCCGCTGGTCAATGCAGGCACTTTAGCTTGCAATTGACCTAAGCCGTTATACAATTGCGTACCGCCTGCTGTCAGTTGCGAGACTCCGCTGGATAATGCGGGCACGCTCGCTTGCAATTGCCCCAAGCCCGTGTATAACTGTGAACCACCAGCAGTTAATTGTGACACCCCATTGGTTAATTCCGGCACTTTGGCTTGCAATTGGCCAACACCGGTGTTGAGTTTATTACCACCATCTGCGAGTTGTTGCACCCCGCTCGATAATTCAGGGACGGAATCGTTCAAGGTAGTTAAGCCACCATCAACTTTGGTGACGCCATCTGTGTACTGTAAAATCCCGTTATCGAGTTTCTTGGCCCCGGTGGCAGCAGTTTTGAGCTTGCCACCGATCGTGCCGATTTTGTTGAACAACTCAGTGGTAAACGCCGTGGTGAGTTGTTCTTTGATTTTGCTATTTAAACGATCGACACCCACTTGACTGATGATCTCAGAAACATAGTTCAATGAACCATTGGTTTCGTATGTAAGTTTCATCTGTTTGGGCTGAGCGTCGAGTACTGTTGCGGCATCCTTGGAAAAGTCCTTGGGAATCGTCACCACAGTATAATATTTGTTATCTTTAAGCCCTTTGGCAGCTTGAGCGGCACTGACGAAATGCCATTCCAATTGCGAATCGTCATGCAGTTGCGCCACCGTATCTGCCCCGGCTTGAATTTTTTTGCCCTCTAAAGTGGCAGGCTCATCGAGATTCACGACAGCGACTGGAATCTTGCCAGTATTGCCATAAGGATCCCACGCACTCGTCAAAAAGCAAAACGAGTAGAAAAATGGAATCAAAATCACCGCGATCATCGCCCACATTAACCCCTTATGGGCGGTGATCAGCTTCAACTCTCGCTTGATCACTTGCTTGTCAACTCCTTTTCTTTAGTCGATACCATTCACGGGGTATCGTGTTGACGGCATAGATTGTATATGCCGTTAACATGAAGTTAAATATGCGACTTTTTTAAAACAATGTCAAGAAAAGATGAATAGTTTACGCATAATATCCCAGTAAAAGCCTAATATTTCGGCATTTGTGGGTCACTGAATTACAGAAAACGAATACAACAAAAAGCCTCAACTCATGATCGAGTTGAGGCTTAAGGCTATAACTGACTATCTTTGAAAGGATTTTCCGGGGCTTGGGCATCGGCAATGCTTTGCAAATGCTCAGCCACATCCGGCGTAATGGTTGGCAAATCGATGCGGAAACTGGACCCATGCCCTAAAGCAGAATCAACCGAAATCTCACCGTGATAGCTTTCAATCAGCTGTTGGGCGATCGATAAGCCTAACCCATTGCCACCTTTTTCACGCGAACGCGCTTTGTCCACACGATAGAAGCGATTGAAAACGCGTTGGCGATCTTCATTGGACAAGCCTTCACCGAAGTCTTGCACGGCAATGGCCGCACCATCGGTATTGGTCGCTGCAGACACATGAATTTCCTTGCGCGTGGTTGAATATTTAACCGCATTGTCTAACAAGATGATCAAGACTTGTTCCAAATGGTTGCGATACATCCGCACCCAAACTGGTCCTTGCAAGTCATTATCCAAGATGAACACAAAATCAGGATGGATCATGGTGAAATCATTGACCACTTGTTCAACGAGCTGGTTGAGATCCAACACTGCATTGGGGAATTGGACATCTACTTGATCAGCACGGGTGAGATCCAACATTTCTTGGATCAAAGACTTCATGCGCGTGACTTCTTGCAAGCTGGCAGCCAACGATTCATCCAAAACTTCGGGATCATCTTTGCCCCAGCGATTCAAGAGCTGCAAATGCCCTTCCAAAATGGCCACTGGCGTCCGCAATTCATGCGACACATCGGTGACAAACACGGCTTGTTGATCGATGAAGCGCTGGATGCGATCAAGCATCCCGTTGAACTCATTGACTAAATCACTGAGTTCGTCGTTTTGTTTGAGTTGCGGGATCCGCACGTCCGATTGTGGTTCGTCATTTACCACCGCAATGGTTTTGGTGATGGAGCGAATCGGCTTCAAGAAGCGACGGGACATGATAAAGCCCATCAACAGGGAAACCAATAAGGCCACCCCGCTGAGGATCAAAATCATGTTCATCAACCGGCGCATCGTCGCATGTGTTGCCTGCATGCGATCAGTGATCTGCACGTAACCGAGATGTTTGCCAGTAGTGCTGGAAACGATCGGCGCTGAAACGATCATGCCGTTGAAGCTACCTTTTTTGATCATTTTGTACGTGGTGGTTTTGGTTTTCACCAAAGGCTGATCTTCACTGCGCGTACTGTATAATTCGATGCCTTTGTTACTATAAACTGCTAGTGATACGTCAGCACGGGAAAGCTTTTGAATGACAGAATCCGCAAAAACCGATTCATCATTGCCGCCAACCAGCGACACACCCGTCCCGGCGCTAGTTTGATAATCACTGCCGTCCACTTCAAGCAGTGGGGTGACATTATCCACGGTGAGCTTAGAGGCGATTGGGGACAATCGCTGCTCAACGGCGCTTAAGGTATCTTGTAAGGTGCGCTGTTCTTGCGACCTCAAAATCCGACCAGTCGCGCCATAAAGCACCAACGAAAACACCAAAAACGTCACGAAAATGCCCACCCCAACTACTGCCGTCCACTTAACCGCTAATGGTAAGCGACGTCTAGGTTTCGTTTGCGGTTCGGGAATCACGAGCGCATGACGTAACCGGTTCCCCGAACGGTTTGGATATAACTTGGCTCACCGGCACGATCGATCTTGTTGCGAATGTAGCGGACATAAACATCGACGACATTGGTTTCAACGTCTGAGTTGTAGCCCCAAACTTTGGACAACAAGACATCACGCGCTAAGACCACATTGATGTTTTCCATTAACGTCAACAGCAATTCGTATTCACGCTTAGTCAATTCGATAATGTCATCGCCACGACGGACCACGCGGTTTTCTTTTTCAATGGTCAAGTCGCGATAAGTCAACGTGGTTTGCTTAGCGGCATTATGTTCGCCTTCAATGCTGATACGACGCAGCAAAGCACGTAAACGCGCCAGCAATTCTTCAATGGCGAAGGGCTTGACGATATAGTCATCGGCGCCATGGTCTAACCCAGAAACGCGGTCGATCACAGAATCACGGGCAGTCATCATAATGATCGGCGTGTTTTTGGTTTGGCGTACGCGGCGGCAAACTTCCAAACCATTCAATTCTGGTAACATCAAGTCAAGCAAGATGGCATCCCAGTCTTCGCTTAATGCTGCTTCAAGGCCTGTACGCCCATTAAAGTGCACAGCAGTTTCGTAACCTTCGTGCTTCAATTCCAGTTCGACGAAGCGCGCGAGGTTTTTCTCATCTTCAATAATTAAAATTCGGCTCATGATTGGACTCCTTTGTCATTTTCACCTATTTTGAGGCGATGACAAAATTCTCATCTTGTCGCGCCTCGTCGTCTTGCTTTTCTCATGCAAAACGTTGCTTGTGCCATTGTAACATAGATTTTTTAACCTGACTATCACAGTTGTTCTTAAGAGTGTTTGCCACAAGGAAAAGGAAAACATTCTGGTAAAATGAGTTGGCCTATACCAAATTGAATTTATCATAGATGCTTACTATTTCTTGTTTCACTGGTCTATTCCAATTTAGCAATCATCAAGTTTTAAAAACAATGTCGGTACAAAAAATCCGGTACCGCATAATGTACCGCATCCACAGGCGAAATAGTACCGAAATATACAAAAAAGCGGCATGTGTTCACCGACAGATCGTTGATCTATCGCACACACACGCCGCTTTGTTTGTATAAAAATCTTACTGTTCAGTATACCAAGTGTAATGGTACATCCCGTCGCGATCGGTACGTTCATAAGTGTGGGCACCGAAGTAATCGCGTTGGGCTTGGATCATGTTAGCAGGCAAGACTTCGCTGCGATAAGAATCGTAGTAAGAAATGGCCGCCATAAAGCCAGGCACTGGTACGCCAGCTTTAGCAGCCAAGCCAACTAAATCACGCACAGCTTCTTGATAGTTCTTGGTGATGTCGATGAAGTAGTCATCAAGCAACAAGTTCTTCAAGGCTGGGTCTTTTTCGTAGGCGTTGGTGATGTTTTGCAAGAATTGGGCGCGGATGATGCAACCAGCACGCCAAATCGAGGCGATTTCACCGTAGTTCAAGTCCCAATTGTAATGTTCAGAAGCGACACGCATTTGTTCAAAGCCTTGCGCATAACTCATCAACTTGGAGAAGTACAAAGCTTTGCGGATCATTTCGATGGCTTCAGCTTTGTCACCGACTGCGACGTTACCAACTGGCTTTGGCAAGACTTTGCTTGCGGCGACACGTTCGTCTTTCATTGCGGAAATGTAGCGCGCGTACAAGGATTCGGTGATCACAGATTGTGGCACACCGAGTTCAGCAGCGGATTGAGAGCTCCACTTACCAGTGCCTTTGTTGCCGGCACGATCTAAGATCACGTCAACGATCGGCTTGTCGGAGCCGAGATCATCTTTGCGAGTCAAGATCTCAGCGGTAATGTCAATCAAGTAGGAATGCAATTCACCTTTGGACCAGTCAGCAAAGACTTTGGCGATTTCATCCATATCCAAGCCCACAAAGTTGCGCAACAAGTTATAAGCTTCGGCGATCAATTCCATATCGCCATATTCGATGCCGTTGTGGACCATTTTGACATAGTGACCCGCACCGTCTGGGCCGATGTAAGCAACACAAGCAGAACCATCTTCGTCAACTTTGGCTGCGATTTGGTTTAAAACTGGTGCCACTAAATCATACGCTTCACGTTGGCCACCTGGCATCAAACTTGGGCCTTGCAAAGCCCCGAGTTCACCACCGGAAACGCCCATGCCGATGAAGTTGATACCGGAGTTGGCAAGATCTTTGTTGCGCCGACGGGTATCGTGGAAGTTGGTGTTCCCACCATCGATCAAGATATCGCCTTTGTCCAATAATGGCACTAATTGGGCGATCACGGCATCCGTGCCGGCCCCAGCTTTGACCATCAAAATGATACGGCGAGGCTTTTCCAAACTAGCCACAAAGTCTTCGATCGTGTAGCTTGGGACTAATTTTTTATCTGCGTGGTCTTTGGCCACAGTTTCGGTTTTGCTGGCGGTACGGTTATAAATGGCGACGGTGTAGCCGCGGCTTTCGATGTTTAAAGCCAGGTTTTTCCCCATCACGGCCATGCCAATGACGCCAATTGTCGGTTTATCCATTAAATATTGCCTCCTAATACGCAAAAAAGCGCAACTTCGTACCCTTTCATGGTAGCAGAATTAAGCACAGATTAAAAGTAGCACAGCATCAAATCGCACCTGCATTCACCAAAAATCGCGCCAATAAAAAACGCCAGACCCTTGGGCCTGACGCGACTTGCTGAAAATTAATCTTTTTGATCGGAGTCGTTGTCGTCAAACAACCCTTGGAGTCCAGCAAAAGGTGAATTCTTTTCATTTTCTTTGGCTTTGGTGGCAGCAAAATCATCTTCTGAGACTACTTCCCAATCTTCGCCTTTGGGCATGTTGGCGCCTTGTTCTTCTTCCGGCGTCAAGATCTTCATGGGAATGCTCAAGACGATGTGATCCAAAACGGCAGCGCCGAGATCCAATTCATCATCTTCTAGGGTGATCACCAATTCGCCGTCTTGATATTTTTCCCGAGCGGCGTCATCAGTCACGTAAATTTCGCTGAAAGTGAAATCAAGTGGCAACTTCACTGGGGTCAACGACCGCGTCGACGGCACGGTGAGTTCACCTTTAATGGTGGCAGACAATAAAAAGTCACCATCATCGGCGCTTAAGTATGCGTCCAGTTGCATTGGCGTGGCGTCTAAAATTTCAGGATCGCGCGCCAATAAGTCTGCTTTCACGTCCAAAGTTTCTTGAACATGCATCGGGGTGTGTTTATATTTTGCCAAATCGGCAACAGTAAATTTAAGCATAGTACCTCCTAATCGAAACGATATGGGACCCGACCATAATTTTGGTCAGGTGCGCCGAGGAAAGTGATCAGATTATCTGCTTGTTGTTGCGTCGCCATCAAACCTTTAGGCGTTAATTGCGCAGCAGTCGGTTTCACGATCAAAGGTAAACCAACTGATTTTTTGACTTGATGCAAGTACGCTTGCCCAGCTTTGGTAAATCCTAAGACATGTAAAAAGCGGTTTTGTTGCGCGGCGTCGACTTGCGCTTGGGTCAGGTTCAACACGACATTTAAGCATAACCGGCGCAACCTGGCATAAGTATAGCGCTTGGACTTGATTGCAGACATAAACGCTTCAAACGACCCCGCCTCGGCGATCTGTTGGCTCAAGCGATACTGCAAGCCTTCGCTCATGCCGCTGATCTGTTCCAGTTCAGCTAGGCTTGCCGTCAACAAGCGATATTTTAAATAAGGAAACAATTGCGCCCAAGTATAATGTGGGGAATCTAGGCTTGCCAGTGAGGCTTGCGGCATCCAATCAGCAACCGATTGGCCCGTAGCGATCAACTCGCGCAAATGACTGGCACTGGCAAATTGCGCTTGGGCGTGTTCAGCATCATGTTTGACGCCGACGCGCGGAATCGCCAACAATTTCAAACCAGCGTGCAATCGCAAATTCGCTTGCGCATAGCTCATGCCTAACAACAAATTCGGTTGGGCGAGGTCTAGGCCAGTTGCGGCGCGATATTGTTGATTGAGCTGAGTCGCATAAGTTTGTGTGCAGTCTTGAAAACCCGCTTCATCTAACTTGGCCGCTTGCAACTTTTCAGCGGCAGCTTGATAATCCACGTCTGCGGCTTCGGTGCCAAAGGCCAAACGCGTTACCCCTAGTGCTTGCATGATGGCGACCCCACCGGTAGCAAATTGCGGGGCGGCTTGCACCGCATCAAACACGGGCAACTCGATCACCAAGTCAGCGCCGCATTGCAACGCAGCTTTGGCGCGCGCCCACTTATCTAGGATAGCCGGTTCGCCACGCTGAACAAAGTTACCTGACATGGCCACGACGACAACATCAGCCTTGGCACGCCGCCGGGCTTCAGCGAGTGCATAGACATGTCCATTATGCAGCGGATTAAATTCTGCGATCATCCCCACTGCTTGCATGATTACGCCTTTTTCGCGTGGAAGAACCAGCGCGTGTCCTGATCATCGACCGCTTTTTCGCCAAAATCAGCTGAGACTTCGATCTCAACAAAGCCGACTGCTTTCAACTGCGCGACGATGTCTGCGATCGGATAAGTCCGCTCGTGATGAGTTTCTTGCATCGGGTGGTAAGCATCGAGGTCTTCATCGTAAACAAAAAACGTCAAATCATGTTCGACGGTATGTGGCAAGTCGCCAGCATAACTACTCCACATGAACGCATAGTCTTCAGTTTGATAGTTATACATGTAACCGGGAAAGACATCATCGATTTGATGCAAGGAATGCGCATCAAACATAAAGTCCCCACCAGCTTCAAGCACCCCATAAACTGATGCAAACACTTTGCGGACATTTTCAAGATCTGGCATGTAGCAAAGCGAATCGTCAAAGCAGGTGACCACAGACACCGGTTCAATGCCATCGAGTTCGCGCATGTCCCCTTGCATCAACAGCATTTGCTTATTTTGATCGACCAGTTTGGCTTCGGCGAGATCAAGCATTTCGCTAGACAAGTCAAACAACGCGACATCATAGCCGGCATCTTGCAGCAGTAATGCCAAACTACCAGAGCCGCCAGCCAATTCTAATAATTTTTGCCCATGAGCAGGGACGCGTTTTTGCACGTAATCGCGCCAGCGCAAGTAAAGCGAGTCATCCATTAAGGTGTCATAGACTTGCGCGAAACTGGAATAAATCATTAGTCAGTGACCCATTGTTGCACGTCAACTAAAGGCGCGTCAGACCAAAGCTTCTCCAAGTTGTAAAATTCGCGTTCTTCTGGCACAAAGACATGCACCACGATGTCGTTGAAGTCCATCAACATCCAGCGAGAGCCTTTTTTGCCTTCGATACGGGGTTGGTTGCCACCAGCGGCCATCACAGCATCTTCGACCCCGTCAACAATGGCTTGGACTTGGCGTTCAGAATTCCCGTTCATGATGACAAAATAATCTGCCAACAAAGACACGCCTTCCATATCTAAAGCGACGATGTCTTCGGCGCGCTTGTCATCAGCGGCTTTGACGATAGTTTCTAGTAATTGGGTTTTATCCATGGATTACTCCTTTGGTTGAATAAATGCATTATACGTCAGTAAAGTTTTGGGATACACGATTTGGCGATTTGAGATCAAATAGCTCAAAGTGTTTTCCAGTTCGATCAACGTGGCTTCGCGCATATTGGTTTTCGCGGCAGCGCGGGCTTTGACCTCAGCTTCTAATTTGCGTTCAGGTTCAATGAAATCCGCCACAAAAATGATTTGATCGAGCGTCGACATGTTCGGATCGCCAGTGGTGTGATGTTCAATGGCTTGAATCACCAAATGATCGGTGACGCCGACTTCTTGTTTGATAAACCAAGTGCCAACGATACCATGCCAGATCCCGCGATTGTAATGCAAAAGATCCAAATCAAAGCCGTTGCGTTTGATCACATCGATGTAATCGGTTTTGGAGATTTCTTTGGCATAGTCATGAAGCAATCCAGCCAGGCCGGCACGATCGACGTCTTCGCCGAAGCGTTCAGCCAATTCTCGCGCGGTTTGCTCAACGCGCAAGCAGTGTTGATAGCGTTCAGGACTTAACCGATTTTGCAGTAAGGCTAAAATGCTGGCCCGCGACTGCCCGTTGGTCAATTGACTCGGGTATTCAATGGTCGCCAAGATATAATCCTTCTTTCTTAATATAGTGGCGCACGGCATCAGGCACCAAATAGCGAATGCTTTGACCGCTGGCCACTCGTTCTCGAATCTGAGTTGAGGAAATTTCAATGATCGGCGCATCCACCCACACGATCGGGTAAGGACTTTCCGGCGTATAACCAGGCCGTTTGACGCCGACAAACGTCACTAACTTCACCAAGTCATTGATGCGATACCACTTGGGCAAGTATTCGACCATATCCGCCCCGATGATGAAAAAGTAATCGGTATCGGGATGTAATTTTTTCAAATCGACCATGGTGTCGTAAGTGTAACTCACCCCACCGCGTTCCAATTCACAAAGCTCCAACCCAAATAACGGATTATCTTTGATCGCCAATTCCAACATCGCTAAGCGTTGACTGGCAGGCAAGGCGTCTTTATGATCGACGTGTGGCGGTTGGTTGTCTGGCATAAAGCAGACTTGCTTCAACCCTAGTTGCGTCCCCACAGCTTCAGCCATGATCAAATGCCCGTTGTGAATCGGATTAAAAGTCCCGCCAAACAAGGCGACTTGTTTGCGGCGTGGGCCTAAGATCTGCACAGATTCACGCGCGGTGATCACCGGATGCGTCAACGTGGTCGCTTTCATGAATGTCCCCATGATGCTCGCCTACAGTTTGGCCAGTTCCGCCGAAAGCTTGCGGTTTTCTGGATCAAAGGCGCGCTTGTAAACCACTAAGGAACGGCCGATGGTTTGGGCGATATCCATCCCTGGGATCGCCTCTTGTAAAGCCTCGCCGACAGACTTTGGGGTGTCTTCAGTGGCTGGCAACAAACTGATTTTGATCATTTCGCGCGCTTCAAGGGCGGCTTTGACGCCATCGATGAAAGTCTCCGACACGCCATTTTTGCCAACATTGATCAATGGCTTTTGCGTCATCGCTAAACTGCGTAAGTAACGCTTTTGTTTCCCTGTTAACATCATATTCTCCTTTAAACTAATGCTTTGCGAATCAAGACATCGACGCCTTTAGGGGCCCAACCTGCCACCGTCACACCAGCTGGCACCACGATCCATCCGAGACCGGCAAAAACCAAGTCGGATTTTTGCTTCGGGGTGAATTCAAAGCGCACGAGTTCTGGAAAATCAGCGTTGGGACGCGGTGGCTGCAGTAATCCTGCTTTGTGCTTTTCATAAAAAGCATCCGCATTTTCTAATTTCGTGCGGTGCAAAAGCAATTGGTTGTCGACGTAAATCGTAAAGCCTGACCGTTTGCCGCGCAAGAAATCAAAGCGTGCCAAACCCGCTAAGAAAATCGTTTGGCCTGGGTTCAATTGATAAACCGCCGGCCGGATCGGCTTAGTTGGCGCCACTAAGTTCAAATCTTTGGTATCGATATAATGCGCCATTTGCCCGCGATGAATGATCCCTGGGGTGTCGATCAAGGCTTTGCCATCAGATAATGGAATTTCGATCCGGTCTAACGTCGTGCCTGGGAAGCGTGAGGTGGTGATCAATTCTTGTACCCCAGTCAGGCGCTTGATGATTTGATTGATCAACGTCGACTTACCAGTGTTGGTGACGCCGACGACATAGACATCGCGACCTTCACGATACTTTTCAATGGTATCGAGGAGTTCATCAATCATTTTGCCTTTTTTGGCGGAAGTGAGCATCGTCGCCACTGGCCGTAAGCCTTGGGCATGCGCCGCTTGCGTCAACCAATTGGTCAGCTTGCGCGGATTGACGGATTTAGGCAGCACGTCTGCTTTATTGCCGACGAGGATCACTGGGTTGTCACCGACAAAGCGGTGTAAGCCGGGGATCACAGAACCGTTGAAGTCGAAAATGTCCACGACATTGACGATCAACGCATCACTTTGCCCTAAAGCATTCAACAAGTTCAAAAAGTCGTCATCAGTTAACTCAACATCTTGGACTTCGTTGTAATGCCGCAAGCGAAAGCACCGTTGGCAATAGACTTCTGCATCTGGATCCGCTTGGATTTTCGCCAAGCTTGAGGCCGGCAAGTAGCCCGCTTTCTGCGGATCTTCGGTTTGTAATAAAGCCCCGCAACCAATACAGCGCAATTCTTCAGTCATTAATGTCCTCCCTATAAGTTAAGCGACTTTTGCCGCCTAACAACCAAAACGCCCCGCGTTCAAAAAAGCGCGTGATCCGCGTGTTCCAAGCATCGGTTTCCACCAGCGGTTGCACGAGGATCGTTTTGATCCGCGCGACATTGCCCGCTAACACATCGGTCAACAATTGATCGCCGACCATCACCACTTCGCTACGCTTTAACCCGAGCTGCTTGATTGCCCGATTGATGCCTACTGGTAAGGGTTTCAAGGCGCGTGAGACAAAAGGTAATTCGAGTTTGGCTAACGCGCGCTTGACGCGATCATGATTGTTGTTCGACACCACCATCACGATCAAGCCCGCTTGTTGCATTTCATTGAGCCAGTCATGCAGTTGCTTGGTGCCGTCTGGATTGTTCCAAGCGATCAAGGTGTTATCCAAGTCACACAATACCGCTTTGATGCCTTGTTGTTGCAAGTGCGAAGGGGTTAATCCATACACCGCTTGCACCAGCCACGTTGGTTTAATTACTGCCACACATGGGCCTCCGTTTCTTTGCATATCTAACCTATTATAACAAAGATAAAAGGCGTTGCCCACCGATGCCATGCTCGAAAATCGCCTTTTGGAAAATAAGCGTGTACACTTAAGTTAAAGAAAAAAAGGAGGTCTTCTCGATGCCTTTACCCCCATTGCTCGGCTTGCATCACGTCACCGCCATGGCCAGTGATGTGCAAGCCACCTATCAGTTGATGACGCAAGTGCTTGGCCTGCGATTGATCAAACAAACCGTCAATCAAGATCAGCTCGACACGTATCACTTTTATTTCACTGATGATGTTGGCACGCCAGGCACTGATCTCACCTTTTTCTTTTTCCCGCATCAAAAGTCTGCAGTTCGCGGGACGAATCTGATCGCTAAAATCAGTTTCCGCGTTCCCAATGATGACGCCTTATTGCAATGGGCTGACCGCTTGGCCGCAAGCGGCATCGAATCTTCCCGGGTGACCCAATTTGGCGATGCCGGTTTGGAATTTAACGACGCGGATGCCCAAGTTTATCAACTCATCTCAGATCGGTACGAGACATCGCCAGCACGCAGTCAGCCTTGGACGCACAGTTCAGTGCCCTTGGATATGGCGATCAAAGGCTTAGGCCCGATCACCATCAACGTGATCAATGCCGACCGGCTGGCGTTTGTCTTAACCGACATGCTTGGCTGTCATTTATTGGCGACGGATGGGTCAAAACAGTTATTTGCCCTAGGCATTGGCGGGCACAGTCAACAAGTGATCCTAGCGACAAAACCGGAACCGTTGACGCAAGCGGGTTTTGGGATGGTGCATCACGTTGCTTTCATCACTGAAGATCTCACCAGCTTGCAACAATGGACAACTGCCTTAGCCAAATTTAATCTGCCGCACTCAGGGATCGTCAACCGGTTTTACTTTCAATCCGATTATTTTCGCCCTGGTCCGCAACTTTTGTTTGAAATCGCGACCAAAGGACCGGGATTCTTCCAAGATGAGCCTGAGGACACAGCTGGACAGCATTTGATTTTACCGCCTTTTTTAACCTCACAGCGCGAACAAATTCTGGCCAACTTGCCAACTTTTGAAGAAGGTGACGTCAAATGACGATTTTTGAGCCAGGCAACAGTGACACGACCTTGATTTTATTGCACGGCACCGGCGGCTCAGAACGTGACTTAATGCCCATTGCCAAATTTCTAGCGCCAAATGCTGCACGCTTGGCGTTAGGCGGACGCGTCGTGGAACATGATCAAACGCGATACTTTGCGCACACTGCGGATGGTGGCTTTGACCTTGAAGATGCCAAAATTCAAGCCACTTGGCTGACTGGCGAGCTGACCCAGATGTTAGCTTCGCATCATCGCGATCCACAACACGCGATCGTGCTTGGCTACTCCAACGGGGCCAACATCGCCGCTTTTGCCATGTTGCATCAAATCGTCCCTTGGCGCGATGCGATCCTGCTTCATCCCGTGTCAATTTCAGCAATGGCACCAACTCGGCGTTTATTCAATACTCGGGTATGGTTGACGCATGGCAGTGGGGATCCTTATAGTACGAAGGAAAACTTCGTCCAACTCCAATCACAATTCACCCATGCTTTTGCCGCTGTCGCCACTTATTCCCATCGTCGCGGCCATGCGTTGATCCAAGCAGAACTCAATGCAACGTCGCGTTGGTTAAACACAATTCTGGTAACGTCTAAAGTTCTATGAAACCAAGTCCAAAACCGGATGTTCAAGGAGGGG